>JAAEOA010000218.1 GCA_024223715.1 bacterium | reverse complement strand
TAATATGACTAAGGAAGTATACAAGTAAATGACTAAGATTTTTGTATCAGATTTTTTTGTGATTCGTGTGTTTTTCATAATGGTATTTACTCATTTTTGAAAGTTTTGAAGTTGTTTAGTTTGTACACAGAACGTCGAATTACACCTATGTGAAGCTCTAAACCATTTTCACATATTACTTAAAAAGCGATTTCACCTTGCCCCGGGTATGAGGCCCTGTTGTTACAGGAGCAGAGCCATTGATGATTGCAATGGCAAGTCCCAACTTCCTGATGACGGGTGAAATTCGGCCCCTCCAAGGTCCGTGCCATAACCACAGATTCCCATACCAAAGTTTCATAGAGATTTGGTTGGGGTCGTCGTAGATGTATGGCCAAATCATTATTTCGGTTGTGCCCTAGAGAATGTCGCTGGGTGCTTTTATACAAAAATACCCAGCAATCTTCAACCTAAAACACATAAATCCCCTGTGTTTAATCAAATCTGTGGCCACAAATTGAACCAGCGACATTCTTTTAGGCACAACCCAAAAACTCAATGTTCTGATCTCGGAGGACCACTGGCACAGATTCCTTTAAGTTGATGAATTAGTCAAGCCTAGATATGCAGTTACTGATTCGGTTCCTTCCGAAACTGACTCGGAAACCAGAGAAGCGTTTTGAAAAAAACAGATTCCAAAGCTGTCCCGTCGGTGGAAATCCTGCTCCGTCCGGTGAGCCAAAAACTTGGGTTAAGCAACAATCTGTTCTTGCAGCTCGCGTACAAAACCTGAGATCCAAATTATCGGAACAGGCTCTTAAGGTTGTCAAAGCTGATGGATTCATTTGCAACAACATTGCACCCGCCGTTGATTTGGGCCATGGCGCTGCCATCGGTCAAAATATTTCCCAGAACAAGTTCGCCGTTTTCCAACAGGATTGTGGGGAACGCCGGATCGATGGAGCTTGGAATGGATCCATGAGGGAAAAAATCCACAGGGCCCAGATTATTATCCTGGTACAGCAAATCAACCCAAACCAAAACCGTTGCTTGTGATGCAGGCATGGGTTCGGGATATCCAACGATGAAGTTATTGAAACTATTTGGTAACAAAGTTGGGTGATTGTAGCTGGCGGTCAAAAGCAAGGCCTCACCAACCACATCGAAACCAAATTCAAACCCATAAATGAAATCTTCGGTTGGATTGGTCATGACCACATACATGGAGACAAGGTCTTCGAATTCCACATCCTCAAGACAATGGACTTCAGCACTTTCGTCGAAATAAAGACTTATGCAATTTGGGCTGGAAATTTCGGTTCCCAGGGCCTGCAAACACACGGCAATGCTGAGGAAAAAAGTAATGCAGGATTTCATTTGTGCTCCCTCCAATTGGTTGTCAAATATTGGCTTGTGGTTTTCATGTGTATCGATGTCTTTCAGAGAAATTGTCCTGCTGTACTAACTGTACGAAGGAAACTAGAATCGCATCTCATTCTCTTGGCTATCTGTTTGAATTTATTACCTGCAAGTTTTTCTGAACTCAAGTAACTATTCTGATGAACTGTGAAAAACATTTTTCCGGTATCCTGAATATCCCAAGTGGATTTTAGACCACAAATAGGATTTTAAAAACTATACATTAAAAAAACAGAAGTTGTTATAAAATTTTTTTTCTATAAAATACAATCCAACCAAAACCCCGCTATAACACCACTAACCCTAAAGGCGTTTCAAAGAAACAACCTAAAAATGGAAATCAAACCTCAAACCCCAAAACGCCTCCAACTCTGGCTCACCCCACTGCTCTTCATAGCAGTCTCACTTCTCTTTTATCGTCCCGCCGCATCCATTTTCTTCTGCATGGACGACCTTGGCTTTCTTCGGCAGGCAGCTCTACTCGATCCCTGGCCACCATCCATTTGGCGTTTGATTTCAACCCGTGGCTTTTTCTCTGTGGCATGGAATCTGTTCGGATCAAATGCGGAATATTACCACTTTATTATCCTTACCTTGCACGGCCTCTCTGCCTGGTTGGTAACTCAAGTTTCCCGCCGTCTGAACCTAACGCAACAGAGCTCAATCATAGCAGGCTTTTTCTTCCTCTTTTCCCCAGCTGCCTTCACCAGTCTGCACTGGATCAGCGGGGGGCAGGAGGTCTTCTTTGCTCTGTTTTGCCTCCTGACAACTCTCAGTTTCCTGACCGAAGGTCGGTGGCAATATCTGGCAATACCTTTATTCGGCCTGACCCTTCTTACCAAAGAAGCCGGGGTTTTCCTCCTGCCCGTTTTGTGTTTGGTAATGCCAATGACTAATCCCATGCCTCTGATTCGACGGCTCACTCTGGCTGGATCCGGAGTCCTAATAGCCGCTGCAGTTCTAATCTTTGTCAACTCCGCCCGTGTACCCGAAGCAGGTGACCCCTACGCCACTGGCTTTGGTCTGAACATCGTGCAAACTCTCTTAACTCATTTGGCCTGGCTGGTCCGTGTTTGGGATTTTTATCCAGACCGAATTGCAACCAACATGCCAGCACTTTGGCCATGGGGTTTGTTCATTCCAGCTATTCTAATTGCCTTGGTCATCCGCAACAAATCCTGGCGAAAGCCCACTACCCAGGCCTCAATAATCTTTCTGGCCTTGCTTGCCCCGGTTCTTCCTTTACTGCGACACTCCTACCATTATTACACAATGGTGCCGCTTATTTCATTGTGGATCCTCGCAGCCTCTGCCCTGGGCAAACTTCCTCGGAATTGGCAAAAATCAGCCTATCTATTGCCTCTGTTGCTGGCTCTGCTGACCGGTTGGCAAGGCCACATGCGCCGAAACGATATGATGAACGAAAGGCTTCATGCTGACCCGGTTATTCGTTATGCCCACCTTGTTAAAACCGCTGTGGAAAATCTAAAAGCAACCGAAGGACCGCTGGATACTGAAATTGTCATTCTGCCCGGAGTCATGGCCAAAGAATCCATGCACCTGAGCGCAAACAATTCAGTGGAAAAAAACCAGAAACGAATACGCTTTCTAATGCTCGAACGAGCCTTAAAAAATATCGATAATCTGTGTCTGTTTTTTCCCGAATTGGAGTCGGCAACCTTGGTTCGAGACCTCGACGAAATTCCCAGCAACGATTGGTTGAATCAGCACTTGTACTTCAACACCGGCATGGTTGGGTTCAAATATCTGGGTAAAGGAGTTGGTGGCAGTTATGCCTATGCCGGGCGAATGTTTGGCGGAGAACATTATGGCAAAGCGCGTCGGGAACTGGAACGCCTTCTACGGCTTTCGCCGGGCCAACCCCGCTTTATCTCCGAGTTGGGTATGATTGGCATAGCCACGAACAATCAGGCTCTGGTCGACAGTGTCTTGACCGATTTACAAAACAGATCCGAAACCGGGCCTTACAAAAAAGAGGCCCAACAGGAATTGAACCTGCTCCTGTCCAAAACAAAAAAACCGGGAAGCCACTGAGCAGCTTCCCGGTCTTTTCTTTTTCTGGAATTAACCAGACACTCAACTCAAACCAAAACCAACTACAGCTTGGCTGCAATGGCATCAGCCATTTCGGTTGTGGTATGGCTGCCACCCATGTCGTAAGTCCGCACTTCGCCTTCGGCGATAACAGCGGCAACGGCGGCTTCCAGCTTGTTGGCCATCTCTTTTTCATTCAGATGGTCGAGCATCATTTTAGCCGACAGAATCATGGCAATGGGGTTCACCTTGTTCATGCCAACATACTTGGGAGCAGAGCCATGGCTGGGCTCGAAGACTGCAACTTTTTTACCAATGTTGCCACTGCAGGCAAAACCAAGTCCACCGACGAGCTGGGCACACAAATCGCTGACAATGTCACCGAACATGTTGCTGGCCACGAGGACTCCGTAGTCCTGAGGGTTTTTCACAAGCCACATGGCCATGGCGTCGATGTTGGTTTCCCACAGTTCGATGCCAGGGTAGTCCAGGGCGATTTTGCGGGCTTCGCGAACCATCAGGCCGCTGGTCTCACGCACGACGTTGGGTTTTTCCACAACAGTAACGGATTTGTAGCCAAACTTTTTGGCGTATTCAAAAGCGTCACGAACAATGTTCTGGCAACCGGCTCGGGTGAAAATACGCGTGCTGATGGCGATGTCGTCATTGTCAACACCATCGAGTTTACCCATTTGCGAAGGATGGGTCTCGGTCAGTTTTTCACGAACATCCTGAGGTAGGGGATGGTATTCCACGCCCATGTACAGACCTTCGGTGTTCTGACGGAAAACCACCAGGTCTAGGTTTTCTTTGAAGTTCAATGGGTTGCCGTCGTAAGCTTTGCAGGGACGCAGGTTGGTGCTCAGGTTAAATTCCTGGCGCAAACGAACGATAGGACTGCGGTAGACTTTTCCGGTTCCTTTGAGTTCATCGATCAATTCGTTTTCGGCTTCTTCTTTAGGCAAGCTTGTAATAGCGCCAAAGAGGGCGGCGTCAACACTGTTGAGCATATCGATGGTTCGGTCCGGAAGAGGGTTGGCTTCGGTTTTCCAGAACTCCCAGCCAATGTCTCCGTGAACGTAATCTGCTTCGAAGCCCAATTTGTCCAGCACCGTGCGGGTGGCGTCCATTACGTCAACACCTACGCCGTCGCCGGGCATCCATCCGATCTTGTACTTGGCCATTGTTTCCGTCTCCTTGAATGGTAATTTTAACCCGGTTCCTCTCAGATGGAGGCAACCGTTAGTGATTCAGGAAAGATACTTTCCTCATCGGCAAAAGCAACCCTTTTACCAAACTCCGGCTCCGATTTCCACGGCATATCCCATGCTTTCCCAGTTGAAAATACCCTTGTTTTTGACCCCAATGCGCACTCCCCAGAAATCAGTGCCCAAAACGCTGAGGAAAGACAATGGAGTATGGCTCATGTTCAGGCGAAACTTCAGGCCGGTTTCAGTCATAATATCGGTATGCACGTTTCCAAAGTCATCTTCATCCCACTCCCAGCCGGCAGCAAAATAGCCATCTATCCAGCGGGAAGCGCTTGGGGTGTAAACAAGGTTCCAGGAAAAGTCTCTCAATTTCTTGTCCTTGAAGTATATACGGTTAACAAACCAGCCCCCGGCAACCGGGTCAGATACATTTTTAACAATCAGCAGTGGAAACATCATGGAAATGCCCCCGGTGTGGTTCCGGTGGCCATAGTTCAGGCCATCATATCGGTACGCAAAGCTGAGAGAATTGATGAAAGTCTCTTCGTCCATCCAATGGGTTACCGCTTTTAAAGAATTAGCTTCCATGAGTTCCGGCCATTCCGGGTCTCCTTTGTCGTCAATAAAGTGAATGAGAGTGGGTTCTTTTTCCTGGTCGACTTCTTCCGGGCGGGGGAAGGGGCGTAGCTGGTAAATAGCGTGGTTAGCGGCATAACGGCCATCAAACTCAAAAAATTCCCGCAGAGGACTGTCTTTCGGAAGAGGAGGAAATACACGATATTCGGGATGGCGCACTTTGGCCATCCATGCCTGGAATCCACCACTGTAAAGGCCACCTGAGCGCATAATATCACGCAGCCCCCAAGCATCGTTCACTCTCTGGTTCACATCGAAAGTTGGTGTGTAGACTCCATCATGATTTTTATCAGTACAACTGGCGTGCTTGCCTTCTTCCACCAGAATGGTCATGGGGAATTCAGTGTATTCATCAGAGACCAGAGTATTGTCGTACCACTGCAGGCCGTGGGCTTTGGCAGTGGTTCGCTCAACAAAAAGAGCAAATTTGTCTTCAATGCAGTCTTCACAGTGGTGCACGTATAGCTTCACAAAAACTGACTCCACATCATGCTTGTGAGCGCCAAGGCCTTCTTCGGTGGGATAGTAGAAAAAATAATCCAGATCAATGCCCACGAGAGATCGCAGATCCATTTCGGTATCGATGCGATTAGCGTTGTCACGATAAATGGCTGGACCGGAATCATCGCCCCGCTGAACCAAGTTTCGAACCATATAATAGACCACCGGAGCGTCGACAGATTTTTCAAAAGGGAAGGACGTGGGAACTCTGATGTCGGCTCCCTTTGCGCGTTCCAGACTGGGCTCATCAGGGGAGAACCACAAAATGGGACCACAATATGAGGCCAATTCTTCATATGTCATGATGGGATTGGTTCCCGACCAGATGGCTTGAATTCCCTTTTCAATTTGGCAGCAGTCATCAGGGCTGGCCGCAGCGGTTGGAGAAACAAAAATTAGAACAAGTACTGTTCCTAAAAAAATGCGGTGGAGCATGATGTTCCATTTCGGAAATTGACGATCAGGGTTGTTCCTGAAGTCGAACCGGGCGACTGGTGCATGCGCGTAACATTTGCTCACGCATTTCAATTCCCTGGGGACTGTTGGCCCTTCGCAGATTTTGCTGGTCCAGCATACTGGAAAGTCCTACCGAGACCAAAGCAAAAGCCAAAGGAACCAAATACGGTACAAACCTTCGAATGCCGGCCTTAACAAGTAAACGCGAGGTGCCACGTGTGCCTGCTGCCAGAATGACGCAGAAGCCCAGCGAGGTTAAATAAAGATGACTGAGGTTCAGCCATTCTCCGCCTGCCGTATGGCTGGAAAACGGGAGTAGGGTAATGTAGGTCCAGGCAATAAAAAACCGAATGGCTTTGCTGCCAAAAACAAACCCAAAAAAGCTGTAGGAGAGAATGGCAAGGGTCAGAGCAAAGCGAATGTATGTTCGGGCTTCATAAATCAGAATAACAAGATTATTGGCTTCAGACAGGATGGGGCTTCTCTGCATGGGGTAGAACATGAGGGTCAGGTAACGAAAAATGTTCTTTATAGACAACAGACTGAAGTGCTCTGCATGCTCCATATTGTCGAAAACGGTGGCTTGGCGGTAACCCCAATGTCCCTGGGCCCAGTAGAAAACCACTCCAGTCAAAGCAAAAACAAAAAGGTCTTTGGAAAGAATGGCTCGACCCATGCGCCACTTGAAGAAGAAAGCTTTGTAAGCCATCAAAGTTAAAATAAGGGAGAAAGAGGCGTAACGGGTCAATCCGGTAACGAGAAAAAGAGCCAATCCCAAGAGAAACAGAGGCGACCTGATACTGCCATCGCGGCGGAAATCATTGCGTATGAAAAAATAAAGAACCAACAGGTGAAGGCCGGCCATCATGAGGGCTTCGAGTTGGTGAATACCCATGAAGACTTTGCCGTAACTGCCCACCCCAAGGGCAAACAGCAGAGCCGAAAGAATGGCCATTGGTCTTCGGGGAAAGAGCATGTGCACCAGCATATAGACCAAAAATGAATTAAAAGCATGAAGGGTCAGATTAACCGCGATATAACCCACCGGGTCCAGACCAAAAAACCGGTATTCTAACAGGAAGGCCATTTGAAGAAGAGGCTGGCTGAAATAAAACCCAATATGAGAGAACATTTTCAGAGGCTCTTTGGACAGATTATGAGCTTCACAAAGGATTTGCGCGTCCAGGGGATTCCACAGAGGGGTAGACAAAATTTTGCCAAAGGCAAGAAAAGAGGTTGCCACCAGTAGAAGAAAAACCCAGCCGTGTTCTTTTATGACATTCATGATGAGAAAAGAATAAACCTCATAGGGTCAAAGAATCAACATTCATTGTTTTCGGACCAGGACAAAGAGGGTTGCTCGTTGCGCTTTTGCAGGTTACAAATGGACAAAAGACAACGCCCCCGAAGTTGGAGAATGATACCATGAATAGATCGGCAATACTCACTCAGGTTTTAGAAATCCTGCGAAAAAATATTTTTTACCTTTTAGTAACAGCTTTCAGCCTGATTTTTGGCTTTGTGATTGTAGCACCGGAGCTTGCCCGGGCTTCCGGATCTGATAACCCACCTCCTGCCGAGTCAAACGGATCTTTCAATTTAACCCTCTTTCATACTAACGATTCCCACAGTTTTTTCCTGCCCCGACCGGCCGTTTGGCGCGACGATGGCCGCCTGGTAGGGGGCGCCATTTCTTTGGCCTGGCATTTGGATCGCGAAAAGATCAACACAGAGGGAAGCATTTTTTTGGATGCTGGCGACTTCATGACTGGAAACCCGGTTTGCCAGATTGCCGATGAAGGGGTTCCCGGCGAGGCTGTCGCTGGCATAATGAGCCTTTTGGGATACGATGCCGGTGTGTTGGGCAATCATGAATTCGATATCGGCGTGCAAAACGTGAAGGACCTTGTGCCTTTGTTCGAATATCCGGTGCTGGCTGCTGACATTGTTGACGAAAAGGGTCAGCCTGTTTTTCGATCCGAACCTGTTGTGCTTTCCAGAAATAGTTTAAAAATTGGGATCATTGGTGTTTCGTGCATGGAAATGGATGAAGTTGTAGCTCCAAGTCGTTTTCAGGGTCTGGAAAATATTAATCAGTCAAAAATTATTCGGAAACAGGCTGCCAATCTGGATAGTGAAACGGATCTTCTGGTGGTAATCAGCCACAACGGTGTGGACAATGATCTGAAGCTGGCCAAGGAGCTGCATGGCTCGGGAGTGGACGTCATTGTCGGCGGGCACAGCCACTCACGTTTGAAGAAGCCTCGTTTGGTGGGGAATATTCTGGTGGTGCAGGCTGGCTCCAAATGGACCAATCTGGGACGGTTGGATCTGAAGGTCGAAAACGACCGGGTCACCGGTTATAAAGGTCGGTTGATTACCCTCTGGGCCGATGGTGCAACGGCTGGCCCGGAATTGACGGCCCTTGTCGGTGGTTATGAAAAACAGGTGGCCGAACGTTTTGGTCGCACTCTCGGAACTCTGAAAACCGATTGGCACAAAGGACGCAGCGAAAGCAATCTGGGCAATTATCTGGCTGACCAAATGCGACTGACCGGTAACGCCGATGTAGGGCTGATCAACAGTGGTGGCATCCGAAAATCAATGAAAGCCGGTCCAATTACCGCGCTGGATATAAACGAAATGCTTCCCTTTTCAAATTCTCTGGTCACCATGGAGCTGACCGGCAAACAACTGGCCACAGTAATACAAAGTAATGCCGATGCCCAAGTGGGTGGACAGCATGGAATTCTACAGGTTTCAGGAGTTGCTTACCAATTTCGGACAAACGGTGAAGAAGCTTTGGTGGAAGAAATTCTGGTGGCCGGGAAACTCTTAAAGCCCGAAACCGTCTATACCGTGGCCATGCCCGATTACGTCGTCATGATGGCCGATGTTTATTTGAATATCGAAGTACCCGAACGGGTAAACGACGTAGGGCTGACCATAACCGAAGCTGTGGTCCAGGCGGTGGCTCAGGCTTCCGGACCCATTGAAAGTAAAATTGAAGGGCGCATCATGCGTCTTGACCCATGACCTCAGGAGAAAACCATGGCTCACGATATTGAATATGAAATTGTAGGCGACGACATGCAGGCCGTTGTTGTGGAATTGGATCCGGGCGAAGCAGTGCAGGCTGAAGCCGGAGCCATGTTGTATATGGAAGATGGAATTCAAATGGATACTGGCACAGGCGGCGGTGTTTTTTCTGGTTTGAAACGCGCTTTCTCCGGTGAGAGTTTTTTCATTACCAACTTTGCCCAAAAAGGCAACGGAAAAGGTCATGTGGCTTTTTCAGCTCCCTACCCGGGAAGAATCATCCCGGTTGATTTGTCACAATTCGGCGGCACTTTATTGTGTCAGAAAGATGCCTTTTTGTGTGCTGCCAAAGGAACCGAAATTAGCGTGGCTTTCACCAAAAAACTGGGCGCTGGTTTGTTTGGTGGCGAGGGTTTTATACTGCAGAAACTGCAAGGCGATGGTCTTGTCTTCACACATGCCGGTGGAACAGTCATCAGCAAAGATTTGCAACCCGGGGAAACTTTACGTGTGGATACAGGTTGTTTGGTAGCCTTCCAGGAATCGGTAGATTATGACATTCAATTTGTGGGAGGATTCAAGAACGCCCTTTTTGGCGGCGAAGGGCTCTTCCTGGCAACCATGAGTGGGCCTGGACGGGTTTATTTGCAGACCTTGCCTTTCAGTCGTCTTGCTGACCGAATGAGTGCAGCGGTGGGACGTAACCGAGGCGAGCATAAAGGTGCTGGCGGCCTTGGTGGGTCAATATTGAAGAATATTGTGAGTGGGAATTAGGTTTAATATTGGGGAGCAGGTATTTTATCTGCTCCCCAAAAATAGTGGTTATTTTTTGCCGCCAAAAAAATCCAGTGGGTTGATCTAAACTGACAGGTTTCTGATCGGCGATCATTAAAGCCTTAAACCATAGGTACTTCCGCCGAATCTTTATTGAATCCTCCATGCCGACCGCTTGAATTTTCCAGCCATCGCCTTTGCTGTCGGAATCGATTTCCCCCCTGAAACGTCAAAAAATTAACAAACTCCTTCACCGGGTCCGAGATTTGTGGTATAATAAAGAAGTCCTTGGTGACAGGTCTCTATTTATGGAAAAAGACCAAATATTCACAAAAGGACATGAACCTTTATCCGGCGAATCTCGTAAGTCACAAGCTCGGCTTCCGGCAAAGGATCACGATACGGAAATCGGATGTGAAAGGCCTCTTTCACGCATGCTGTCGGGACCGATCAATTTGCAGATCGTCACTGACGGAGTTCTGCCCCACGGGACTTCGTTCGGCACAGCGGCATGCCGCAAAATGAAGGAGGCGCACCATGAGCGCAAACATCTACAGTGTAGATTATTTCTACACCACCGTTGAGGACAAACCCGGCATGGGTTGTAAGTTCCTCGAGACCCTGGTCCACGACGACGTGAATCTTCTGGCCTTCAACGCCTTTCCCGTAGGTCGTGATCGCACCCAGCTGGTTATTTACCCCCTGAACAGCACTTGGCTTGGAGACCTCGCCCGGCACAATGGATTGCGCTTGGTGGGCCCTCATCATGCTTTCATGATTCATGGAGACGATGAATTGGGTGCCTTGGTCCAGATCCACAAAAAACTGTGTGATGAAGAGATTAATGTTAGCAGCGCCAATGGCGTGGGCGACGGTCTAGGTGGCTACCGCTACATCATGCACGTACATCCGGATGACTACAAACAGGCCATGGAAATTCTTGATGTGGAACAAAACGTTAAACCCATTGCTGATTTTCATCTCGATCTAAAGCGCAGGTTCCATGCCAAAAACTAAAAAGCCCCACCGCACAAAAGTGCGAGGGGCTTCTTTTTACACTGGGCCAGTACCTTACTCAGCAATACAAACCATATTGCGTCCGGCGTCCTTGGCCGCATAAAGAGCTTCATCAGCTTCTTTGATAAGCTCCTGGGGCGATTGGTGTTCTGCATTGCGAACTGCCACACCAATACTGATGGTTACGTTTCCTTTGAACTCATCAGTATCCAGGACATTGGCTTCAATTGCCTTGCGCAAACGATTGCCAAGTAGTTTCGCAACTTCAACATCAGCTCCCGGGCAAATGACCAGGAATTCCTCGCCACCAAATCGGCAAACAACATCGCTGTCTCGCATGCAGTTTTTCATGATGGCGGCCGTACTTTTTAATACGACATCGCCTGCATCGTGCCCGTAGGTATCGTTAACATTTTTAAAATGGTCGATATCCAAAATCATGCACAACAACGATTCCTTGTTTCGAGTTGAGCGGGACCATTCTTTATTGAAATGATCCAGCCCGCAACGTCGGTTGGGTAGTTCAGTCAGTTGGTCTTCAAGAGCCATGGTTTCCATTCTCCGGCTCAAAATACCCAAATTATTGACGGTTGCTTTCACTTCTTCACGGTGCCGTGCCGCACGTTCCTGCAGGGCCACAATACGGGTGGCCGCTTTGAGGCGGGCGGCCAGAATTTTGTGATTGATGGGTTTGACAACATAATCATCAATACCGGAATCGAAAGCTTCAACCAGCTGTTCGTTACCTTCCTGAGCAGTCATGATAATGATGTACGTCTCGGCGGCAATATCTGTTCGACGCAAGCTGCGGGTCAGTTCAAGGCCATCTATGCGAGGCATCATCCAATCAGTAAGAATGACCTGTGGGTTGGTCATAAGGGTTTTTTCGAGAGCATCCTGTCCATCGACAGCCATAGTCAGACGGTGGCCGGCAGCATTGAGTTTCTTTTCCAGAATTCGCATATCAACCGGGCTGTCTGTAACAAGGAGAATGTCCATACCCTTGGATAAAACAGCTTGCTCAGCCAAGTCTGCCATGGCTTCGCTATTGTCCACGGCATTTTCAGGTGAAGTGACAGGGTGGGGACTTCCTGTCCTGGCCCCATTTTTGTCGGGAATAAAACCTTTAAATTCTCGTGCTCTGCGAGCCAGGGTTTCCATATTGGGCACATTACTGGTGACAATATTCAGCAGTTTTCCCAGGCGTTCCCATTCTTCGAGTATGTTGTCGTAAAGCTGTTGCCATTCTGTTTCTTCGATTCCCAGCTCTTCACCAATTTTCATGAATTTCAAAACCATGGAGTGTCTTTCGGGACCTGTTTCCAAACAGATTTTTGAAGTCAGATGAGCAATGTTGAGGATCCGGCCCAGCTTGTAACCCCGTTCACTGGCGGTGCTACCAGGGGGAAATTCACTCCATTCAGTATTGTCCTGCATCTCCACGGCCAAACCATAAAATTCAGGCAATCCCCAATCTTCAAACAAAACGGCGCTGACACTGTTGTGGTTGATGGAGAGGGACTGTTCTTCAAGTTTTGCCAGGTCGGAAAGAAGGCCATGGTTCCACTTTTTGAGGACCTGAGAATATTTTTCAGGGTAAACACTGGCCAGAGCCAAATGACCGATATATCCAAGCAAGCCGCAGGTGAAGCCTTCATCGGGATTAACGGATTTAATACGCTGGCACAAAGCATGACAGCTTACAGCCATGGCCAGAGACTGAGTCCAATAAGCCCCATAGTCGAAACTGATACAGGGGCCGCTGCGTGAGTTGCTGAGGACTGAAAATCCGAGACAAAGTTGGCGGACGGAACTCATGCCCAGCCTGACTAAGGCGTCATTTATGCTGGTGATTTCACCGCGCGAACCACTATCGGCAGAGTTGGCGTATTTTAAAATTTGACCAGTTAATGAAGGATCGCCCGCCAAAACCTGAGCCATGTCTTCGGTATTGGTATTAGGATCACGAGTCAATTCAAGGATGCTTAAAGCCACTCCAGTAGGTGAAGGCAATTGCCCGGATGTCTTAATTTCCTTCAATATTGAATTAGTAGTTAATTGCAAAACAGATCCTCCACTTGAGCATGTCTTCGGCCCCTTAAAGGCTGGGTTCGCGGCCTGGGTGAGAACACCCGGCGTTCCGGGCTCATACCATTTATCGGCCTTCAGGGGAAAGTCTTAAGTACGGTTATCTTCAATTAAGACAAAATTTCCGGTGTATTATTCAGTAGTGATTTCAAAATTGAATGGTGTAGCCGGGTGTAGGATGATTGGCTGTGAAAATGTATAACCACGGGCGAGGCAATGGGTTTGAATTCAGAAAGAACACGCACACGCCTGGTCTCTGAAAGTAAATGACGAGAGACTACGGCTCGTCCAAGACCTTGTTCCACACCGGCAATGATTCCAAACACATCGGACATAAATGAGCGTTTATATTGAGGAGATGTTTCTTGCTGCCGAAAGAAATCTTCTGTGACGTGGTCATTAATATTTAAATCCAAATATACGTTTTCCCGGGTTGTGTAGTTTTCACTGGCAATGGCAATGTAGGTTTCATGCCCCAGTTCATGGGTCATTAGGTGCGCAGAGTTTATGCAGTGGTCCATAATGACGAACTCGGCTTCGCCACGATTCAGGATTCCTGGAAGATCAACAGTTTCGGCATTGAGGAATTCGCACTGGACAAGGGGATTTTCTCGCAAAAGTGGGGCAATGACCGGAAGAATAACGGGCATCAGAACTGAAGAATGAGCGGCAATTCTGATAACTCCTTTCAAAGGACCTTGAGGGTCGTTACCCAAATCGGCCAGAAACTCTTCTTCCAGAGAGGCCGTAGTGCGGCAGAATCGCAGGACCCGAGTGCCTGCATCAGTGACTTGGACTCCACGGTTGGATCGGTTCAACAGGATACAACCCAGCTCTTCTTCAAGATGTTTAACTCGTTGGGACAGAGCGGATTGGGTTATTCCCAAGCGTTCGGCGGCCCGGGTGAAGTTCAAAGTGGAGGCGACAGTAAGAAAGGCCTTCAGTTGGCGGCTGGAAAGATGCATTTTGGCTCCGAATAAAGATTAGCAGTGTAATGACATGGCGAGCTATAAGAATTTCTAATAATATAATCAAAATAATGAATTTTGTTAAGCCATACAAAAATAGTATGATATTTTTCGTGGAAGACACCTTCTAAGGGTTTTGTCTTTTGCAAAAAGAGGTCAAGCCTCATTGGGGACTTCGGAGTTGGTTCCCCCTTGATCCGAAGTCCCGTTTTTAACCGGAGAACCTCCCCCGAAATTTCAGGACTTTCAGGTGGGCCCACTGTAGGCTTTATTTTGCTTTGCAGAAAAGAAGGCGCGGTCCTCAGCCAAATGGCATTGTTTGAGTTGTGCCCAAGAAATTGTCGCTCTTTCTTTGCTTGGATTAAGCCAGTAGACCTTTGTTTTTTCCTAACGAGCGTAGGCAAGATCATGCGAATTGTTTTTAGGCAAAGATCGTGTCACCACCTTTCGGTCATAATATTCCGACCAACGATCAGGTAACTCTATGTGATCACGAAATATCCGCTCCCTGAAAATCTCTCCAACAGTCAACCGATGGTTGTACATTCCTCGAACCATCGCTGGGGTCGGCCCACGCGGATTCTTCTCCCGCCTGCATTTGATATAGTTCCGCCAAACCAGAAATATGGCGAGGCGCTCTGCACTCGACTGCCGCCTTTTGGACCAGGCAATAGTCTCTCGCTTATGATTGGAGCTGCTATGGCG
>JAAEOA010000217.1 GCA_024223715.1 bacterium | reverse complement strand
TATGTTGAATTTTTCAGAGATATGAACAGCCCGGTACCGGAAAATCTGCTGGCCGGGTATTCATTGCTGCCGTGCTTCCCCAATCCCTTCAACCCAAGCACCACCATAGCCTTTGAAATTCCATCAACCGAAAATGTCGATATCAGTATTTTCGATGTTTCCGGACATAAAGTACGGCAGCTCATTCAAGGCACTTCATACTCCTCGGGTAGACATCAGGTGACCTGGAACGGCAAAGACGATGAAGGCCAGGCTCTGGCCACAGGAGTATATTTTTACCAACTGGATGTTGGACCTTTTTCCAAGACCCGTCGAATGGTTATGATAAAATAAAACTTCTCTGATTATAATACTGAGCCCAGCAAATTCCGGTTTTATTTGTTGGGCTCACTCAATTTCCCCCTTCTTCCTTCCAATTCCTGACCAATAGCAAAAGCCCGTTTTCCAGTCAGTGGAGACCTGCCTACAAAAAAACCAGTGTATTGAGGAGAAAACCACTAACACCCAAAGCTACTTAGGATCCCATGGATGGTGGCTCCTGGAGCCTATTTTCTTTGTGCGGTTATCGAACAAGGGCGCTTCTGGATATAAATATTGGCATTTCAAAAAATATTTTACTGCCTCTTGGTCCTAATCATGGTTAACAATTTGCCAAAATGCTTTGAAAACTGGATTTTTTTCCAATTTTATTTAATTTTCCACTTGATTCGGTAACCGAACATAGTGTATGATTCCCCAGTCAGAAACTGTGGGGGATTTTGATCCTCCTGAGTGGCCCACAAATTCTGGGCATTCACCGTTCTTTTCAAACACCGTTGTTTACTCAAAGAGAGGTTCACAAATGAAAAAGAGTGTTATTGCATTGCTGGCCGGCGTCCTTGTGATGTGCCTGATTCCCTTGTCTGGTTTCGCTCAGACCGCCTATACGCAAGACTTCGAAAGCCTGTCCATGACCGATGGTCAACTTGCCGCCGATGGTTGGTTGGTTTACGGAAACATTTTTGATCCCTCCGGTGGTTATCTTTGGGGACATGGTCCCTGGCCTGCTCCCAACAACCTGGATCCTGGTAACTGGTGTGACATTGTTGTCGATCAGGGTGGCCCGGCTCAGGAAATGCAACAGTTGGTAGTCTATAGCGATTATGGCAACGTCGAACATGCAAGCGGAAATCTTGTTGAATCCAACTTGTTCCAGGAGCAAGTATTGCCTGGTGGCGTCTCTGGCCTCTGGACTTTCACTTTCGATGCCAAAAAAGGTAACCTGGCTGGCAACTCTACCGCTCTCGCCTTCATTAAGATCCTGAATCCAGCTGACTGGTCCTCTACTATGCACTCCCTCGACATGACCGGCGTTTCCACTGACTGGAACGGCTACTCCCTGAGCGTCGATGTTTCGGGCTTGGACGGCATGTACCTGCAATTCGGATTCGCCTCAACTGCCACTAACTACGATCCCTGTGGCATGTACTACGATAACATTGCCTTCACCAGCGATGGTACCGTGGCTACCGAGTCCACCACTCTGGACAACCTCAAAGCCCTGTACAGATAATAACAGCTGGCAATTTGGTTTAGTTTTCTCCCTTGGTGCTTCTGGTACCAAGGGAGTTTTTTTGTGGCCATGCCATCCTGGAAGCTGGAAAAAAATGCCCCTTGCAGTAATCACTGCAAGGGGCACATTTAGCATTTGCGGATTTTTTTATTATGCCTCCACAGCAATACCGACCCTTATTCTTTTGACCCATCCCGTTCTTGAAAAAACTGCACGGCTGGATTGAGAATCCATCTCCTGCCCTTTGAACATTTTTTCACTACCATCAGAGAGAAGTAACTGAACCCAACTCTCTCCTCTGGTTTTTTCATAAATTACAGGGACCTGACAACAGGTAAAGGCCATGGATCCTTTGGACAAAGACAGCTCTTTCAACTGCCCCTTATGATCATAGTATTCAAACGAACCCGATTCATTCAGCAATTCAACTGAAGCCAACAATCCAGGACGGAATCCGATTTGGCCATTCCTGACTTGTAACCCCAGCTCCCCACGCCGGGTCAGTATTTCCTCTTTAACCTGACCAGTCATTCCGGGCTGCCTTGCACCCCCATCACCGGGAGTATGAGAATAGGGATCGCTGGGGAAAGCTCCATATTGATTTACGGTTTTGCGCCAACCCAATCCCTCTCTAATACGACAATAATGGCTCTTTAATTTACTTTGAGTTTCGGCTGAAGTCTCTTTTTCATCCGCGGCTTTTTCCCAGGTCTCCTGTACGGCGAGCAAAAGCTTGGCCACCATATGCCAATAAATGCAACCAATACCCTCGTAGCCATACATTTGACCCGATCGGCCAGTGTATCGATCGTGGTTAAAAACACTTTCGAACAACTGAAGAACGGCGGCTCGGTCATTTTGGACCTGATGAGTAAAGTTTCCATCAGATTCCAGTTCATTTAGAAGATTTTCAACATCGATTTGGTTTTGAATCTGAGACGTGAACCTCAATTGCCCCTGGGCATCACGCAAAATCAGGCTCTTGTCACCGGATTCCAATAAGCTTTCAACCAAGGAAATGCTCAGAGCGTTTTCCTCGGGAACTCTATTTTTATCCAGAAACGAGGGTAGCTCCACTTCGGGGTAGAGAATAAAGCTATTTTGATCGGAACGGAAAAGCCGGCTGTTAAAAAGAGCATCCACCACTTCGACTGATTGTTCAGAGGAAATCACGCCAGATGAAAGGATAGCCACCTGGCCTTCAAGCATCATGGGCAAATGATTGATCTTAATAGTTTCAGCATCCAAATCAATATTTAGCAGATTGTAGGAATGAAAAAGCCCATCGGGTCTTTCATTCAACTTCAAAGACAGATCTATTTGCTCAAGGGCCAATTTCAAAATCGAAGACACCCATTCTGTAGACAAGATCCTGCGTCCGCTAAATCCATTTGAATAAACCGTCTGCCTGTATTGAGAATACGCCTCGCCCAAAGCAGTCAGAACTTTGAACCTGGACCGAGAGTCGGTGATATTGAGAGTATTTTTGCTGGAGTTGGAGAAAATTCTGGCCGTTTCTTCGAACCAATCGAAGACTTCCTGAGAAACCGGAATGGGAATATCACCCATTCGGTCGCTAAGGCTGGTCAGATGTTTCAAATAACGCCTTAAATATCCCATGGTAACTACAGAAACGCCACCACCGGCAAGAGCATTGTTGGCATCATTCCATTCCGGACGCTGGGTATTCATCCAAATTCCGGCACCTGGTACATAATTTCCCAGCTTCGCCAGAGCAGGTATCAGGAGTTTTTCAAATAGATTGGCGTGATAGATCTCACCATTATTGGAACAAACTAATTTCCCGTCATTTCCAATTTCCTGAACCCGGGTCTGGATTTTTTTATCCAAAGCCTGGTCGAAAGAAATGGTATCACTGGGATCGTCCAGAATTTGATCAAAAGGTTTTATTCTGTAAGGCACTTGAGAAAAACTGAAAATTTCCCAGGGCACCATTTTTTCAATGATGCCAGGGTCATGCTGTTGCCAGGCTTCCAAAAATTTCAGCAGATAAATAATCTGATGGTCGCCCCAATAACCGATATTGCTCCAGGGATCGTCCGGGACTTCAATTTCCCAGTCCACCCCGGCACGGGAAAGACGATAAGGATTGTTCCCATCAACAGTGGAGGCGTTTAAAAATTTCGCTACAAAATGAGGCAAAAAGTCAGGATATGAGGTTGCCAGGGCTTCCCAGTTTTGAAAAATATCCCGCCAGTTACCCTGATAGTCCAGCATTTGGCTGCCGTCTTCCTGACGAACATTGATGGAAAACTGATTCCAGGGACGACTGGGGTCACCGTGGCGCCGGCCAAAATGCAAAGGCAGGTATTCCAGACACAATCGTTGCAGGTCTTGATTTCCAAAATCCGTGGCGGCCTGGAACAAGTTTCTGGCGTTGCAACCGTCAGCCAAAGTGGCCAGCATTTTTTCAGCCATGGCTGTGAGTTTAGTATTTCTGGAATCAACAAATTTCAGGAAATCGTCTTGGAGAATGTCGTAATTATCCTGAAAAATTCCACCACGCATACTGTTGAACAGAACATTGGCAAAATGATGGGCAGCGGCCCCCGGTTCTGCTGAATGTTGTAGTCCGTCAGCACCGGCAATCAAACGAATCAAATTGTTCTTCGATTTACCAATGGCATTTTCAATTGTTTCATTAAGGCATTCATGGCGCATCAGGTTTTCTCGCAGTTGAGAAATTTTTTCATGATCCAGGCCCACATCAGCCACCATGTGCCACGAAAGTTGGTCCATGGCTGGAATGTCCAAAGAGGTGCTTACCAAATAGTGGGTACGGTTGCCTTTTTGGACTTGATCGCTGGCAAGAACCTGGTGGTTGCGAAATTGTTCTACCGCTTTCCCCGATAAATGAAGCCGGCATTGTTCCAGACCAGAGTGCCAAACCGTGTTGGCTTTTAATATTTCCAGTGATTCGGCCCGGTCGGTAATTCCAGCCGTTAGACTGAAAATCCCCATACCGGTTTCAGGATCCA
This sequence comes from bacterium, assembly GCA_024223715.1. GTDB lineage: Bacteria > Krumholzibacteriota > Krumholzibacteriia > LZORAL124-64-63 > LZORAL124-64-63 > LZORAL124-64-63. The sequence continues at coordinate 17,278 of JAAEOA010000217.1, read as the reverse complement.
CATCGGCTCGACGATACGCATCGACCAGGGAACTGGATTTTTGAAGGAGAGCCAAAGGGGCCCCGAAAGGTTGAACATTACGCAAACCATCGAGAAGGGATATTCGCCGAGGCAAATTTTTATTGTTGACCAAAGTGGAGGTACGCACCCAACCCAGTTTATCACTCCCGGCCCACCGGTAGCTGAAGGTCAGGCCCAACTGGTGGTTTACTTCCTCAAAAATCAAATGACAGCCACTGGCGTTCTTAAATAAATTGCGTTCAATTTGTGGGTTTCGGTCTTTGGTTCTGCGAAATGGTTCCCAGATTTGATTGGCAAAAGGTCCTTCTTCACTGCGAATCAGGGTGATGGGACCGGCATTATTATGAGCATGATGCAATTGATCCACTGTCTGATAAGGAAAAAGGCTGCCTTCGGCATCAACACGTCCGCAGGTTAGCCCACCACCGGAGGTCACAAACATCCAGAGATCCGTATCAGTAGGAATGCTCATCAGAAAGGGTTTAACATCCTGAAATGACGATATTTTGTAATATGAGTCACCATCACGTTCACCCCAGCCGCCCCCCAGGGACGCCTTATATTCCGGGACGCTTTGTATATCAGGAACAATAGAAGGTTTGCCAGCCATTATTTTCCATCCGTTATTTGTAAGGGGCCAATTGTTGGGCACCCTGTTTGTCGCCACCATGCCCCAATCCCTCAAAATTTTGGAAGTGGGGTGCATCGGCAAAACTTAAGGCCGGAATCACACAGATTAGAACACCTGTGACCAATTCTGTGAGAGTGCGTTTTTTCATTGTTTTCCTCGCACACCGGTTTTTCACGACGATTAGTTCTGTTGATGGGGTGTTGACCCAAAAACCCTTGACAGCACAGACTCTATTATACACTATGTTCGGAGTCCGAACAAAGGTTTTTTCCATGGAATTGAGAAAAAATGGGTGAAAATAAATTTCCGCGGGGATTTCTTTGGGGTGGCGCCACTTCTTCACAGCAAATTGAAGGGGCAACCCGGGAAGACGGCCGTGGAAAATCCATTTGGGACACTTTTGCCGCTATTGAAGGAAATATAGAAGACGGCTCCACTCCCGAAGTGGCTTGTGACCATTATCACCGCTGGCGTGAAGACATCGACCTCATGAGCGGCTTGAATTTGGGTGCCTACCGATTTTCCATAGCCTGGCCACGGGTTCTGCCCAATGGCTCAGGACAAGTAAATTCCACCGGACTTGATTTTTATGATGCCTTGGTTGACAAGCTCTTGGAAGCGGGAATTCAACCTTTTCCCACCTTATACCACTGGGACTTGCCCCAATCTCTTCAGGACCAAGGAGGCTGGGCCAGCCGCGAAATCATTGCCCGCTTTGTTGAGTACTCCCAGGCCGTCACCCGCCGTTTGGGTGATCGTGTGCAAAATTGGGTCACCCACAACGAGCCCTGGTGCATCGCAACTCTGGGCCACGAAGAAGGATGCCACGCTCCAGGCCACAAAAATCCCACTGAAAGTTTGGCCGTAGCTCATCACCTGTTGCTTTCCCATGGACATGCAGTTCAAAGCATACGCCAGGAAGTTCCCGGGGCTCAGGTTGGCATCGTAAATATTCATTGTCCGGCCCATCCTCTAACTTTGAGTCCAGACGATTTGAACGCAGCCCGCTGGTTTGATGGTTTTTTTAATCGCTGGTATCTCGATCCAATTTTCAAAGGTAAGTACCCCGAAGATGTTATTGAAGACCGTCGTGCAGCGGGACATCTCACCAGCGGAGAACTGCCCTTTGTAAAAGATGGGGACATGGCCATCATTAGCACGCACCTGGATTTTCTGGGCCTGAATTATTACAGCCGATCAGTCCAGCAAAAGGGTCCCGATGGCAACCCCCTGCCCCACATCCCCGTACCCGAAAACGAATTGACTGACATGGGCTGGGAAGTGTTTCCCGAAGGGCTCTACGATAGCTTGAAAAGAGTCCACCATGACTATAACCCACCCCAGATATACATCATGGAAAATGGGGCCGCTTACGATGACCCAATATCTCCCGATGGATCCATCAAAGACGACCGACGCATAACATATTACCAACAACATTTGCTGGCCGCCCAACGCGCACTTCTGGAGGGGGTGCCTCTGAAAGGTTACTTCGCTTGGTCACTACTTGACAATTTTGAGTGGGGACTGGGTTTTGCAAAAAAATTCGGCCTTTTTGCCATGGATAAAACAACTGGAAATCGAATTCCCAAAAACAGTGCCTACTGGTATGGAAATGTCGCGGCCACTAATACCGTTGACGCCCCCCACCTGTGATCTGGATGTAGGGCTGGGACAGTGGGTTGTGCCCAAGAGAATGTCGCTGAGTGCTTTTTAACAAAAGTACCCATCAATCATCAACCTAAAACATATAAATCTCGAGTGTTTAATCAAATCTATGACCACAAATTGACCCAGCGACATTCTTTTGGGCACAACCCTTTATTTGGACGTTTTCTTCCCCGACTTATGGGTTTGTCCCAGTTCAGGAAAAAGCCGGGAGTCTTCAAGAGCTGATTTCAAAACCAGGGTGGCAGCTCCAATCGAAACCGATTGTGTCCCCAGTTCACTGGCAAGAATTTTGGCGGCGGAAACCGAACTGACCAGAGTCCGGCTGCGTACCCGACGCCGCAAAGGGGCCAGAAGCAATTCTCCAAGTCGGGTCAAATCGCCGCCCATGACAACCACGGCCGGGTTCAGAAGATTTAATAAACTGGCCACCGCGGTGCCAAGGTTTTTCGCCGCTTCGTTGACGATTTTCAGGGCCAGAGGGTCACCGGAAAGAGCAGCATTTTCCAGAGCCAGAATATTCAGTTCATTACTCGCCAGATCGGATTCAGGAAAATCTTTGATCAACTCCTTGACTCTTTCCATGAGGGCAGCTCCTCCTGCCATGGTTACCAAACAACCTTGCAATCCACAGACACAGGTTTCCCCATGAGGATCAATGGCCATGTGACCAATTTCGCCAGCCACACCTGTAGCGCCTCGGAATATTTCACCATTAATTATGAGGCCCGAACCAATCCCGGTAGCCACTTTTATGTAGGCAAGATTGTCAGCCCCATGGCAGCATCCCCACCACAGTTCCGCCAGAGCACCAAGGTTTGCATCGTTATCAACCAAAAGCGGGACCCCAAGCTCTTCCTTTAAGTCATCAAGTCCCAGGTCTTCTTTCCATTCCGGTAGCACCACTGATGACATTCGATAAGGATCGCCGGGATCAACCGGACTTGGGGCCGCAAGTCCAAGGCCAACCAAGGGGCGTCCGGCAAATTCCGGTAAGGCAAGACATTTCCGGCAAAGGTCGCCCATTAGTTTTCGGGCACCGGGAGCATCCTCCCTAACAGGATGGCTGACTGTTTCCCAGGCCAAAACCTTCCCACGCAAGTTCATCAGGGCCACCGCTACATGGGCACCACCCATTTCAATACCAAGGATGTTGCAGGCATCGTCCTGGAATTCCAGCACAATTGGGCGACGACCACCACGGGAAGGCCCCTCCCCAACTTCTTTTACCAGGCCGGATGGCAGAATTTCTTTGATAATTTCAGAAACTGTGGACCGGGAAAGCCCTGCCAGTCGGGCAATATCCGCACGGGACAAACGTTCCTCTTCCCAAATGAGACGAAGAACCGCATCAGAGAGAGGTCGGGGCTGGTCAGGATCGGTCCGGCGCAGACCTTTCCACATTAGATTGTGCTTCGGCATCAAATTCTCTTCCGGGGCATTAAGGCTTTCGGTTCGGTCCATCGGCTCCAATATTACTTGTGCCAGGAAATATTGTCCACCAGAACCAAGGATACATTATCGATTGAAATAACCAACTGGCCCAAATGGTCCATCGGAACCAAAAAAACCAAAATCGGTCATGGGAATATCAGGAAAAGAAACGGCCCCAAACAGGCAATTCCTGTTCGAGGCCGATACTGCCATTATTTTGCCGTGTAGCCCACTATTTTGCCAAAAGCATTTTGCTGGTCAGAACGTCACCGCCAAATTTGAGGCGGTAATAATATACACCTGAACTGACATTGGCTCCGTTTTGGTCTCGGCCATTCCAGTGCAGGGAATTCATACCGCTGGAACCAACACCACCAAGATCGGCCACCAAATGCCCGGCAATATCATAAATTGTCAATTCATACGAGCCATCGGCAGGCAAATCAAATCGGATTTCCGTTTGGGCGTTAAAAGGATTGGGAACGTTTGCCAAACTTCGAGGTCTGGCCTGCAAATCCTCAGTAACGTGATAAACTGGCGAGGTATTGCCACCGTCCCAGTAAATATCATCCAGGGCAAACTCACAGGAAGCTCCGTGCTCTTCCAGAATTACAAATGAATAACTGAGCATGCGCAGATCGATAAATTCCCCTCTCAGCTCACTGACCGGAATGGCAGCCTGCCCCCATTGGCCATTCCTGACCAAACCGTAGGTTGTCTGATGAGCAGGAAATTCCACGTATTGCTGATTACCCCAACTATCAATAATGCCGATTTTGAAAGTAACATGGGCTGGAATGTTTATCTGAAATTTCAGATGGCCCTCACCAAAACCAAACAAGTTCAGCGGTTGCATTGACATAATGCCCGCGCCAAACCAACCGGCACCAACGGACTGCCAGGCTAAAACATTTTCTCCCTCATAGGGCTCAATGTTTCCATCGACCAGAGTGCCTTCCCACACATAGATTTCTGAATTAACCTCAGCCTGCAGGCCGCCATTGGTCGGTGTTTCATCAGTATATATCCCGAATGATCCACTTTCCTGAGTGGGTGGTCCTTCATGCACTTCGCCTTGCCCATTCCACTGATGAACTTTTATGTAGTCCACATACATTTCGGCTGGAAATGGCATGGAGACTGGCGCACCACTGCCCGGGTCACCAAGGTTGTAGGCGTCAGTAAAAGCCCCTCCGAGGGCCAGATTGGCAATTAAATAAAATGGTGACTGAAATTCAGATGACTCGCTGTCCATTTCAAAGGGAAAGGCGAACAGGTCATGTTCATCCGGACCATCCAAAACGGTCAGGCGCAAACTTGTTTCATCCCAATAGAGGCGATAGGTTAAAAAGCGTTCAGTCAGTCCTTCGGAGTAATTATAATGGGGACGACAATATTCATCGTCAGGGTCCCAGGACAGGCTGCTGGCCCCTGATGGATTTTGGGGAGTCACTGCTGAATCGGAATAAAAAATCACATTGGACCCGACAGCCTGATTAACGGTTGAATTATTTTGGCCGTTCCCACCATTGTGTGTATCATGAAGATCCCTGAAAGCTTGTGAGGAACCCATTTCCATCATGTCAATTTCACCGCATCGAGGCCAGGAATAGTTGGCCGTCCCCAACAGCCAGACTGCGGGCCACCCACCCAGATCCAGATCAGGCACCCTCATTCTGGTTTCAATCATGCCATACTTCAGGGTTATTTTGGACTTACTGATTACTTTGCCGGAAGTGTAATTAAGTGGATTGCCCCATTGGTCCACGATACCGGGACCACTTTCATGCCGGGCGGTTATTCGTAAAGCCGAACTACCCGGTTCACCAGGAATTTCCGCAATATCAACATTGTCTTCGTGGTAGAATTCCAATTCACCATTTCCCCACCCCCAACTGCCATTTCCGGTTAATTTTATCCAATTATCCAGATCGTTGAAATTCTCCTCCCAAATCAAATCGCCAATTTGAGCCTGAGCGAAGCCACTGCAAAAGAGTATGGCCATCATCGCAATTATGGTTGTTTTCATTTCATGACCCCAGGGTTTGGGAAAATTCCAGATTTTCGTTCAAGCATTGTTTACTTTTCGTGCGATCAAGTCCAAAACAACAAGACCATCGCCAATAATACCATTTGTACGGCCCCCGAACAATAGAAATCTTTATTAGTTTCTATTATTTCGTAGATAAACCCACCAACCGAGCAATTTTTCCTTAACACAAAAATAATTAAAATATCTCTTTGTTCGGTGACCGAACTATTGTATACTGCTATTTATCAAGGCTTGGTACTTCTCTGAATGAGGTCATTAGAACTCACAATTCCCAGGGGTCGCCCAAGTCATTCAACTGGCTGGAACATTTGTTCTGCAGTTGGTCACTAACATTTTCAAGGAGATTGGTCATGTTCAATGGTAAACGTTTAGGTCTTAGCGTCATGGTAATTGCATTGGCACTTTTCACCACTGGCATCGTTGGTAACGCCGCCGCAGATAACCTTCTGGTCAATGCCGATTTTGAAACCGGCAATTTAACTGGTTGGGCTATTTCCGGCCAAAGCAGTGTTTCTGATGTTAACATCGAAACCGGTTTTAACGGACCATCAGCTCCAGGAACCCACAATGCTTTCATGGTTAACCAAGCGGAAGCCATGGGACTTACTCTCAAACAGGCCACTGAAAACGGCACTGCTACTGCTGGTACTGTTCAGTATTCTTATGACATTAAACTGGACCAAGCCGATGTAGGCGGAGTGCTCTTCGTGGAAATTTTCGCTGAACAAGAAGGTGTTGGCATCATTGGTGGCTCCGGTTTGATGGGTCCCTACTGGGCTTGGGATTGGACTACCGTTGCTGGTGAATTTGAAGCTCCTGCCGGAACCACCTTCCTTACCATCCAATTTATGGCCAACACTGGTGCTGCTATTGGAACCAATTGCATTGCTCATGTTGACAATGTAGTTCTCGATCAGGGAACCGTTCCCGTTGAGCAAACCACTTTGGACCAGCTCAAAGCTTTGTATCGCTAATTTGATTTAAGCTTTTGGGGCTCGATTTATTTCGGGCCCCATTTTTTTGTGTCAAACAATCTCCGCCTTGAATTATCCTGAGACATTTCCCCGCCCTGCGCTCATGACTATTTCATGACACTATTTCATGACACTTGAGTCTCCACCTGATTTTGTGTAGAATGCAACCTTCGCGATAAATCCTTCAAATTAATCGGATTTTCCAAAGGACCTGCACTATGAACAGACACATCATCACCATCTTCTGCCTCACGTTGGTATTTGTGGCCACCAACGCCCTGGCAATAAATTGCCCCACTGCCAAACTCCCCCAACCGGAAGAAAGCTACGCAACCACCAAAGCAAAGCTCGAAAGTCAGGGTCAATGGCAAAAGAACCGCTCCGTTCCCGCAGACCCCCAACTGGGCGATACCTGGGACTGGTACATATGGGACCTCGGCGGCTTCCCTGAGGCCAACCTAAAGCCTTGCACCATCCGCGGTGTGGGTGAAAATGTTTTCGTTGTTGTAGATGACGAAGAATGGAATGTCGCTGGTATGGACCAGGATGCCGTCGACCGAATTATTAATCACTTCGACAACCAAAGTGTAGGTCCGTTCCCCGACCAGGGTATCTGGGATCTGAATACCAGCCACTTTGGTGATCCGCCGAACAACCTCGACGGCCAGGAAAAAATCTTCCTGTTGTATTACCGGTTCAACATTTCCAGCGATGGGTTTTTCTGGATCTTCGACCAATACCCCGACGGCACCCAACCATGGGCCAGTAACGAAGCCGACGTCATATACATAGCCACCGATAATGGTGAGCCCGACGGAGATTACATGATGGCCGTGGCTGCCCACGAATTCGAGCACCTGATTCACTTCAACACCGACCAAAACGAAGAATCCTGGGTAGACGAAGGCATGGGCGAGTTAGCTATGTGGCTGTTCGGAAGACCAGACACCATCAGTGGTTTCAACACCAACACTGACCTGAGCCTGACCACCTGGACCGGCGCCTGGGCTGACTACATTAAAACTTACCTCTGGTCTTTGTACATGTACGAACAGTTTGGTGGCCAACAGCTTATTTACGACGTAAACCACAATCCGGCCAACGGCATGTCAGGCTTTCAATCATCTCTGGAGAATTTGGGGTATGATGTAAACGTGGGCGACATTGTCGGCGACTGGAGCATGGCCAATTATCTGGACGATACCACACTGGCCGATGGCCGTTACGGTTATCAGGGCGACGAATTACCTCTGTTCTGGGCCTGGCGATTCCACACCAGTCACCCCTCAAGCGGAACCGGATCCATCAGCGGTTGGGCCGGAGAAAGTATGCGCCTGATGAACATGGACGACTCCATGGCCATCACCTTCGATGGCATCGACAGCCGTGACTTCCGTGTCTACGCCACCTTCAAAAACACTGGATTACCCACTATTGTGGAACCTGTGGAACTGGTGAATCGAAACGAAGCACTTATAGCTCATCACGATGGTTATAACGAAGCGGTGCTGACTGTGGTCAATGTCAACTCCACCGTCACGGCAAGCTATACCTATTCCACACAGAATGGACTGGTTCCGGTTCCCGACGCTCTCATGGCCGGACATGACCTGAAAATTCATCCCAACCCATTCAACCCCATGACCAAAGTCAGCTTCCGGCTGGCTGAAGCAAGTCATGGCCGGGTCTTGATTCATGATAGCCGGGGTCATCTGGTTTCGGTGTTGCATGAAGGTTCACTGGAAGCTGGTGAACACGGCTTTAACTGGAATGCTCAAGGGCAAGCCAGTGGTGTGTATTTCAGCAGTTTGGAAATTGATGGGAAAATTGCTGCGGTCAAAAAATTGACACTCGTCCAGTAGGCCGTTCATTTTGCAAACAAAAAGGCGCCCGTTTTCAATTTGAAACCGCGCGCCTTTTTTCCGATCACTAAATCAAAACCATCGTTCCCTGTCCTCCCATTACTGTATCCTGGATTTCATGAGCCACCACCGTGCAGTAATCCACCGAATCCGCAGGCAAACCGGCATCGGTCATTCCAAGCCAAAGCACACTATTTATTCCTCGCAACATTTAACGAGGTTCAAACCCACGAACCAAACATCCGCGTGCGCCATAAATTTTCACCGTCTGATCCAAATTTTGGTCATTTAATCAATATTCGGTATTTCCGGACTTCTAGCAGTTCAAGACTTTACACCCAGCCAGTATCATCTATTATATTGTAAACACTAATCGCTCCATCCCAATCCATGAGGTCATCAATAGTGTGCGGCCGAGTCGTCCTATCATCACCACCGGCTGTTGTGGCAGCCCGATTCTTCCTGGATCAGGTCCCGGAACTGCATCCGCGGTTTAACATCAGCCCGAGTCAGGATCTGGCCGCCGTAGTGCCCAATCCCGACTCCGAAGGCAGCATTTTGCGCCTGTTTAAATGGGGCCTGAAATTGCCCTGGGAAAAGGGTCCGGACAACGGTCCCAAACTCATTAACGCCCGAAGTGAAACAGTCGATGAGAAGCATGCCTTCAAAGATGCTTTCGCCCAGCGCCGCTGCCTCATTCCGGTCGATGGTTTTTTTGAGTGGCAAAAACGCAACAACGGTAGCCAGCCCTATTATTTCAGCCACAAAGACAACCGCCCTTTTGCTCTGGCTGGCATTTTCGAAAGTCATGAATACCCTGGAAATCGCATCATTGAATCCTGCACCATTCTGACCACGGCAGCCAACAAACTCATGCGTCCCATTCATCACCGAATGCCACTAATTTTGCAGGAAGCTGACTGGAAATTCTGGCTGACGATTGATCCAGGCAAAACTGATGAACTGACACGCATTTTGAAACCAAAAACTGATGACCTGCTGCAGACCTGGCCTGTTTCACGCGATGTGAACAGCGTCTTTTGTGACAAACCAGAGAATTTGAAACAAATCTGGGATGACAAAGGTGGGCAGCTGAACCTCTTTGGTTAGTGCATCGAAAATACAAAGGAAAACCCATGGATCTTTTTGAAATGGCAGACGACGAGCTGGAACTTCCGGAAAATATTCCCGGCCTGCAACTGTACCTCGATTCAGCTGATGTTAACGATTGGCACCGCTTTCTTCCTTTGGGGGTTTTTCGTGGCATTACGACCAATCCGGTTCTACTGGAGCGCGCGTTGCAGCCTTGCACACTGCCAAACCTGGAACGTCTGACCCGCGAGGCTGTCGATTGCGGGTGTGGTGAAATTCATCTGCAAACATGGGGAAAAACAGAAGAGGAAATGATTAATAACGGCAGCCAATTGGCTCTGATGGCTGGACTGGGCATTGCTGTTTTAGTTAAGGTTCCTGCAACAGAAATGGGTTTTAAAGTTGCCGAAAAACTGGCTTCCTCTGGCTGTCGCATTACACTGACTGGAATTTTTAATCCCAATCAGATTTTCCTGGCCGCCGGATTTGACGCTGATTATGCCGCCCCTTATCTTGGTCGCCTGGATGATGCCGGCCGCGATGGCCAAGCCACCATTTTGAAAATGCAGGATATTCTTGACGGCAGTGGGGCCACCACTCGTCTGCTGGTTGCCAGCCTGCGCAATGCCGACCAAGTTACCCAACTGGCATCTCAGGGCTTGGATACTTTCACCTTCAATGCCAAGGTTGCCGAACAGCTTCTTACCGAAAAACTGACCATCGAAGCGGCTGCTGATTTTCAGCGTGCCGCCGAAGCCATGACTGAATAAGTCTTCCATTAAAGGATTTGGATCATGAAAAAAACAACAATTTTGGTTGCCCTCGTTCTTGCAATTACAGCTGGCTCCGTTCAGGCCCAAAGCTATTATAACCGGGACCATGGACTGTATCTTGAACTGTTTGGCACCGGTGGAGAACTGAGTCTCAACTACGAAAGAATCATTGAAAACAAAGTCGCCATCCGGGCTGGAATTGGAGCCACTGGCGTAGCTTTTCGCAAAGGATATGCCGTTCCCTTTTCCATCAGTGGCCTTCTTGGCGCCAACCAGAATTATTTTGAAGTGGGTATTGGCGGGTCGTTCATCGACTTCAAGGAAGATTCCACCGAAGATGCTTACTTAAACATTACCGAAAGACAGGTCGTAACCAATGCCATCGTCGGTTATCGGTACCTGAGCGATTACGGTTTTACGTTCCGGTTGGCCTTCACCCCTGCGTATACCAAAGATGGTTTTGAGCCAATGGGTGGGGCCATGATGGGTAAGACCTGGTAAATCGGACCAGTCAGTTTTTTTTCCGCAATTCCGGAGTTTTTTTCGGTTCTGGAGCTGGTTGAGTTTTGACCGTATCCCGGTAGTTAACTTTTTTTCGTGCAGAAACTCTCAAAATACTCCCTGGGGAGCAATCCAACAAATAGGCAGCACTGCCCATGTTGACTGCCAGTTGCAAGTACCCTTCGGCAGTAAAAAAAGCAACGGCTTTGCCTTCATCAACACTGGAGTATGAGCTTCCCAAAGCAAAAAAATGGTCCACACTACGAATTCCGTGTTTTATTAAGTATCCATTTTCTCCATAAGGCGTTGGCAAGAGATCCAAATCCGCCTGGACCATATTCGTAGTCAGGTTGCCAAACACCCGATCCACTTCGGTGACGGTAATGGCAATAATATTTTCTTCGATTTGTTCAGCCTGCGAAACGGGTTGTCCCAAATTCACTCCGGCGTTCCATCCTTCAGGCCAGATGACCGGTGGTTTCTGCCCTTCTTCCAACCACCCAAGAACTGCCTCCACTGCTGCCAAACGTTCCTGCGCGTTGGTATTAACATGTCCATTTCTGGGTAGCCGCCATAAAACTGGGTGCATATTAGATGCAGGCAGGCGCACCATATTCCGGGTATAATTTTTGGGACCGTCCCATTCGTCAGCATTGCTCATCATCAATACCGGGTGACGCGGCTGGTGAGTCACGAACATGGGCAAAACCCGGGCAGGCCAATCAAAACTGGCGCTGATAGCCACCACGGCAACCTGCAGGTGTTTCGGAAAATAACTGCCTTCGCTGATTTTTACTCCAATGGTTGCCCCCATGGAAGACCCTTCAATAATGAGGGTTTCGGCAGGTCCATATACTTTTTCAATTCGATAGATCAGATTCTGTATATCAACAATGCCATCTTCGAGAAGCAGACCGTTGCGGCGGTAACTGGTGATGGCAATCAGCCATCCGTCTTCCAGGAGTTGGAATTCGAAAGGAGCCATGGTATCGAAAGAGGCGTCGCGACTTAGCTTTTCAAAACGGGACCCTGGGGCCAGGAGAAGAATTTTTTTATTCCAGTTGCGGGGTTTGGCAGTTTTGTAGGGAGCATCATCCAGGATGTCGTAGTCGATTTCGATTATGGTTGGGGCTTGGGTTGGTACTTTGGGACGAGATGATGCACATGCGCCAAAGCTGAGGACAAGCGCCATGAAAGCAATGTTGCGCATACACAAACGACTCATCGGATTCTCCCGTCCACAAATTCTATTGAAAAATCAAATCCGAAACAGCTACACCAAGCTTCCGGCGGTCTGAACTCTCAGAATCTCTTTCTGCCGGCACAAAAAAATCACTTTCCAGAGTGATCGACAACTTGTTGCCACAATCAACTTGCCTAAGAGATAATTTTTTCTCCCAGGCACCTATAGATAGTGGGCCGTTAAACAACTCCGTTCCATTGCACGAAACTCTGAGTGTATTCCCCGATGGACCACTGCTGACCAACCCTACTTTCAAAAATTCGGTTTTTTCTTCACCGTTCAATGGAATTTCCCAACTTGCCTTCCCATTTGTCCAGCGCATCTTCGTTCCACCCCAGTTTTCTCTTCCGTAAAGGCCGGTTTCAAGAGCTCCCGGATGAGGTCTCGTTGCGAAATTAACTTCCAGAATTGAGGTCGACATCAGGGGAATATTTACTAATTTCACATCTTCCAGTGACCCTTCAACCAAGTACAAAAGGACTGAATTATCACCATTTTTAAATCCCTGCCAGGAGGTCGTAATTTGCCAGGTTAACTTACCTGTTTCAGGAAAATCAAGATAGGATTCAGAAATCCCGGCAATTTTCCCATTCAAAGCCAGCGCCAGGGTTATTCTCTTTTTATCTTCGATTCCGCTGACTGTTCCATTAAATTCAGCCGGAATGAAAAGATTCCCAACATTTAATTTCGAGAGTTTTTGAAGATCAATGATTTCAGCTCTGTAGTTTGGGTGGAACGCCTGCGGGAAACTGGCGGCCTCGCGCCCAATCAACCCGAAAGAGTCATCCATGGCAAAGAGCCGGTCCACTCCCCCACTCGACCCAAAAAGATCATTTTTCATTTTTATCGCAGAATTCCGGTCTTTCAGAATGTCCTTTGGTAAGGCCAATTTTTTATATTTATCCTGATCAAAAAATAAGATTTTTTCTGGTTCTGAAAAGTCCGGGCTAGTGAAATCTTCACCATCAAATTCCCAATCATTATTACAATTCAAAACGGCAAACAGCGATGGCAATATATCCACTGTCTGCACAAATTGATCATCAATTTCACCCTGCATTTGTTGGGGCTTTTTAAAGAACAGCGGAACACCCAAAACATCCGCTTCGTTACCTTTTTCGAGCTGGCGATGCTTCACCCCCACACGGAAACCCGCACCATGATCGGCCGTTACCACGATTAACGATTCTTCAAGAATTCCCAACTCATCAAGACGGTCCAGCAACAGGCCCAACAATCGGTCAACAGCACCCAACTGCAATAAAAAGCGTCGATAACTATGGGCCACATAAACACTATCTTTGTTCCTCATTCCCGCAGGAGAATCAGATACTTTTTCCCGCCAGTTATAAATTTGGCCGTTTGGAAAGAACTTGTAAGGGTTGTGAGGCAACAAAATATGAGCTACTTCCAAATTTGGTTTGTTTCCCAGGGAGATCGCATCAATAAATCTTTCAAAACTTTCGACTTTTGTTCTTGAGTGAACAGTCCGATCAGTTTTCCCCAAAGTACCTCGGAAATCATTCCATTTGTTTGAAACGGGAACCAGATTTCCCTTCCATCTGTCGGGAACAACTATGTGTTGGTAGAGGACATAAAGGTCGGAAAATAAAAGCTCCAATCGGGCCTTGAAATTTGGTAATAATTCACTATTGAGTTCCTTGGGACATAAATTTGTTTGTGACTCCAGAGAATGGACCTGATGCGAGGAACCCAGAAGTGTAAAAATGTTGTTTGGGTGAAACTCCAGTGATGGAGCATCGTTCCATTGAGGATAAACACCAGTGAGAATGGCAGGCACCGAGCGCAAGGTGGCCCCACTCACTGTGGTGGCATTCCGGTACCAGGTAGATATATCGGCCAGCCGGCAAAAATTGGGAAACAAATCGCGATCAAGCTCCGCCTCCGATTTCATAAGGGCCGAAATAGGCAACTCATCTAAAACAATAAACACGACCGGTTTGGCTTCAGCTGAATTTCCTCCAAGTTGAGAAGGCTGGCCATTAAACAAACTCTTTCTTACAGATCCGTCACCCAGGAAAACAAGGACCACCAATGGTACAGAAATCGCCAAAAAAGATAGGTTATGAAATAGAAATCCACTTCGGCCCAGTACAAAGGTCAAACCTGCAGCCATAACAGTTGAAATCCCTAATACCAACCACCCATTTCCAGCAAACATCTTGTTTCCCATGGGTAAAAAAACTAAAATCAACAGACAACAAACAACGATGGAATGAAAAACCATGCCTGCACTTGAGCTCAACTTCCCAGTAACCTGAACCATTAACGCCAAAACGTATGGCAACAGGAGCAGCAAAGCTGTCAAAAATATGGCTACATCAACAATTTGAGAATGGTGAACGACCAGAAATTCAGGATTACTTTTTACCAATTGAAGCAGCGGTTGAACAATTGCCAAAGCTACAAGACCCGAAAACTGAAAGAACACCCCTCTAAACTGATGAATTCCTGAATTTTGGGAATTCAAACCGGTACCTCTCTGTCGTGAAAATCATATTTTGATACTTATTGTAATCGATAAAACTTTACCCACTTTATGCCTGTACTGTCAATGTTTTCGTCCAACCAAATTACTGAACTTAAGTAAACTCGTAATGTCTTTAATTCACCTTCTTTGCAGAAATCTTCAGTCCGGTTTCATCTAGTTTCCCACGTGGGTCAGGTTTATTCAATTCCTTCATGTCATTGACGTATTCTTGGTTTTCTTTTGGCTGAAATATTGGGTGGGATTCTGTATAAAAAATTCAAATAATCAATAATCCAAATCCAATTATCATTGGTTTTCTTCCTGCCACAACCGGGATTTTTGTGCCTTTTGTACACCTATATTTGCTCATTGCCGCCAATTTATGCCTACCATTTCAACACACCTGCACTTGATTTCAGAGATCAGTCTAGCCAAGGTTGGGAACTTGCTTTTTAATTCAAAGTATTGCACCCGCACGGTTCCAAACCGTATTTTCGGGAATTATTCTCCAAATTGACATTTTCTTTTTGGCCGAAAATGATGTTTTTGC
Organism: bacterium; assembly: GCA_024223715.1. GTDB lineage: Bacteria > Krumholzibacteriota > Krumholzibacteriia > LZORAL124-64-63 > LZORAL124-64-63 > LZORAL124-64-63. The sequence continues at coordinate 1,985 of JAAEOA010000217.1, read as the reverse complement.
TGGAATTATCAGAGAGAACCCAGAATACAAAAATATTTTCGACAGTTTCACTTAAATTTCCCCGATGCCACCAGATCGTTTCCCAAAATCTATGTCTCTATTCCCAACATCTGGTTTCGGCAACGAAGAGAGCGGATCAACAGGATGTACAGGACTTTGCATGGTGTTTTTCAACAACCCATGGGTCTCGCATTACCTCAATTGGGCCTGAATGAAAAAAGATCCTGCTTTACAAGGGTTACAGTCGCCCATTAACTTACAATCCAAATAAGAATCAGAAACAGCTCTGAATAATCCGTCTAACCCCAAAACTGAATTGGTATGCCATGAAATTCTCTTTACCATTCTTTCTAGTAGTTCTTACCTCATTAATGATGCTGACCTCCCCTGCCTACGCCTACATCGACCCAGGCACCGGCAGCTTCCTGGTCCAGGGCCTCATCGCCGGCGTCATTGCCGTTGGCGTAACCGGCAAAATCTTCTGGGCCAAAATCAAATCGCTCATTACCGGCAAACCCATTGTTGAAGATGAAGACGACGATGAGTAAAATTCTCTCGGCCTCTTTTCGTGACCCCAGCGGTTTTCTTTTTCGTCACGATGGCACACTTTATCGACAGGTGAACAAAGCCTGTGCCAATGACTTTCAGTTTCTGTATGATTCCGGCCTTTATGAGCGTCTGGTGGGAAAAAATCTGTTAATTCCCCACCAGGAAGCAGCCCTGGATCTAGCCATGACCGACCAGGCACACTGCATAATCGAACCTGAATTAGTTCCATTCATCAGCTACCCGTATGAGTGGTCCTTTTCCCAGCTTAAAGACGCCGCCCTGACCACCCTGCGCATTCAGAAACTGGCCCTCAAAAAAGGCATGACCCTGAAAGATGCGTCGGCCTATAACATTCAGTTCCAAAAGGGCAAACCGCTCATCATTGATACCCTTTCTTTCACTGCTTACAACGAAGGCTCTCCCTGGGTAGCCTACCGTCAATTCTGCCAGCATTTTCTGGCTCCTTTGGCTCTCATGTCGATGAAAGATATTCGCCTTGGAGCATTGCTGCGAACCGGCATTGACGGTGTGCCTCTGGATTTGGCGGCCACCCTGCTTCCCATGCGTACCAAGCTGAGTCCCGGCCTGTTGATGCACCTTCATGCTCACGCATCGAGTCAGAAGAAACATGAAGATCGGCAAGAATCGGCCCAAAGTACCAAAGTTTCAAAGAAAGCTCTGCTGGGAATCATTGACAGCCTGCGCAGCACCATCAAAAAACTGGAATGGAAACCCTCGGGAACTGAATGGGGCGCCTATTATTCAGACACCAACTATTCCGATGTATCCCTCAAGCTCAAACGCGATCTTGTAAAAAACCTGTTGGCACAAACCGACGCCCAATCGGTGTGGGATCTGGGTGCCAACAACGGTTTTTTCAGTCGTGTTGCCAGTGAGCAGGGAATTCCTACAGTCGCTTTTGATATCGATCCCACAGCCGTGGAAAACAATTGGCGTGAAGTTAAGGAAAAAGGGGAAGAAAACATTCTTCCCTTGTTAATGGATCTGACCAACCCAAGCCCTGACCTGGGTTGGGATCACGCCGAACGCAGCTCCTTTTTGGGCCGTGGCCCAGCCGAAGCGGTTTTTGCCCTGGCTTTGATTCACCATCTGGCCATCAGCAATAACGTTCCCCTGCCCCTGCTGGCGGGTTTTTTCGCCAAAGCGGGGCAATGGTTAATCATTGAGTTCGTTCCAAAAAGCGACTCGCAGGTCAAACGTCTTCTGGCCACACGGGAAGATGTATTTCCCAATTATACCAAAGAGGGATTTGAAGAAGCCTTTGGGCAGAAGTTTGAAATCGTTGCTGCTGAAAGTATCGAAGGCAGCGAGCGTATTTTGTATCTGCTGAAGAAAAAATAAGGCTGATTTCAGGATCAACAATTAGAACAAAAAAAGAGCCTGCCGAAATAAATCGGCAGGCTCTTTTTTTCCGT
>JAAEOA010000216.1 GCA_024223715.1 bacterium | reverse complement strand
GAACGCTTTTTCAGCGTACGCGATGAATTTGGTCAATGGGATCCCAAAAACCAGCGGCCGGAATTATGGAATCTCTATAATTCCAACATCAACGAAGATGAAAGCGTGCGTATTTTTCCTCTGAGTAACTGGACCGAACTGGATGTCTGGCAATACATCAAAATGGAAGAAATCCCCATTGTACCCTTGTATTATGCACAACCTCGAAAAGTGATCGAATTAAACGGGATTATTATTCCCTGCGAACACACTGACGTTGTGGATCCCACAGGAAAAATGGACTTCAGTGAAGATGACATCCAAACCGTGAATTGTCGATTCCGCAGCTTAGGCTGCATTCCCTGCACCGGCGCGGTCAAATCCGAGGCCACCAGCATTGACGGCATCATCCAGGAAGTCCTCGATGCTCGCCGCAGCGAACGCGAAAATAGAATCATTGATCTGACCAGCGACTCCTCCATGGAACAAAAGAAACGCGAAGGGTACTTTTAATGGCTGCCGGACAAATGGAAAACTACGAAAACAAAAGCCTTCTCCGCTTTACCACCACAGGTAGTGTGGATGATGGTAAGTCGACCCTCATTGGCCGGCTGCTTTACGAAACTAATTGCATTTTTGAAGACCAATACGCCGCGGTTCAAAAAACCAGTGAGCAACGTGGTGACGATCGTGTTGATTTGGCTCTTCTTCTGGACGGACTGGCTGCTGAACGCGAACAAGGCATCACAATTGATGTGGCCTATCG
>JAAEOA010000215.1 GCA_024223715.1 bacterium | reverse complement strand
ATTCAGGTAGAATACAGTCATCACGAGGTCGCCCCCAGCCAGCATGAAATTGACCTGCGCTACGACGAAGGTCTGAAGATGGCGGACATTGCTGTAACGCTAAGGATCGTTGTCAAAGAGATTGCCAGACAGCATGGGGTTTACGCAACCTTTATGCCCAAACCCATTTTTGGGGAAAACGGCAGCGGCATGCATGTGCATCAGTCCCTGTTTCGGGGGGATATCAACGGCTTTCACGATCCCAGTGACCGCTATCACCTTTCTGATATGGCCCAATCTTATATCGCCGGGATCATGAAGCATGCCCGCGAGATGGCGCTGGTGACCAATCAGTGGGTCAATTCCTATAAGCGACTGGTTCCAGGCTATGAGGCTCCCGTCTATGTGGCATGGGCCCAGCGTAACCGCTCCACCATGGTGCGGGTGCCCATGTACAAGCCGGGAAAGGAGCAGGCCACTCGCATTGAGTTCCGCTCGCCGGACCCTTCCTGCAATCCATATTTGGCATTTGCTGCCATGCTGGCTGCCGGATTAAAAGGGGTTGAGAAAAACTACCAGCTTCCGGAGCCGATAGAAGAGGATATTTACGAGATGGATGAGGCGGCACGGGAGCGAGCGGGCATCACCTCTTTGCCGGGAAGTCTCTACGAGGCGAGGCAGGAGATGGAAAAGAGTGAACTGATGCGAGAAACATTGGGAGATCACATTTTCAGCAAGGTGCTTGCCAACAAAAAGATCGAATGGGACCGCTTCCGCACCTATGTCACCGACTATGAAATTGGGCAGTATTTGCCGATTCTGTAAATGGAGGAAATAATGAGTAGCGATGAAGTTCGAAGCTTTCTTCAGTCATCCCAGCAAATGAGAGCTCTTTGGACAGGTATCATCTCAAGAAACTTTGTATTCACAATAGCTTTTATTGTCGCCATCTGGTCCTATTTTTTGAAAGCGTATATTGAATCGGGCTCAAATAATTTGGCCAATGGCCTTTCCTTTCTTGCGGTGGCTGCCGGCTTAACCTCAATCATGCTTGGACTGTGGCGGCTCTACACCCGTTACATTTACAACCGTGTTGCCGGCCTATATCCTGATCTTTTGCTCTGCGAAAAAATCCTCGGAATAGAATCTCATCAAGGAACGGCCGGCTACCTGCAAAGAAGCATACCGAGACTTCGTCAGATTTTTAGAGAAAAACAATTGAACTATGACCAGAAGCAAGAGGTAATTGCATTCCTAGTTGACAGGAAGAGTTTGGGCCGAAAAAGCCACATTGTAATAGACTTCATTGTGGTTGCATTAATTATTACCATGTTTGTGCTCTGTATAGGTGTACACGCTAACATTCAGCTTCCGCTGGCCATTGGAACCATTATAGCCACTATCGTCGGTTTTTTGCTTGTGTTGTGCGGCATTTTTGCTTTCCAGCGATATCCGTCCCAATCGATTATTAAAACTGCGATAACCAAGTATGGAGAGGAATAAGATAGAGCATTTCAATAGTAAGTTCAATAGTAAGGAGGGAACTTGTATGATGCGCAAATTTTTAGTTTTGACTTTCATTACAATTTTTTTTGCAGGATACGCAGCGCCGTGCGTGCTGGCGGAGGTTACTGCAGAAGCAGACAAAACACAGATGGAATCCCGGGTGGTCAACCCGCAGGAAACATCCGCTCTTCAAGAAGAGAATAATCCTGATTCCATACAGGTAGCTATGGATACCGGCTGGGTATTACTTGCGGGAGTTTTGGTGATGTTCATGCAGGCAGGGTTTGCCATGTTAACGGCCGGATTCTCCCGTTCGAAAAACGCTTGCAACATGCTGATGAAGAACCTTATGGATTTTTGTTTTGGAACCGTCGCTTATTGGGCCATCGGATTCGGTTTGATGTTCGGTGCTGGCAATCTTCTCTTCGGAACCAGCGGGTTTTTCCTCCACGACACGGGGAACACGTTTGCCTCTCTCGATTGGACGATCGTTCCACTGGAATGCAAGTATTTCTTCCAGTTGGTATTCTGTGCCACGGCGGCGACCATTGTGGCCGGATCCATGGCGGAAAGGACCAGGTTTGCTGGTTATATTTTTTACAGTATTGCCATCACAGCCATCATTTATCCTATAGTGGGCCATTGGATCTGGGGAGGCGGCTGGCTGGTTGAGATAGGAATGTGGGATTTTGCCGGATCCACCGTAGTTCACTCCACCGGCGGCTGGCTTGCCTTTACCGGTGCCGTGATGCTGGGTCCCAGAACCGGGAAGTATAATCCTGACGGGTCTTCCAATGCTTTCCCAGGCCACAGTATTCCCTTGGCTACGCTGGGAACATTTATTCTGTGGTTTGGTTGGTTT
>JAAEOA010000214.1 GCA_024223715.1 bacterium | reverse complement strand
ACTGAAAGTTTGAGTGCTGAAGGATCTTTTGCATGATCTGCAAAGGAACCTCTGTATCCTTCTGTTGTCACTCTTTCTGAGGTAGGTTCCATCTTCCTTGAAGGGGAATCCATCGGGTAATGGGTTATGGAATTGACAGTTAGGATTTGGGCAGTGTGGTGGTTGCCAGCCTTTGGGTATTTTTTGTAGGTATTGCATACACTGGCAATTGCAATGCGGAGGCCAGCGACAATCTTAAGGGCACAACTCAATCATTGGTATCCATCTTGCAGATGGCAACCACAGTGCAAAGGTCGGCCAGGGAGAAATTCTTGAGTTGCAGGTCATTGTTTCCAATATGACTGCTGCAGAAGTTGCTGGTTTTGAATTGAAAGTTGCTGTTGATGGTTCCTGTTCATGGTTGAATCAACCGTGGCCTATCCTACCAGTGGTTTGAATGTAGGAGTCAGGGTGAATTTGTCGCAGGTTACGATTCTTCTGAGCCTGCTGCCGGTTCTTTTGAACTCATATCTTTCGACTCTCTGAAAAATCTGTACCAGTAACTCTCCGGATTTCAGAAACTGAAAAACGGCCGCTCTATATTTTAGAGCGGCCGTTTTTTTCATCGATCATTTACAGGAATTTACCGAGCCAGCAAGCCGCCCCGCTGGTAAATATCCATCTGCACTTTACTAAACGGATCGGCCTGAGCATCTCCGCCTTCCCAAGTCATTTTCCCGGTTTCCAGATCCATTTCAACATGGGTTCCGTTTTTCAGACTCGAGTTTAACAAGTCAGCAACTAGTACAGGCATTCCGGCGTTGATGGCGTTGCGTTCGTAAATGGCGCCATAACTAGGTGCAATGAGTGCTTTCACACCTAAGGCGGTGAAACAATCAACGGCCTGCTGACGACTGCTGCCACAACCAAAATTGGGCCCGGTGATAACCAGGTCACCTTCTTGTGCTTTACTTGGAAAATCTTCCCAGCCGGGCAAGTTGCCAAAGGCGTGTTGGCCCATTTCCGAAAGCTCGGTAACGGCCAGATGGCGGTTGTGAAAGATCATGTCTGTATCGATGTTGGCTTCGTCCACCAACCACACCCGTCCTTTTAGGACAGTGGGTTTGTTGGTCTGGGCAGGCGACTCGTTACTTACTTGTTCTGGAGTATCATTGGCTTCTGCGGTCTTTGCAGGAGCCTTGGGTGCGGGAATATCGTCTTCCCGGCAAATGACTCCAGCCAGGGCGCAGGCCGCAGCTGTTGCCGGACTGGCCAAGTAAACTTCACCTTTTCCTTGTTTCCCTGCGTAGTTCCGGTTTCCTGTGGAAATGGTCACTTCACCGGGACCATTCTGACCAATTTGACCAGCGGCACAACCGGCACAGCCAGCATTCCCAATCAGTGCACCTGCGTCCATCAGCTCTTTGACAACGCCTTCTTCAAGGGCAGCTTCCCATACGGAACGCGTTGAAGGTACAACCTTCAGCACTACTGAGTCGGCAACTTTTTTGCCGCGCAAAACACTTGCGGCCATACGCAAATCTTCCAAGCGACCGTTGGTGCAGCTGCCAATGAATACAGAGTCAATCGGACGTCCAACCAACTCAGAAACGGGAACCACGTCTTCCGGATGGCCGGGTCGGGCTGCCATGGGCTCGAGGCCTTCAATGTCAATTTCCACGCTGTCTTTGTATTGAGCATCCGCATCGGCGGCGATGGGCAGGAAGTTGCCACCATTGCGGTTGCAGTATTCCATAATGGCATCGTTGGGAGTGAAAAGAGCAGCAATACCGCCCATCTCCGTGCACATGCTGGCAATAGTCACCCGGTCGGCCAAGGGCATTTCATCAACAATGTCACCATAAATTTCTGCGGCACAACCCAACAATCCGCCAGCACCCAGTTGGCGGGCCATAGCCAGCACAATGTCTTTGGCTTTGGCCAAAGGCCCGGGAGTGCCTTTCAGATATATCTTAATAGTGTGGGGGACTTTAAACCAGATGCTGCCATTGGCCCAGGCCGCGGCAATATCCTGATCGCCCATACCCTGGCCAAAAGCACCCACGGCACCCATAATGTTCGCATGGCTGTCGGTACTGATAAAGGTACTGCCAGGGCCCACAAGGCCATCTTCAATGGCAAGGTGAGTTCCAATACCTTGGGTAATATCCCTCAGACCAATACCGTGCTCCCGGGCATATTCGCGACAGAATTGCTGATTTGCGGCATAACCCTGGTCGCTGCCCCCAGGGTTGGTATCGAACGTGAAGAGAGTTTTTCGGGGATCGGCGACTTTCAGCCCTGCATTTTGCAGGTTCTTGACAACATTGGCGCCGCCAAAATCGCGGGCAACCCGCACATCGATTTCAACGTCGGCGATTTCACCGGGCCGTGCAACGGAATCCGAGTGTTGGCTGATGATCTTTTCAATGATTGTTTGTCCCACGTCAGTCCTCCTGGTCGGTGGTTGGCATATCAAAAAAGTGGCTTCGGCCTTCGGTTAAGGCTTTCATGCCGTCGGCAGTTTCCAGGGATTGCCAGCATTGCTGCTGACCTTCCCAATCGAAAGAAAGCATCGTCGTTGCGTCCATGGTCGCGGCTTGTTGCACGCCCAGCTTGGTAAGCTGAACAACCGGCTGAGGCAGACTGCGCATGCGGGTGATCAGGTTCTCAATTTCTTCTTCCCAGTGGCCGGGTTCAACGAGCCGGTCAATGAGGCCTACGTCTTTGGCTTCGGTGGCGGGCATGGAACGTCCGCTCCATAGGAATTCCAATGCACCACTGGGGCTCATCAGGCGGGGCAAAGCGTGAGTCAGGCCCCAGCCTGGAAGCAGGCCGGCGGCAATGTCAGGAGCGGTGAAAGTTGCTTCGGTGGTGGCCAGCCGAACATCGGCAGCCAGGAAGAAACCAAAGCCCATGTTGCGAATGTCACCGCGGGTGGCAGCGATGACCGGTTTCATAGACTCTGAGATGGTGGTGACCAGGCGTCTGGCAATTTCTTCATCGGCGCTGAGCATTTCAAAACCCTCGTCCTGCCCGAGGCTTTCAGTCAGATCCTGCAAGTTGTGGTGCAAGTCAAAGCTGTGGTCACCATCGGTGATAAGAATCACTCGTACAGCCCTGTCTTCCTGCAGACGAAGCATCAGGTCGGTGAATTCGTCACACAGGTGTCCCATGTTTGGGGAACCGGGACCAATGAGGCTGATTCGGGCACACCCGTCAGCGACTTCCAATTCGAAATTCTGGTATTCCATGACTGCTCCGTGGAAAGGCTTGAGGTTTGGCGGTAGTTCTGGTGGCAACCAGGCCGTGCGCTAAAGGAACCGCCCACCGGATGGCACAAAAAATAGGGGTTTTGGTGGAACAAGCAAACTTTGCTTTGCTTCGATTTCGACGATCCCACTGTTTGAAGTGGTACTGCCGCATTTGTCAGATTCGAATTCGATACCTGCCAGATCGAAATTCTTCAGTGTTGGGTGCGGCAACTGGGTGGACTGCAGTAAAATTTGAAAAATATTTCTACAAGGAAATTACATCATCATGGGCAGGAGGCCTCAATTGTTACGGCTTAAAAAAGCCAGAAAATAAAAAAAAACCCAAAATCACAGAAAGTGTGGTAGGTTCGGGATACGGTAGGGGTTTTTGCCAACAGGGAGCCGGCTTGGCCGGAGGGAAATTGGCTACGATAAAAAATTCTTAATATCTTTGGGGGACCAGAACCGTATCCCTTAAATCTCAAAAAAAATATCGTGTCACAGGTGTAGGTCTGCCTCCGCCCAGGTCCGATTTGCACCATCATTTAATCCGAACGGATTGATTTGCATGTGGCAATCGACCGTGAGGTTTTTTCTGGAGGGAAAACATGAAACACTTACGATTAATTCTGCTGACAGGGCTCATTTGCATCTTTTGTACTGGATTCAGTTTGGCGGCTAGCGCGAACGACCTGAATACAACCAATGTGCCAACGAACAACCTGAGGGCTCCGTCCTCCGAGAGTGACGTCGACAATTTGGATGGAACCTGGACTTTCACTCAGGTCATCGACGAAGACAGTACGGCACCTCATTACGTCCAGCCTGCATCAGGTGGATTCGAGATCTACACCTGGTTCGATGAGGATTACGGATGGATGCATGACTTCCCTCATTGGAATACTGCTGATCTGAACATCCTGAGTGCTACTTTGACCATTGTGGCCTGGGATGTCGATTCTGATGTGGATGATGGCGAATTCGATGGCGTGTCTGTCGATGGTGTTATCCTGGATCCAAGCTTTTTGCAAGGGACTGATGAGACTTGGTCCGTCACAACTTTTGATCTGCGTGTCAGTGATATTGTCGATGATGGCAATCTGAATGTCTGGTTGGATATTGACATGACTCACACTGAGCAATGGTGGGCAACAACAGTGGATTACTGTGAATTGGAAATAATTTACAGTACTTCTATATCAAACCAGCCTCCTTTCGCTCCGGAATTACTCATCTCGCCAGCTTGTCCTGGAGATGATGATGATTTGACCGTCACGGTGGTTGGTCCAGACCCAGCGGATCCTAATGGTGATGATGTCACCTATGTCTACCGCTGGTTTGTGGACGTAACGAACGATGGTATGCCTGGTCCATTTGTGGACGATGAATTTGCCGGTCGGCCTGATCATACGGGAAATACGGTTCCGGCAGCCGATACCGAAGTGAATGATTTATGGAGAGTGCAGGTAACTCCGGTGGATGAATTTGGCGCCATTGGAGATTTTACAACCATTACCTGGGAATCATTGGTTGGGTGTTATCCAGTTCCCACTGATAAAGTATCGTGGGATT
>JAAEOA010000213.1 GCA_024223715.1 bacterium | reverse complement strand
CTTTTATGGCATGGTTATCTGGGGTTCTTTTCAAAAACTGTGGGGTGTGGATGCGACGCTCACGCTCCATAATTATGTAGAGATGTTCCAGGTGGGTAAGGATTACATTATCGATTCTTTGGCCCTTTCCACGCTGGCGACACCGCTAACCGGTGTGTTGGGAATGTTTATCGCTTTTCTGATCATCCGGAAGAAATTTATAGGACGCGGGCTGATGGAGTTTGTCTCCATGCTGACCTTTGCTGTACCGGGTACTGTTGTGGGAATAGGATATATTCTGGCCTTTAACCAGAGGTCCGCGCTGTTTCCATTTGTATTGACCGGAACTGCCTGGATCATTACGACGCTGCTGATATTCAGAAATATGCCGGTTGGCATACGTTCCGGCATTGCTGCCCTTCAACAGATCGATCCTTCGATTGAGGAGGCTTCCACGGATCTGGGTGCCGACAGCAATAAAACCTTCAGAAAAATAACACTACCCATGATCGCACCGGCCTTTTTTTCAGGCCTGGCCTTTAGCTTTGTCAAAGCGATGACCGCCATCAGTGCGATTATCTTTGTTGTGTCGGGTAAATGGAACCTGATTACCGTGGCCATCCTGGGTTTTGTGGATAACAGTCAATATGCCCAGGCAGCGGCCATGAGCCTTCTGCTGATTGTTATTGTTCTTGCAGCACTTAGTGTTATTCAGCTAGTCGTGGGTCGAATCGGTAAAGGGGCAAGAACGATAAGTGTTGTTAGTTAAAGACAACACCAGGCGAAAGGATATGGTATGCGGCAAGATTATCTTGTTCTTAAAAGCCTTGTTAAAATATTTGGCACGGGTGAAGATGCCTTTACGGCTGTTGATAATGTAAACATTGAAGTTCAAGAAGGGGAGTTGGTGACGCTTTTGGGACCATCCGGTTGTGGAAAAACAACGACCCTCAGAATGATTTCTGGTTTTGAGCTTCCCACCTCCGGTGAAATACGGATTGATGGTGAAGATGTCAGCACGACGCCACCCAACCAGCGACCCACCACCATGGTATTCCAAAACTATGCGCTCTTCCCCCATTTGACGGTGTTTGAGAACATCGCCTATGGACTGAAGATACGACGGCTCTCAGCTCAAAACATTCGTGAGCAGGCCGAGAAGATCATGCAGCTTGTCGGCCTGGAGGGACTGGCCGAACGCTCCCCAGCTCAGCTTTCAGGAGGCCAGCAGCAGCGTGTCAGTTTGGCCCGGTCTCTGGTTATGGAGCCCAAGGTGCTTCTGCTCGATGAGCCGCTTTCTAACCTTGACGCCAAGCTGCGGGTATCCACCCGTCTGGAGATCCGCAAGCTGCAGCAGCGGGTGGGGATAACATCGGTCTATGTGACCCATGATCAGGAGGAGGCCATGACCCTATCTGACCGGGT
>JAAEOA010000212.1 GCA_024223715.1 bacterium | reverse complement strand
GAGTATCGAGTGCCTCCTGAATTTCCTCAATAACCACACCCTGTTCCAGAGTTACCAGTTTGGCATCGAATGCCGGTTGCAATAACATTTCAGCCATCAGTTTTGCCGTCTCTTCAAAAAACTCGGGCAAGACTTTGACCGTAAACGCCACCGCATCTTTTGTGGTAAAAGCATCGACGGCATCACCCATGCCATCAAACTTTTGAGCAATTTCAAAAGAGGTATGATCGCTGGTGCCTTTAAAAACCATGTGCTCCAGAAAGTGAGACACTCCCCCAAGACCATCGGGTTCATCCTGGCTTCCGGTGCGCAACCACACACCAAGCGAAACAGTATGCGCAGAGGGCATATTGGTAGTAAGCAAAACAGCCCCGCCGGGAAGAACTTCCCGGCGGGGTGCTACTTCGTTCCTGTAAGGTTCGAAATTCATGCAGACTTACCGGCGACCACCATGGCCACCACCGCCACGGTGTCCACCACCGCCGCGATTGCCACCACGATCTCCACCGCGATCTCCGCCGCCGCCACGAGGGCGATCTTCCCGTTGCTCCATACCTTCAGGTACAGGCAGCAACGCTTTACGGCTCAGGCGAACCTTACCGCTACGGCTGTCCACTTCAACCAGTTTGACTTCGATTTCTTCACCCAGTTGCAGGACGTCTTCCACATTTCCAACCCGGAAGTGTTCCAGTTCGGAAATATGCAGCAGACCGTCTTTGCCAGGCAGGTATTCAACGAAGGCGCCAAAGTCGACAATAGTCTTGACGACACCTTTGTATACTTTGCCCACTTCAGGCTCAGCCATCAGACCTTCGACAAACTTATAGGCAGCGGCTCCGCCAGCCTGGTCGGTCGAGCTGATGAAGACCATTCCTTCGTCGTCCACCTCAATGGTAGCGCCGGTATCTTCCTGGATCTTCTTGATGACCTTGCCACCAGGGCCGATCAACTGTCCGATTTTCTTCACAGGAATTTGGATGGTCTCGATTTTCGGCGCGAACTCGCTCATTTCTTTGCTGGGTTCGGGCATGGCTTCGTGCATAACGTCAAGAATGTGGTTCCTGGCATTTTTTGCATCGTTCAAAGCCTCGGTCATAATTTCCCGGCTGATACCGGCAATTTTGGTATCGAGCTGGAAAGCAGTTATACCATCGCGAGTTCCAGTGACTTTAAAGTCCATGTCGCCGAGGTGATCCTCTACGCCCAGGATATCAGTCAAAACGGCCACACGATCGTCTTCCTTGATCAGGCCCATGGCCACACCAGCTACAGGTGCTTTTATTGGTGCACCAGCGTCCATCATAGCCAGACAGCAGGAACAAACGGTAGCCATGGAGCTGGAACCGTTGCTTTCCAGGATGTCGGAAACCAAACGCAAGGTGTAAGGGAAGTCTTCGAGGTCGGGCAGGATGGGACGGATGGCGCGTTCAGCCAATTTACCGTGACCAATTTCCCGACGACCGGTACCGCTGTAACGTCCCACTTCGCCAACGCTGAAGGGAGGGAAGTTGTAATGCAGATAGTACTTGGACCAGTACTGTTCACCATTAAGAGGCTCAATGCGCTGCTCGGCCTGTTTGCTACCCAGGGTAACGGTACCCAAACTCTGAGTTTCGCCACGGGTGAACAGACAGCTACCATGAGCACGAGGCAGAACGCCACATTCCACAGTAATAGGACGCACGGTAGTCAGATCGCGACCATCGGTACGACTTTTGGTACTGAGGATCATTTCGCGCATGGTCGTTTTCTCGACCTTGCCCAAAGCTTCCATGGCAGTTGCATCCACGCCGCCGTCTTCGGTGGTGAATTCAGCTTTGACTTTATCTTTTACGGCACTCATGGCGTTGGAACGCTCAAATTTGCCTTTAACCACAATGGCTTTTTTCAGGTCATCACCAATGAAGGTTTCAACCTTGTTGACCATATCGCTGATGTCAGCAACAACGGGTTTGTCCCATTTGGGTTTGTGACCAGCCAATTCCAGCAGTTCTTTTTGCAGGCCGTTCAGTTTACGAATCCAGCCGTGAGCAAAGTCCACTGCGTCGAGCAGACGATCTTCGCCCACTTCGAGGCATTCGCCTTCAATCATGCAAACGATATCATCGGTACCGGCAACCACCAGATCCATGGAAGATTCTTCCAGTTGATCGAAGGAAGGGTTGGGGATGAATTCGCCATCAACTTCGGCAATCCTTACGGAGCTGACCAAGTCGGTGAAAGGAACATCGGACAGGTTCAATGCCATGCTCGCAGCAGTAATGCTCAGAGTATCGGCATGAAATTCAGTGTCAGCACTGATGACAAAAGCCACAACCTGTGTTTCGTTGCGGTATCCCGCAGGAAACAGGGGACGCAAAGGACGGTCGATCAGGCGGCAGGTAAGAGTTTCCCGCTCTGAAGGACGTGCTTCACGTTTGAAGAAGCCGCCGGGAATTTTACCCGCAGCATAAGTTTTGTTTCTGTACTCCACAAACAGGGGCAAAAAGTCCCGGTCGCTGGGAGTTTTGTTGGCTGTTACGGTCAACAGGCTCATGGTATCGCCCATACGGACAATGACTGAACCGTTGGCCTGCTTGGCCATGCGCCCTGTTTCCAGGGAGAAGGTTGTGCCGTTCATTTCCATACTTACGGTATGGACGTTCATTTCAACCTGATTACTCATTATTCTCTTTTCCTTCCATCAACATCTGCCCGGACCTTCCGGGGCTTGGTGGTATAAGGCAGCTCATTCTACCGAATACCCCTTCAACACGGCGCCTGAGAAATCGTCACGATTTCTCTCCTAAAAGCGCCTGCAAACCATACATTACAATGGCCGCGAATAATACATCGCGGCCATCGAATTATGAACCTTCATTCGGGCGGAATTAACCGCGGATACCGAGTTCCTTGATCAGGCTACGGTAACTTTCCAGGTCTTTCTTTTTCAGGTAGGACAGCAAGCGTTTGCGCTGGCCCACCATTTTCAAAAGGCCACGGCGACTGTGATGGTCTTTACCGTGCATTTTGAAGTGACCGCCGAGGGTGTTCAAACGTTCCGTCAGCAACGCAATTTGGACTTCTGGACTGCCAGAGTCACCTTCGTGCTTCTTGAACTTGTCGATTACGTTTTGTTTTTGTTCCTTGGTCAATGCCATCGTCAAGAACCTCCAAAAAACCGTCACGCAGATGCAGTATTCCACTGCTTAAAAATCGCGTCACGATGGCCGCAGGTTGGCCGCTTTTACCTGTTCAGATTAATTCGAGCAAAAGGAGAGTATCATCGGAATAAGACCAAGTCCACCATCAAAACGCCCAAAAGTTCAACAGATACAAAGCGTAGGAATGCCCCAAAGGGTGGAGCCAACCCGCACAATTATTAGCAGACAAACACCCGCAAACGAATAACTTCGCAGCGGGTCTGTCGCGGGGAATATAAAGAGACAGAAGCATTCCCGCAAGGTAATTCGGCAAATGACTGGCAAATTTGAACGTTATTTGGCAAAAATACTGTTTTTTTAGGAAGCTGTTGATTCGGAGGCCTGATCTGGGGGCAAATGAGCTTCACCGTTGGTACGGCCCTGAAATGTGGGAACAAGGGTTAAAAGACCTTCCCAGCAGGCATTTCGGTCGTTTTGGTTAGCTGCGTTAAGCAAGATGGGAATCTCTCCACTCAGCTCGGTGCTGAGGGAATCCTCGCCGGGAGCAATGAGAATGCCGGGATGACTGGTTGTTTTGGGTTTTTCCTGATCAGTCCAGAGCTCTTCATAGAGTTTTTCCCCCGGTCTGAGGCCAGTATACTCAATATTGACATCAACATCAGGGGTCAGGCCCGAAAGGCTGATCATTTGCCGGGCCAATTTGGCAATTTTCATGGGTTTGCCCATATCCAGAATAA
Organism: bacterium; assembly: GCA_024223715.1. Taxonomy (GTDB): domain Bacteria; phylum Krumholzibacteriota; class Krumholzibacteriia; order LZORAL124-64-63; family LZORAL124-64-63; genus LZORAL124-64-63. Next base: position 6,162 of record JAAEOA010000212.1, on the reverse strand, counting down.
AAGTATCGCCACCGGCGCCCATAGTCGCTGAATAAAGAACCAGATGCACTGCTTCAGGGATTGTCATAAAAAAGCGTTCAATATCCGGATGAGTGACAGTTACAGGATGGCCATTACGAATTTGCTTCAGCCACAACTCCACCACACTGCCTGCGCTGCCAAGGACATTGCCAAAACGGATGATGTTAAATTTGGTAGCACTGCGCTGGTTGCAAGACCTGACCACCCGTTCGGCAATGCGCTTGGTGGCACCCATGACACTGGTGGGATTCACTGCTTTGTCTGTACTGATGAGCACAAAATGGCTCACACCGTGTTGGTTGGCCAATTCGGCAATATTCCGGGTTCCCCCCACATTATTTAAAATGGCTTCGGTGGGATGGTGTTGCAACACAGGAACATGCTTGTAAGCAGCCGCATGGAAAACCACTTCGGGCCGATAGTTTTCAAAGACTTCCCCCATTCGCAGTTCACTCTTGATGTCACCGAGGAAAAAAGTCAGGTCCGTATCGCCACAAATATGCTTCAGTTCATGTTCAAGACGGAAAAGCCCGTTCTCGTCTTTGTCCACGCAAATAAGACGCTCGGTTCCCTGCTCCACAATTTGGCGACATAATTCAGAACCAATGCTTCCCGCTGCTCCGGTGACAAGAACCCGGCGGCTCAATAGGAATTCCTGAATTTCGGGAACATCGGATCTTATGGGCCGGCGGTGAAGAAGGTCTTCCAGCCTGAAATCAGTTACCCTGGTAACCACGTTACTACTTCGTAGAATTTGGTTTAAATCGGGAGTGGTTTTCAACGGCAAGCCCGTTTTCTTACAATGACCAATGGCTTTATAAAAATCACTGGAGTTTGCTGTGGGCAGAGCCAGAACAATTGCCTGGGCCTTAGTTTTCTGAGCAACATCGACAATATTTTTTATAGGTCCGTAAACAGGAACCCCCTGAATGGTGGTTCCCTTTTTATGAGGATCATCATCCACGAGACCCACAGGCCAATACTCAACCAAACCTCGGGTCAACATGGCCCTGACTGTTAAATTCCCTGCAGCCCCAGCACCCACAACCAGAACTTTTTCCTGATGACTGGCACCAATGCCCACCATGAGATCATCCAGAATCCGAAAACTGAAACGAGCAGCCCCCAACAACAGGAAACACAACATGGTGTCAATGGCCAGAATGCTGCGAGGAAAAAACCCGTCCCAGACAAACAGTACAGCCGGTACCAGGAAAATACTGCTTATCAGGACAGAAGCGAAGACAGGAAAGACATCGGGAGTTCCCGCGTAACGCCAGGTCGCCTTGTGAAGATTGAAGATTTGAAAAAAAGTGAGGCGAACAAGAAGAACCAGCCCGGAAGTTTTAACAAACCAGTTAATCCAGGGAACGCTTGTGCCATCCAAGCTTGAAAATTCGAAACGAATAACAAAAGCACAAAAAAAGGAAAGCAGGGCCACTCCCCCACACAAAAGCATGCTGAAAATACGGCGATGTCGCCGCACCAACCTGGAAAAGTTGCTTTGTCCGCCCAGGCCACGGCTTAAAAAAGCACGTACATTCTGAGCAATATGGCCAAGATTTTTTAATATGTTCAAGATGCCTGCCACCAGTACAGAGTAATTCCCACTATGCGACTCGAAGTCACCCGAAGAGAACTGCGGTCATAAGTATCCCTGTTTCCCCCAGAGAGAATCAATAGTCATCTGAGGCAAAGGTTACAATCCCGAAGCGGTCTTGGCAAGGGTTCTTTATTAGTGGATCCCTTATAGTAACCCTGTGGTTTCTTTCATTGATAAAAAACAAAACGGCTTTCTCGCCAGTGTCTCTCCAGAGGATAAATGAATAGACAACAATCAATTGTTGGTGTATTTATTCCATCAATTGGTTTTGATCCACCATGACAGGGAATCTGTAGAATATTGGATCTCCTGTGGCATTTTTGAAATTTCCCTGTTTTTTTGCTTAAACTTCAGTCAATTCTCATGAAAAATGAAACTCTTAATGTGGTAAGTTAATGTATTGAACAAATTTTGATTGATGTCTCGGCAGTAAAAAGCAAAATCAGTGAAAGGCCTATTTGTGATTCTGAAAAGTGACGTAGATATTGAAAAACATGGAATTCTTGGTGTGGTGAGAGTTATCAATCAGGCTAAGATTTTTTTGACTATCGCTCTGGTTCTCGGCCTTGCGGTTGGCTTGTTCCTCGCTAAAACCACTCCCCGAGTCTATCAAGCCTCTGCCTCTTTTATTTCCGCCTCCCAGCTTACCAATGGCGGTAGCAGCATGGCCTCTCTCTCTTCGGCAGCCAGTAGGCTGGGTTTGGATTTGGGCGGAAATGATTCTGACTTGTCTCCTCTTTTTCCCTGGATTCTCGACAGTCAGGAATTGAGTACACAAATTTTGTTTTCCAAATTTTCCAATTCAAATGGTACTTCACTACTCTTGCTTGATGTACTGGTCAGTGATCACCCAGACTCTCTGCAAAGAATCCATGAGGGTCTTGATTTATTGAAAAACAAAGTAATGCGACATCGATTTGACAAAGTTTCCGGGGTCACCACCCTCAATGTGGTGCTGGAAGACCCTGTCATGGCCAAAGAAGTTGCTAACGCATTTGTGACCCTCCTGGACCAATTCAATCAGCAAGCTAAAAAGACACAAGCTCGGGAATTGGTATTATTTTTGACCACTCGTCTTGCCCAGATTGAAGAAGAATTCCGTACTTCTGAGGTAGCCATGCGCGACTTCCGACTTGCAAACCGCAACATCCAGGGTTCTCCTCAATTAATGCTGGAAGAAGCCCGTTTGCTGCGGCAACAACAACTAACTCAAGAGCTCTATCTTTCGCTTAAAACTCAGTTGGAAGTTGTGCGCTTGGATGCCATTAAAGACTTGCCTCTGATCGCCATCATTGACCCGGCTTTTGTTCCCTTCCAGGCCTTTGCCCCCAGGCCTGTACGCCTGGTTGCAATGTCAGGTATTATGGGCTGGGCTCTGGGTTTAATTTTTGTATTCTTCTGGAACCAACTCCTCGTGCTGAAAAAAAGGACTCAAGAGGACGAACACCTGGTTGCGGATCATTCCTGACATGGATAAATATTCGACAAAGGTGCTCATGGTCATCCCCGGCCAAAAAATGGGTGCCACCATGGTTTTTGCCAAACGGCAGGCTGATGCATTGCGGGAATACGGAATTGACTGCCGATCCTTCTATATGGAAACAGGTATGTCACTGGGCTCAATTATTAGCCAGAGACGTAAGCTAAAAAAAGAGATCCGCGACTTTTCCCCGGATATTGTTCACGCCAATTATGGAACTATGACAGGATTCCTAACCACATCGGTTTCCCCTGTGCCTGTCCTTCTGCATCTTCGAGGAAGCGATTTACTTGCCCCACAAGCCACATTAAAAGCACGGATTGGGCGGTTATTATCCCAGTTGGCCGCCCTTAAAGCCAAAAAAATTATTTGTGTGGCAGAACATCTCAAACAAAGCCTGTGGTGGGGGAAATCAAAAGTGAGCATTGTCCCCAGCGGTGTTGACCTGCAGAAATTCAAACCTGGCCTTCAATCTGTTGCCCGAACTGAACTGGGGTGGGTTCCTGATCAACCTGTGGTCGTTTTTAATGCTGGCCGTGACCCAAGAATAAAAAACCTTCCCCTCGCTGAAAAAACCATGAATCTGGTATCGAAACAAATCCCCGAAGTCCGGTTTTTTGTAATGAAAGGGGAAGTAGCCCCCCACACAATTCCCACTATCTTCCAGGGTGCCGACTGCCTATTGTTAGCTAGTAAATCGGAGGGCTCTCCCAATGTTGTCAAAGAAGCAATGGCCACGAACCTTCCCATCGTTTCAACTGATGTGGGAGATGTTGCCGAAAGACTCAAGAACACCAGTTGTTCAAGAGTCACTGGCCCCCATGCTGAAGATCTTGCTGATGCCATTATCAGCATCCTGGTCCAAAACAACCGTTCCAATGGCCGGGAACATGTTGCCAACCTGAGCCTGGAAAAAACAACTGAAATGATTGCCGTTATTTACAATAGAATGCAGGATAATTAATGGGTGAAGTTAAAGAGACACCTCCCACAAAAAGCCGGCGGGAACGTCTGGAAACCTACCTCTGGCTTTACCTTGCACGTGGCCTGGTCCTGATTACCGGCATTCTGGTTTTTCGTTGGGCCAGTACAATTCTTGGAGCCGACAGTTTTTCTGAATATGCCATGTCCCGCCGCACAATTTCCCTCCTGGCACCAGCCATGATGCTCGGACTGGGAGTTGGGCTTCCCCGGCGCATTGCCATGCTGGTTACCGAAGGAGAACAAAAAAATGCCCAGGCCTACTTTTGGGCAGCTGCCTCATTCCTGTTGATAAGCAACGGGATTGTTTTTTTTCTGGTCTGGGCTTTTCCCGGTCAGGTGGCCACTCTGTTTTTTGGTGATTCCCAACATCAGTCCCTGATTTTCCCCATGACCATGCTGCTGGCGGGACTGTCCTGGCACAATATCATTTGGGCTTTCCTGCGCGGTCGCTTTTTCTTCCGAGAAGCCAGCATTCTGGAAATTATTAACCTGGTTATTGCTCCTGTCACATCCTTTCTGGTGTTCAATCAAAATACTGCCCAATTGCTTCAGGCAACCGGTACCATGGTCCTTGGTGTTTGTTTTCTGGTTTCCGTTTTTTGGGCCTTTCGTACCCAATGGAATTTATCCGGACACTGGCAAAAAGGAAGAGAGTTACTATCCTACGGGCTGCCTCGGGTTCCCGGTGATTTTGCTCTGGGCGGGTTAATTGCCATACCCTCATTACTTGCCGCCCACATGTTCGATTTAAAAACCGCAGGGTATGTGGCCTTCGCCTCCACCATGCTTAACCTGGCAGGAACCTCTGTCGCCCCCTTAAGCACAGCCCTTCTGCCTGAGGCTGCCAAACTTATCCGCAACGGCCAAAAAGGTCTTCTGAAAAGGGAAATAAAACGTCTGACTTTAGTGGCTGCTATTATTTCAGTTATTGGGGTCATTGTTGCTGAAATTTGGATGCCCACAATCATCAAGCTTTATCTGGGGCCAGAATTCTCGGAAGTCGTTCCCATTCTTCGGGGTTTTGCCCTTTGTGTTCTGCCGTACATTCAATTTGTTGTTTTGCGCAGTGTGGTCGATGCTGCTCATCACAAACCCATCAACACCATTAATCTCCTGATCGCCTTGGTCTGTTTTGTGGTGGCTACTTTTGTTTTTGGACATTTTATTGAAGGCATAAAAGCCATTTTGACTGGTGCATTGGTGGGGCACAGCATTTTGTTCATTTTGACATATTTGGAAATACGAAAAATCTTCAAACCGGAAGAAGAAGGTGAAGATGTGGCCAGCGTTTGATTTTCACCTTTTATTGGCCTCTGTTACAGGCATCTACTGCCTCCTGGTCTGGTTTATCTGGCAGAAATCGCAGAACCTTGCTTTTCCCCTGGGATTCTTTTTCCTTTACTACTGGTCTTTGTCCGGAGCCTGGGATCTTGTTTCCAATCTCGCTGGAGCACGTAGCGGGAAGCGATATCATTACCTTTTTGATAAACTCTTCCCTGTTGAATTGAATGGGGATTATTTCCTGACTTTGGTTTACTACTCAATTTTTTTAATCCTCACCGCCTTCACTGTGTATCTGGTATTATCATTGGACAGCAAAAAATTTAAAACAGAAATGGCTGCACCGAGATTTTTTCATGTCTCCCATTTTCGCCTGATTCTGGGTAGCCTGATTTGCCTTGGTATTTCCTTATATCTGGTTAAAGATCAACTGTTGCAAGCAATGCTCATGAATGTTTCCGGCTATAAGGTCACAGCCCAGGGAGAACACACAAGCGGATTGTTCCGGCTTCACCAGAGCTTTAACAACCTCATGGTTATTCCACCAGCCATTGGCATTCCAGCCATGGTCTCAGGTGACTCAGGTCGGTTTTTGAGGGGCTCCAAAGGGATCAGGCCACTGGCTGGTTATTCTGTCTTGATTTTTATTTTGCTCGTCTATGCCATGGTGATGGGAAACAAACACGAATTATTCACGGGCATGGTTTCGGGCGTTGTTCTTTACCTTGTCAATTTGCCACGTCCTCGCTTGCAGTGGTTTGCCGGCATTTCGGCTCTGGCCTTTCTGGGTACT
>JAAEOA010000211.1 GCA_024223715.1 bacterium | reverse complement strand
TGAATATTGAATAAGATCAAACGCCAATTGTTTGGAATTTTGAATTTCGGTCATTGGAATTTGTGTTTTGTTATTTGAAATTTTTTATTACTGAAACCCGAACACTGACATACCTTACGTTCCTGAAAACAAGTTGTCTGAAAAAAACAGATAAGGGCCTAACGTAAGGTATTTGCACTCCTTTCTTTTTATCACAAAAGCGGGAGCCGCTTTGCGGTTTCTCTATTTTCAGCTGATTTCAGATTTATGAAGGTGAGGATCTGATCGTGGCCGACCGACCCATTCTACCAGAATCGGAAAAAGATCCCGGGCACATTCAGCGACAGGTCCGTCTTCCTTTCATAAAATCTGTGGAAATTTCCTTAAAAAGCATTAAAGTCCGTTTTTTCCGCTCCGCCATTACCACCATGAGCCTGGTGCTGGCTGTTTCTTTTTTGAGTTTTGTCGGTGTCAGTAATGATGTCGCCAATGGCATGCTGGCCCAACAGGATCCTGAGCTCCGCCGGGTGCTGATTCGATCCGGCTATGACCTCGGGCCCAAAGATACCACCGTGGGGAGCAGTCCCAAGCAGAGATGGCTTGTGATCCTGTCTCTTCTGGTCTGTGTCGTGGGAATTGTCAATGCCCAGCTGATGGCGGTGACGGAACGTTTTCGTGAAATCGGCACCATGAAATGCCTGGGAGCCCTGGACCGATTCATTCTGCGGCTATTTATCCTCGAAGCCGGAATGCAGGGCCTGGCAGGCGCCGGAATGGGTGCACTGGTTGGCGCTGTCTTTTCCCTGTTTAATGGATGGCTGCGCTTCGGCGCGGTGGCCCTGACCGCGGTTTTCTGGTCCAATCTGGCTGGTTCTGTTGTAATTTCCATGGCTGTGGGCTGTCTGCTCAGTCTGCTGGGAGTCCTCTATCCGGCCCTGGTTGCCGCCCGAATGCAGCCGGTGGAAGCGATGCGGGCGGAGTAAAGGGTATAGAGCATGGAGCAAGGAGCAGAGGGCGGAGAGGATGGGGCAGAGGGCGGAGG
>JAAEOA010000210.1 GCA_024223715.1 bacterium | reverse complement strand
TGCTTCATCGAATGCCTTGCGTCTGGTTTGTGCTTTTTGTCGGATTTCATCAAATCCGGGACGGGCTTGTGCTTTATTCGGTGGGCTCATTTTTTTTGTTTTTCTCTTTCCTGCACTTCTTTCTCAAGCCGGACTCTCAACACGAGTCCTTCCACTTTGCTGGGCTGCATATGACCGTGCACGGTCTCCCCCACAACGGTTACCGGAGCCAGGGCGCAACAGCCGACGCAGGCCACACGATCCACGCTGAACTCCCTGTCCGGTGTCGTCTCACCTTCTCTGATCTCCAGCTTGCGTTCAAAATTTTCGAGAATAATATCCCCGCCCTTTACATGACAGGCGGTCCCAAGACAAACTTTAACCGGGTTTTTCCCGGGCGGGTTAAAACGAAATTGGTTATAAAAAGTGGCAACCCCGTAGACTTCTGAAGAAGAGATATCCAAATGGTCGGCTACCAGGTGAATGGCCTCTGCGGGAAGATAGGCAAGTTTTTGTTGAACCAATTGAAGGATGGGAATCAGTTTGCCACGATCGTTTCCGATTTCAGCTATATCTGTTTTGATCTGTTCCAGAAGGGATTTTTCCTCTGCACTGAGCTCTATATCCATTCACGACTCCTGGTTTCCTAAACTGCAAATCACATCTTTTCCATGGCGCCATAAGCAGACTGAATGCGTTCCCGCAACAGGAAGCATAATTTTTCCATGACATTAAATCCTAAACGAGTGTCGCTGATCATGCCCTCCCGCAATTGGGCACCGTTCAGCATCAAAATGGTTGCGGGTGTCTGGCAAAAGGTTCTCAGCATCATAATATGCGGCTCATCCAGCAGGGTGGACCAGCATCCAAATACCCTTCCCTTGCCAAGGGTGGCGATGACCACCCGGCCTTCACGGGACCCCATGTCCACGGTTCTTTCCAATACCACCCGGCCCTTTGCGATTATGTAGATGTTTTCTCCGAAATCACCCTCCTGGTAAACCAGCGCGCCCTTGTCAAAAGTGTTTACCCGGCAAATTTTGGCGATATTTTTAATTTCGCTTTGGTCCAGGCCTTTGAATAGCTCACAGCCTGCCAGGACCTCTTCAATTTCAGC
>JAAEOA010000209.1 GCA_024223715.1 bacterium | reverse complement strand
GCCCCGCCGAATTCGGCGGGGCTTTTTTCATATAGCATTTAAAAAACTGAATCACCTTCAGCAAGAATTTCATTAAGAGCTTCCCGGAAATAAGTTGTGCTGTTTGCCACTTCGGGTGTGACTTTCTCTTTATAAAGTTCCCAGCTTTTTTTAATTTCTCCGCCAAGAGCTTCCAAGAGCTTCCCTTCGGCCAAACCCGCATCACGAGTATCTCGATTGTATACCAGGATGTCTGAGACCAAAGCCCGGGCCAACATTTCTTCTTTGCAGCGACGTCGCCGTTTTCCGCCTGATTCTTCTATTGACGGTATATCGAGGGTGGCTACCGCTGGCGAAGCTATTGGTTTTTCAATTTCAACTTCAGGTTCTTCTGAAGAAAAACTGTCATCCATGTTCACAGTTGTGGCATCTTGAGAAGCAGAAGTTGTTTCAAAAGGTGGCGGTGAATCCACAGGAATGGGTTCTTCGGTTACCACAGGATCAGGCGGGGCCAGTGCTTCAGGTTCTGGGAAATTCTCAGTAACTATTTCCGGCTCCACGGGGATGTCTGGAGAATCAGCCAGATTCCCATTCATGGCAAAAACACCCTGGCAGGCCGGACACCTGACCTGAATGATCCTCCGGGGAATCTTGTCATTTTCCAATTTGTATTGCGCTGAGCAATGGGAGCACGTGGCAATCATTCCCCACTCCTTCTTTCTGGTTCCAGATTAAAATTCAGTCCATACCTATTGATTCGACCAGAAAACACAAAGATTAAGCAAAATTTTTATCAGGGACGATAAATAACATCAATAAGCAAATCGCCCACTTGTTGCAAACTGGCAGGACTGCAAGCCGAAGGAACATCTCCCTGAGTATGCCAGACAGAGTAATCAAAATCGATCAGGTCAACGGCAGGAATTCCCTGCTGGAGAAAAGGCACATGGTCATCGAATACGGCCCGGCCCGGGGTCATGGAAAAACCGGGCAAACCAAGATTGACCGCTCTTTGAAAAATGAAGCGCGTAAATTCAGGTGCGTTACGCAGGGAATACCCTTCCATGGGTACGAATAAATCTTTATCGCCAATCATATCCAGGACAATCAGTCCCCGACAGCTGGCAGCCTCGAGGGGATTATCGAAATCACCCATTGTCGATGCAAGTTTCTGACTCCCGATACAAAAAGAGTTCAATTGCCCACTGGTGCCGGAATCTTCCCCGTCAAAAAACAACAGATCCACCCCCATACTCGGAGGGTTTTCGGCCAATATGTCCATCAAATGCCAAAGCACAGCCACGCCGCTAGCTCCATCGTTGGCTCCATCAATGGATTTGGAATGGTTGCCGGGGTCAGGATCGCGATCACTGATGGGGCGAGTATCGTAATGAGCCCCCAACCAGAACCTGGTACCTGGAGAAAAGTCACGCTCTCCGGCGGAAACAATAATATTTCCCAACTCAACAGGTGAGTTTCCCATGGGCATTTCTGTTTGAAAAGCATGCACAGTGACTGAAAGCTTGAGTTTTCTGGCTTTGGAAACAATTAGGTTTCGTAAGGCCAGGTTTGCTTCCGAGCCTGGTATTCGGGGCCCCAGTTCGCACTGTGTGACCAAAAACTCCATGGCCTCCTGGCCGCTGAAATCTGGAATCTGGGCTGCTCCAACCAAAGATGGAAGTGTAAAGAATATGGCCAATAAAACAACAGATTTAAATTTAGAATACAAAGGTAGCCTCCACTCCCAGGCCCATGGATGTTGTTGTTACATTTGTAGCCAAATTTTTGTTCCGGCCGAAGCTGAAAGTAACCGCACCACTGAGATTACGGGTGACCTGATAGCCAAATCGTGGAGCCACTGAAATTCTGGTTGTCCCAGTGGGAGTGGAAGTAGTACTGCCAGGATTGAACCGCTCGGTACGGTTTTGAGCATAGCTGGTATCAATATCCATGTTGATAGTAGGGTTGCTTCCCGGTCGGTACAGCCCCAATTTCGCAAGGAAAGCCTGAGCTTTGAACTGATGCCGAACCTGCAAGCCAAATCGCAATTGCTTTTTATCAGTAATCACACCGTTACCTATTGCATGGTCAAAACCATAGGTGGATGACAAAGTCGCGTTCAATCCACTATGGAAAGTAAATGCCAATCGCGGATTCAAAGTTGTATTGGTCGTTGGATTGTAGGAAATTGGTGTAATATTAGTTACCGATTTAGTCCGCTTATAACTCATGTTGAAATTGGCAGTACGGAACCAGCCCGAATCAATTTCCTGCCCGCCTCCACCGAATATTCTCCATTTTTCCAAACCGCTAAAGGCAACACTCGCGTCTGGCCAAACCTGATTGTATTTCTTGTTCGAAGAGCCCACCCTGATTTGATCGTCCAGCTTTTGAGTGTATTTCAGATCCAGAGACAAGCTTCTTGTCAGTTGAGTGGCTGACGATAAGCTGAGTGATTGACTGGAAAGAAAACTAAAACCGGCGTACGTAGAATCCGGAACATCCAGACTGGTTTGAAAACCTGTTTTGTACCAGAAGGGGGTGGTGGAATGAAGGCGCCCATAACTACTGCTGCGGTTATCTGAAAAAGTGATTTTTAACGGTTTGATTTTCCTGAATGGATGGGTCACCGCATTGTATACACCTGTAAAATTGATGAAACCTCCGGACTTTTCTTCTGGTTCTTCCTCACCCGGGCGAGTCCTGGCCTCTTCCTCTTCCTTGGCCAACCTCTCCTCTGCTTGTTCCAATAGAAATTCAGCTTCCAGACGAGCGCGTTCATCGGGCGGAAGATTCGCCCATTCGGGAGGAAAAGCTTCAGTTTCTTCACTTACAGCTCCCCGTCTTTGGGCTTGATTTTGTCGATTTCTTTCCGTCTCAATAAGTTTTTGTTTTTCCGCCTGACTGAATTTTTTCTCCGGAAGGATCTTTTTAAAAATATTCCCCAACTGAATGCTGCCACGCAAATCCCAGCGGTTGCTATTGCTTACTGTGCGAACATTGGATGGGTCACCGGTTTGCGCAATATTAGGGTTGTGATCATCGACATACCCCCCGCTATATTGCACACTCGGTTTGAGCGAACCTATCCCTTTAACAGTCCAACGCAACGGAGCAAATATAGTCCCACTGGGAATGCTTTTCATTTTGGGAGGAATGACTGTCATTTGAACATTGTACAAACGCTTGTTTTCCATCCCAATATTCATTCCAAATTTATCGTACTCCCGCAACAAATCCCTTTCGGAATTGCCGCCAACGACCAAACTCAAAATCTGCATGGGTGCATAATCAAGGCTGCTGGTCAAAGTCAACGGCCTGGATTTTTGAATAGGCTGTTGATTAATGCCACCATCTTCATCAATAGTTCGACGGGATCTGTAAGTGCTGGTAAAAGCCGCGCCCATGGCCACCTTGGAAGGAATAACATTAAGACTCTTAATGATGGGGACCTTGCCCAACAGGGGCAAATCACCCAAACTGTTATTTCCGGAAATTCGTAAATCGTAATTTACAGAACCGGATAGATTTTTGGAATCCTGTTCATCCAGCGGGCCCCGGTTGCTGGAGCGCGCGCCACTGGCTTGCACCACCCATGGGTCCACCAAATAACGGGGAATAAATGCTTTCGAGGGAGCATGATTCAAACGGGCGGAAAAACGTTCCCTGGTTTCCACATTGGACAGACTGTTTTTGGTCTCTTCATCAAGAATTTCAACATCGCTGTTGGTTTCATATTTGGGTCGAATGACGCCCTGCTGACGGCTGGCATTCACCGGCAACCGAAAGCCGGCCAAAGGAATATAATCGTCCACATTTAGGTTCCCGGTCAGACCCCAATTCTCGCTGGTCTGGCCTGAGCCCACTCTTTGGTCAAGACCATGATACTCTGCATCCTGCTTGCTCCAATCAAAATCCAGTTTGAAAACATCGGCCATATTCAAACGCGCACCCGCACTCTGCGCCATGCCCATTTCTGTTTTCACACCTTCCAATTTGATATCGTTGAGATAAAAATAACCGCTTTGTTCCTCGCTCAGGTCGTTATTGGCAACCACCCAGTAATAACGTTTAACCTTACGCAAATCAGGACGCCCGACCACTCTCACATGATAGACATCGGAATTCCGGGTATCGCCAATGTCCCCGTGCACGACTCCCTGATCGTCAATGGTTCCGTTTTTCACATTTGACAATTCTGCAATGTTCACGCTCATGCTTTGCCAGCCGGTTTTCCCTGCAGAATTGGCGAACTTATAGCCTATTTCATAATAGTTCAGAGTATCGGCACCAACCCTGAAAAAGAGGTCCATGTCAGCTTGGTTGGCTGCCGGATTGAACCAGTACCAGCTCATGTCCCGATAAGTCGTATAATCATCCCCCTGAGGAGAAACCTGTTTGCTTGCACGTGCCATGTGCCCCTGAGCCAGATTGCGGTATTCAAGGACCAAAGACTGTTCTTTTTCAGGTATGTTCTGAACTTCATGCACATTAAACGGCGAATAATAATCGGGGTTTTCTTTGTTATTAACTTCACCAAGGAAAAACTCCTCACCGGGCAAACGCTCTGCATCTGTAAGCAGAACCTCACCTTCCGTTCGCCGGACACCTTCACGTTCCCAGCGGCTGCCAAGGAATTTGAACTCCGAGAGCTGAAGATGAACCGGTTTGGAGGAGTCAGTGGGACTGTCATCTTCAAACCAGATTCGGGTATGGGTAACAGCTTGAATGTTGGGTTGAATATCTCTTTCAACTTTATCGATATCACCAATACGAATTCGGTATTTACGCCAGGAAATCCCATCAGAAACAAGGTCATCAACATCGTCATAATCGTAAACCACATCGACCAATGCTTCGGTTTCCTTCAAGTCAATTATTGTAGTGAAGTAGCCATTATCCCGGTCCAGAATACCGTTTTTATTGATGTCCTCATTGTCTTCACGATTGTTTTTTCCTGTATTATTGATGCGCGGATATGGATCGCTTGCATCACCATACTCAGCGCTCCATTCGTTAGCCGCCTGGTGGTAGTAATCCAGACCTATATCTTCTTCATAAGTCCAAACTCCATCGGCTTGGGTATCAGGCAAAATGCCATCTTCCTGCTCATGGGCTCCGAGGATGAATTCGCCGTTGTCGTCCAAGGGCCAAAAGCCGTCTTCACTGATATAACCAAAATCGATATGCAATTTACCGGATCTCAGGTCCTGGTCCGGTTGTCCGTCATTTACCCAAATTTCAATGAACTGACTTTTGGAAAGATCCGTTCCTGTACGACTGATCCCTCGAACAATTCCGCCCCAATCTTCAGGATCCCAGCTATCATCCTCAGGATCCATGTAAAGATCCATTACCTGCTGGGTCTCTCCACGTTCCTGATTGATCAGGTCAGGATTAAGCATGCGTCGTTCGGTGCGTTCCTTGGGTGTGAACCAGCGCAGGTTCTCGACGCGGTGTTCCGGCTCGTACTCGGCAATGGCCCCACCATTCTCCAAAAGGTAATTCTCTCCCTGAAAAGGAGGAGAACCCCAACCCCATCCCTGCCGGGTTAAAGAAATAATGTCAGACGCATCCACTCCTTCAAAATCTTCCAGATAAACCTGCCCCTTGGTATTGGGATTGGGCAAACTGATGGCAGCCTCAGCATTTATTTGCAGACTGCTTTCGCGCTCAGTATTTCTCAGGCTCAGGAAGTTTGCCACATGAGTTAGAAAATATGGTTTGAAGGTATGTCCCAAATTTACATTACCGACCAGAGTTTTGCTGGGTTCCTCGCCCAGTTTAGCTTTTTCGCCAACAATACTTTCGCTCTGGTACAACCAGGTCGTGGAAACAGAGCTCTCGCGCCCCAGGTCATAATTCAGATTCATTCCCACCAGGCTAGTCTGTCCGCCCCCAAAGAAAGGAGCATAAGAATAGGTAACCGAAACTTTACTGTCGGACGATAAATTTGCCGCATCGCCCTTGAGTTCAATTTGTCCAAAGGTGTAATCGATTTCGTAATCTGTGCCCTGAGTTAGAGTGCGGCCATCGAGGGTGACCACTTCACTACCCTCTTCAATGTTCGACACCCCGAGGTTGAAGCTGCTGGCGGTGGCGGCATGACGGGCCACAATTCGGAACGCACCATATTGTGAATACTCTGACGGCAAGTATTCCGGGTCATACAATTCCGGGCTTTGTTTTTCTTTCAGGAAAGAAGGGTCCCAGACAAAGTTGGCATCATTGGCATATTCTGTGTAAAAACTTTCACCGGCAGCAAACGGTTGATAAAAATCGAGTGGAAATTTTAACAAGCCCTTACGCAAATCGAAAATAGTGCCATCAGTTTTGTCAACCTGGTTGTCATGTCCATCTGCACCTTGAGCATCCTGTCGATCAAGACCAAAAATGCGAATATATGGTATTTCGTTTTCATCCAACTCCGGGTGAAGGTCTGAATCAAGGGCCCTTTCAATGGTTAATTCAAAAGAATCAATATCAATATTTGCCCCCCCGAGAGGGTATATATTCCGGAGAACATAATAGAATGGATGAGCAATCTGGTGATTAACCGGCGCTTTGAGCAATTTCATTCGATAGTATTCCACACTGCCTTCGTTGGGCAGAGTAACGCGGTTGGCCTCGTCTTGGCCTGGCCTGTCTCCCACCCTGTACAAAATAGTTCCATTTTCATCCACAACATTGTAGATCACTGCCAGAACATCTTCGTCGAACATTTGCTGACGCATATCAAGGGCCACAAGATTGCCATCAACATCCAGCATCAAATCATAATCGAGTTCTCGCCAACGCGGCCCGTATGTGTATGTATCCTGAAAATCACCTGTCGGGCTTCCTGGCTCCTGCCAGAAACTACCAGTTGAATCCACATAAACAGCCACATTGCTAACATCCCGGGACCCTAGCTGCCCCACACCCATCATTTTAAAAACTTGAATGGATTCCACCTGGATTTTCTCAATAGGATAGTTACGGCCCGGACTGTCTGACACCGGGTAAAAATGCCCAAGGAATGCAGGCGGAAGATCGACGCGGAAAAACCGGTTGTTCAAATAATTATGGGACAGGATGACATTGTCTTCAACCTCGCCACCTTTACTATTAAAAGTCTTGGCCGAAGATTCAGCTTTTTGCTTGGTTAGCACGGTTGTGAAATCTGCCCGACCCATTTGTCCGGTAACCTTCACACCAAAAAGACCACTTTTGTTGGAGCTGTACCCCAGCAGGCGACTACCGGGCAGGGTCAACCCCACATCACCGGTTTCAATGGTGCGAATGATCTCGTCTTCATCGCCCTGGTACATCAACTTAATTTTAGTGGCGTCCGGTCCCATGGCCGCACTGTTATGATCCACCTCGATGATGATTTTTTCACCAATAACACCTGAAAGGTTGACCTGAAGCTCCTGCTCCATGTCCAAAGACGGGAACAGGGATTGGCTGGTAACCCGTTCCGTTGGAGTAAACGGATTGACCACTGAACTTTCACCGGCAATTTTTATGTGTTCCCGACCGGTAATTTTGATGCGGGTTTTTTCACCCCGCCCGATAATTTTCTCCAAGGTTCGTGGCAGCTTGATGGGAATGGTTAGATTGATCAGGCCATCTTCACTGCCTGCCACCCCAACATTTTCTCCACCGAGGAGCTTGTCACGGACCAATATTCTGTCCACAGCCTGAGTTCTGGCGGCGCCTTGTTCGATATCATCAACAAAAACTTTCACCACGGAATCGCCCAGAGGTCTGGGCGGATAATAGGTTATTCCACCGGGAAGAGTTTCAACCGGAGGAAAAAGGTAAAAGAAGCTGGGATATTCAATGACGGTCATTAAGCCCAAAGGTCGATTATATTCAACCAACCGCTCCATATGCTCAAGGTCCACATTGGCCCGAATGACCCAGGCTTTGCGGAAGGCATCTTTGGTTTGCGGGCTTTTGCCACCATCTTTCAAGGGATCAATGCCCGCTTTTAGCAATCTCTCCCGCATGACCAGGCGGTCCACGCCCAACAATCGGGGATTATCTGTTGAACTGATAACCGGATCGATCCCGTACATCAGGTTGCCTTGATAATTGGGATCCGCTTGAACCGGGGAAACACCTGAGAGTAACAAAAGGGTTAACAAAAGCAGCTGGCCAACCGATTGATGAATATTCGGGATTTTTTTGAGTCCATTGGGGTTAGCATCCAGGCAAGCTGAATTCGGGCTTCTCGTGCCGAGAAAACCAGAAAAAAAATTGCCAAAAATGGAATACAACCCTGACTCTCCTTGTCATCCGGGTTCCGGAGCGGCACTATAGGGTCAGAAACTGACCACGATGCGGAAATATTGTCCCCAAAAGGGGGCAGCCTTAATCACCAAAAAGAACAGGTACCATGTTCCTTATTTATCGACATTTGATGAAAACTGCGGCCGGTCCCTTCTTTTTCGGGCTCTTTGTCATCACCTTTTTGCTGATGATACAGATTCTCTATAAATTCGTCGATCTGTTTGTCGGCAAAGGTGTTTCGGCTTGGATCGCCCTAAAGGTTCTTATCTTAAGCCTTGGCCACACGTTTGCATTATCCGTACCAATGGCGGTACTTATTTCCATTCTTATGGCCGTTGGACAATTGGCCAACGATTCTGAGATCACAGCCATGAAAGCCAACGGCATAAGTTTGTGGGCTGTGCTGCGCCCGTTGCTCCTTCTCGCGGGCATCATCGGTCTTGGTTTGGCAGCTTACAACCATTTTATTTTTCCAAATTCCAACCATGAACTGGCCAACCTTATTTACGACATTAACCGTCAAAAACCCATGATGGAAATTCAGGAAGGGCAATTTACGGAAATGGGCGACAAAATGACCATTTACGTAAAGAGCAAAGATGATTTAACCGGACGTATTGAAGATGTCAGTATTTTCGAAAAGGAAAAACCCGGCGATCTTTCTCCCCGCCTGACCACCGCAACCTGGGGAATGATTATTCCTGAACATGTGACCGACAGTCTGTTAATGGAATTGTATGACGGAGAAATCCACGAAAGGCCCGAAAAAGAAGACCCCACCAAATATCGAGTCACCCGTTTCACTCAACACAACATGAGAATTGCCAATGTGGAACGAGATTTTAAGGAATCCGGACGCAAGGCCAAAAGTGACCGGGAAATGGATATGAGGGAATTGTGGGGTGCTGCACACCGGGAAAGCGGGCGCCAAACTGAAGTTAATGAAAGAGTTATAGTTTTATCAGAAAATCTCCTGCAATGGCAGTTTCAACTGCTGGATGAAAGCCGCCGCGATGATGTGCTGGGCCGCCAGTTACCTGCCAAAGACAGCCGCCGGCGCAGCAAACTTCAGGATGGAAAATTAAGATCTTTACCCATGAAAGTTGACCGCCTTATTGATCAGGCCGGTTATCAGGGAAAAATAGCGGAAAGTTACAAAATAAAATCAAATCGTTTTCTTGTTGAATTCCACAAGAAACTGGCCATTCCTTTTGCCTGTCTCGTGTTTGCTCTTTTGGGTGTACCTTTAGCAGTAACCTCGTCGCGCAGCGGCAAGGGCGTTAGCGTCAGTCTCGCTCTGGCTGTTTATCTCATATATTATCTTTTCCTGGTTGGTGGAGAGAAATTTGCTGACCGTGGTAAAATGGATCCGCTTTTGGCCATGTGGAGTGCCAATATTGTGCTTTTGGCCATTGGAATCCCCATTTTCATCAAAACAGCCCGGGAGGGTCAGATTTTCAATTTCCAACTTCCAGCCATATTTAACAGGAAGAGCTCCCGGTCCCAAGCGAAAGAACTACCCCACTGATGCTGCTGATTCACCAACATCTATTAAAAAGTTTTCTGCGAAATTTGGGTTACACCCTGGTAGCCTCGCTCATTCTTTTCATAATGATGGACCTTCTCGATCATATGAACAGTTTCATGGACAACGAGGCCACCATTTCAATGATGGCCCGATTCTACACCTACAAAGCCGTCTGGATTATTGATACGGTTCTGCCGGTGGCCATGCTAATGTCCACCCTGTTCACTCTGGGTGGTATGGCGCGATACCTTGAATTAACCGCCTTGTTCTCTTCGGGCTGGTCTTTAATGAAAGTCACCCGCCCTCTGGTATTGTTTGCTGTATTCATTACCTTCTTCTCCCTGGCCTGGGGGGAATATGTGGTCCCCAAAGCCAACACGGCCAGTGATCGCATCTGGGAAGTTGAAATCCATAAGAAACCGGATCGCATTTTGCCAACAAATCATATTTCCATTACCGGCCCCGAAGGACGCCTTTACCATGCCCGGAAATTCAATCCCAACACCCAAACTATTAATGGTTTAAAAATTCTGACCCGACAGGGAAGTGTAATTACTGAACGAATTGATGCGGAAACAGCTTTCTGGGATGATGACCACTGGACCCTGACTCAGGGAACCCGGCGGATCTTTGAAAACAATGAAGAAAAAGTTATGGTTTTTGAAAAACTCACTGCCCGGGATTTGAAGGTAAATCCGAAAAGTTTTTATCACAATCGGGTTAGGCGGGAGGACATGAACATCCGCCTGTTGCTCGATCATGTGGAGTTGATTCGCATCAGTGGTGGGGACCCAACCACCGCCAAAGTGGATATTCAATTCAACCTGGCCTTCCCCATGGTCAATCTCATTGTCGTGCTCATTGGGCTGGTTCTGGCCAGTGGCCCACGAAAAACCACTGTTGCACAAGGTTTTGGCTTGACCTTGCTGGTCAGCTTTGGCTACTACCTGTTCATGAATTTTGGACGGGTTCTTGGCCATACGGGGACCCTGCCTCCGCTGGTTGCCGCCTGGACAGGCAATGTATTCTTTTTCATCGTATTTCTAATAATGTTCTCGCGAGCCAGACGCTGATCGTTTTTCCAGTCCTGCTGGAATTGGGGTTCTGGTAATATGGACTTGGAAAATACTGGACTTGCTTCCCATCTTTCCTTAATTTAAGAACAACAAAACGATCAGGACAACCCCTTCAGGGAGAAAATCAAAAAATGAAGCGAGCTCAACTCATTCTGCTTCCGGCAGTTCTGCTTGTTTTTTTGGCCATTGCTGGCTGTAACGATGAAAGCCAACCCAAATTTACCCGCATTCGTGTGTACCCTGATTGTGGTATTGCACCAATGAATGTGGAAGGCCTGGCCATTGTTTCAGGAGGAAACGAATCCGGTGACCCCACTGGTGGTAATAACAACCTGGAAATTACTTGGGATTTCGGTGACGGTGGCTCGAGCAATACCTCTATTGCCTATCACACCTTCACCTTACCAGGCGAGTACAACATTGTAGCCACTGCAACAGATCCGGATGGCCAAACGGACTCCATTTCCCAGATGGTTACAGTCATGGCAGACTCGCTGGATATTAACACCAGCACTAACTTTTTAGGCAATGCCGCAACCACAAACGATACCGTGCGATTTGATCTGCGGGCCGAGTCCTGTGGCATCGACCCTGATGTTGATGGCGATTACCGTAACCTGGTATTCACTTGGCACATGAATGACGGCACCGATACGATTATGACTTCTCATCGTCCTCATTACCAGTTTCCCGCAAGTGGAATCTACGATGTAATTGTGGATGTAACTTACCCAGCCGGTGCCATCACCCGACACGACACCCTGCGTTTGGATATCAGTGATCCGGTGAAATAAAAGCTTTCCTAAAATTGAAAAAGTCGGGACCGGTAATGGTCCCGACTTTTTTTTTCAAACTGAACAGTGCCTAAAGAGCGTTTTTCAATTGCTCCACAAGGTCGTTTTGCTCCCAGCTGAATTGGACATCTTCCCGACCAAAATGACCGTAAGCGGCCGTTTGGCGGAAGATGGGTTTACGCAATCCCAGGCGGTCAATGATGCCCTTGGGAGTCATATCAGCCACCTTGCGAATGGCATCCGTAATGGCTTGGTTGGGCACGGTGCCGGTTCCATAGGTATCGACAGTAATGGACACGGGCTCGGCAACACCGATGGCATAAGCCAACTGTACCTGACAGCGATCAGCAAGGCCTGCAGCCACAATATTCTTGGCCAGATGCCGTGCTGCATAAGCTGCACTGCGATCAACCTTGGTGCTGTCTTTCCCACTAAAAGCGCCTCCACCATGACAAGCGCTGCCTCCATAAGTATCCACAATGATTTTGCGACCGGTAAGGCCACAATCACCCAAAGGACCACCCACAACAAAACGTCCGGTTGGATTGATATGAGCAGTATAACCTGCATGTTCGATGTCGAAGCGCTTAAGAACGGGCTCGATAACATGAGTTCGAACCGCTTCATGCAGATTATCTTCCGAAACGTCAGCATCGTGCTGTGTGCTTACAACAACCGTATCGATAGCCACAGGTTTGTTGTTTTCGTACTTGGCGGTAATTTGAGTTTTTCCATCGGGGCGCAACCAAGGCAAAGTGCCGTCTTTACGCACGGCAGCCAATTGCTGAGCCATCCGGTGGGCCATTGTAATAGGCAAAGGCATAAGAACATCGGTCTCGGTACAGGCGTAACCAAACATGAGCCCCTGATCACCGGCACCACCGGGATTCACGCCCATGGCAATATCGGCACTTTGCTCATCGATGGAAGTGATGACAGCACAGGTGTCAGCATCAAATCCTATATCTGCAGAGGTGTAACCGATTTCGCGGATGGTTTTGCGTACCAGAGAGGGTAAATCCACATAGGTGCTGGTTGTTATCTCTCCACCCAGAAAAGCTACACCAGTGGTTACCATGGTTTCGCAAGCAATACGGCCATCGGGATCGGCTCCCAAAATAGCATCGACAACAGTATCAGAAATTTGGTCGGCCACCTTATCCGGGTGTCCTTCGGTAACTGATTCACTGGTGAAGAGGAATTTTTCGCTCATTACTGATTTTCCTTCCCTGGGTACAAACCCCGGTTTGCTGGTCCTGAGTTTGCCCCAGGTTTTGTTGGTAATTTACTATCAGACGTTTCATCACTATTAATTTTGGTGATCAGGCTACAACTCATTCGGCTAAGCCATCTTTTAGCTGATCGATGCGTTGGACCGGCATAGGGTCCACCGATCGAATGCCTGCCAGATGGCAGGAAAGATAATCTCCATACTGGACCAAAGAAAGAACCTTGGCCAGCACAGATTCGCCAGAAGCAGTCAATAAATGAACCGCAGTGAATTCTCCCTGAATTAGGTTGCAGGTTAAATCGACCCTTTTTTGAATTCTCTCCGGTGTTTTATCAGTCCGTAGAATAATCAGAACGAACCGATCCTGCCACGATTGAGAAAGGCCCCAACCTACAATATTGTTGTGGTTCAACTCGGGAAACTCAGCCATCATGGCCGGAACTTTGGAATTTTCATTCAATTGTCCCTGCCACCGGCAAGCCACCGGACCTAAAAAGGAATCGGCAGAAAAAATGACGGGAATTTTGCCTTCTAAATCACAGGCCAAACTCTCAGGTCCTGAGGTTCCACAGAATGGCTTGTTTTTCAATACTTCAATGGTTTCCGCCAAATCACCGGACAGGTTTGCAATTAGCCCCAATTGGTCCAAAACACCCAATAAAGCCCCAAAGCTGTAACCCAGAGCAGCTCTTGGCGGGAGCCCTCCTGGAAGTTCAACACGGACTTCATCCTGTTTTAACAGACCGGCCAACTCTCCACCGGAAGAAATAGCCAAAACGGGAATATCTCGCAATCTGGCTTCTGAAACAACAGAAAGACATTCTTCAGTATTGCCCGAATAACTGGCAGCCACAACCAGATCTTCAGATGTGACCCAGTGAGGCAAGCCATAATTGCGCCAAACATCGACGGAGATGGCCTGATGGTTCAACAGCCCCTGCACCAGGTCGCCGCCAATGGCAGACCCTCCCATGGCACATAAAACAATGCGACGGGGTTGGCTATAGGCTGCAGAGATAGCTTGCAAGCCCGGCAGTTGGACAGCGGCCGCCAGTTGGTCAGGAAGGCTGTCTACAAGTGACAGCATTTCCTGAAGACCGGCCAGTGACTGGTTTTGGCTCATTAATATTCCTTATTCTGTCGTTTGTCTTTACGGTCTTGAATGTATTGGGCCAACCATTGATTAGCTTCCTCAGCTGTCGCCGCATTCATGAGTTTTTCCACAAGAGCCTCAGCCTCTTCAAGGGTTGTCCACCTGATGACCTGTTTTACTTTTGGTAAAGCAGCGCCATGCAAACTGATTTCATCCAGACCCAATCCGAGCAAGACTTCGGCCAATCGGGTTTCTGATCCCATTTCTCCACAAAGCCCTACCCAAATGCCGGCACGATGGGCAGCCTCAACGGTAGTTTTTATAGCCCGCAAAATGGAAGGATGCAAAGGCTGGTACAAATAAGAAACCCGAGCATTACCCCGGTCCATGGCCAGAGTGTATTGGATAAGATCATTACTGCCAATGCTGAAAAAATCGCACTCAGCAGCCAGCAGATCTGCCACCAGCACCGCCGAAGGAGTTTCCACCATTATGCCCAGATCCAGGTCATGATGAAAATCTTTTCCTTCGCTTTCAAGCTCGGCTACGGCCTCCAGATAAATTTCTTTGGCTTGACGCAACTCCTGGACACCGGAGATCATGGGGAACATTATTTTTACAGGACCGGCAACAGCAGCCCTGCAAATGGCTTTCAATTGATTCCTGAAAAGAGACCTATTAGCCAGGGAAAAGCGAATGCCACGCCAGCCAAGAAATGGATTGTACTCACGTTTGGCTCCGAGATAATCAGATACCTTATCACCGCCCACATCCAATGTCCGGAAAATGACCGGCTTACCAGCCATGGTTTTAATCAAATCAGAATAAATGCTGGTTTGTTCATCTTCAGTGGGAATATTGTTATGTTGAAAATAGAGATATTCGGTGCGCAACAACCCAATGCCTTCTGCACCTCTGGCCAAAGCCTCATCTACCTCAACGGGCAATTCAATGTTTGCCATCAAGCGAATTCGGTGTCCATCAGGAGTAATGGGATCAAGATCACGGAGGCTTGCCAGTTTTTCACACTTAACCAAAGCATCCGCTTGCAGGCGTCGAAATTCGTTAATTGTCTCATTATCGGGGTCAGCAATAAAGATTCCGGTGTTTCCATCGACTGCGATGGGGTCTGCGCTATCTACAATTCCCAGAAAACTTTTAAGTCCAACAACGGCCGGCACGCCAATGGATCGGGCCAAAATGGCTACATGGCTGGTATTGCCACCTTCTTCCATAAGAAAACCAAGAACGTTGGTTCGACCCAGAGTGGCTGTATCGCTTGGAGTTAAGTTGGTGGCCACAATAATGGAAGGTACTGCCGGCAAATCCAGGGAGACTTCTTCAGACCCCTGAAAGGCACGCAGAACTCTTTGTTCAACATCATGAAGATCGTTTACCCGTTCACGGAATGTTTCATTTTCCATTTCCAGAAAACGAGCGGCAATATCACCAACGGCCCGGGCAAAGGCGGCCTCGGCATTGATGCGCTCCAAGCGAATAACCGCCAGAGTCGCGTCCCAAACCATTTCATCTTCCAGAATGAGAAGCTGGGCAGAGAGAATGTCCGCTTCACCGGGACCCAATTCAAGATTGAGTCGCTCCACAAGTTTTTCAATCTGCTGTTTGGCCAAATCTACCGCAGATTTAAATCTTTCAATTTGTTGGGGTACTTCGGTGTTTGCCACAACACATCGTTCCGGGACAATAATGTTCTGTCCCAGACGATGGGCCGGACCATAGGCGTATCCGGGAGAAGCGGCAACGCCGGCAAAGGATTTCATCACGAATGAGGGGTCGAAGGGCCTGAAGTTTTGTTGGCAACGGGGGTCTCCGGTACAGCAAGTTCCACTTCGATAAGATTCAGAATGCCTGCAAGAGCAGAATCCTCATCGTCTCCGTTGACTTCTATTTCCACAGTGGTTCCAAACTCTGCAGCCAAACTCGCAAGGCCCATAATGCTCTTGGCATTAGCCGAACGTCCCTCATAACGAATAGTCACTTCGCTGTTGAAGGTCTTGGTTAATTTGACAATGCGGCCAGCGGCACGCAGATGGAAACCGACAGGATCCGACACTACGGCGGGTGCAGTTTTCACTTCATATTTTCCTTGTTGGACTGATGATTGACTAGTAGATACATAATTTAATGCCCCGGAGGCCATATGGCAAAAGACAGAATTACCGAAAGGGCCAGAGCAACAATCATTAGCCCTTCTCCGGGCAATCTTTTTCTAACTAAAATGGGCAACCCCACCCCCAGAAAAACACCTGTCCATAAAAGACTTTTTCCTTCTGCAATATCCAGTGAGGAGACCCGTGACAGGAAAAAACCAGCAACCAGACCGGTTAAAAGCATTGCCAGGCGGCCCATCCAGACAATTCCCCGATGCCAATGAGGACTGCT
>JAAEOA010000208.1 GCA_024223715.1 bacterium | reverse complement strand
TTCTAGGGGCTCTCGAACAGGGTTTTGTGTATGGCATTATGGTACTGGGCGTCTATCTCACCTTTAGGATTTTGGACTTCCCGGATTTAACCGTGGATGGGAGCCTTCCTCTGGGCGCTTCTGTGTCGGCCGTGGCAATCACGCACGGCATTGCTCCGTTCGTCTCCCTGATTATGGCATTTGCTGCCGGTTTTCTGGCCGGAGTTGTTACCGCACTTTTGAACACTAAGCTCAAGATCCTTCATCTGCTCGCTTCTATCCTGACCATGATTGCGTTGTATTCCATCAATATCCGGATTATGGACGGACCCAACATCTCTCTGCTGAGGGAAAAAACAATACTAGACCCCCTGGCATCTTTCGGGTTGCCGGGGTATCTTGCATCTCCGTTCATGTTCGGTGCCATCTCAATCGGTGTAACCGGAATGCTGATCTGGTTTCTCCACACGGAACTGGGCCAGGCCATGCTGGCCACCGGTGATAATCCCCAGATGATCACCGCCCAGGGTGTCAACACTCACACCATCATCATCCTCGGCGTAGGTCTCTCCAATGCCATGGTGGCTTTCAGCGGAGCAATGATTGCTCAGAATCAGGGCGCCTCAGACGTCAACATGGGAGTCGGCACAATTATTGCGGGACTCGCCTCTGTTATTGTTGGGGAAACCGTTTTCGGGAAAAAAACCGTCGCACGTGCTTGTGTGGCCGCACTCATAGGTTCCATAATCTACAGGGTCGCCATTGCACTTGCCCTGGGGATAAAATGGGGCCGATTTTCATTTACGCCCAGCGACTTGAATCTGATAACCGCCATGCTGGTCATTGCGGCCTTGGTCGCCCCCATAATCAAGGAAAAGTTGCAAGCCAGATGATCCTCATCGAATCCATAACCAAGTTTTTCAACAGGGGCAGCATTAACGAAGTGCTGTCCTTAAACAATATCAGCCTAACCATTAGGCAGGGTGAATTTATCACCATTATCGGATCAAACGGAGCGGGAAAGTCCACCCTGTTAAACTGCCTGGCAGGCACTTATTTTCCTGACGAGGGTAAACTGACATTCAACGGCAATGACATCACGCAATGGCCGGAGCACAAGCGGGCACAATTCAGCGGGAGAGTATTCCAAGACCCCATGCAGGGAACATGTGCAGCCGTGAGCATTGAACAGAATATGGCTCTAGCCCACAAAAGAGGGGATATACGAGGCCTGGGGATCGGCGTTAAAAAGCGTGATCGGCAACTTTTTCGGGAAAAATTGAAGATCCTTGGCCTCGGTCTGGAAAAGCGGCTCCAGGATAGGGTCGGGCTGCTTTCCGGCGGTCAGCGCCAAGCCCTGACCATGATAATGGCCACGATGGTCCGCCCGGATGTCCTGCTTTTGGATGAGCATACCGCCGCCCTGGACCCTAAAACCGCCAACCAGATCCTGGAGCTAACCCAAAGCCTTGTCGAGGGACTTGGTTTGACCACCATGTTGGTTACCCACAATATGAATCAGGCCCTGATCTCCGGTAACCGGCTAATTATGCTTCACATGGGCAAAGTAATCATGGATGTTAAGGGTGAAGAGAAGAAAAACCTCACGGTCGGGGATCTGTTGGCCAGATTCTATGAAGTGCAGGGAGAAGACTTCTCCCCGGACAGAATGCTGCTGACGCAACCTTAGCCCTATTTTTCTTACTCAAAATGACGG
>JAAEOA010000207.1 GCA_024223715.1 bacterium | reverse complement strand
TGGCAACCATGTTAAAAATCACGTCATAGGTTTGACCGCTTTTTGTGAAGTCTTCTTTTGTATAGTCGAAGAAATGATCAGCTCCGATCCGGCGTAGCATTTCCTCTTTGATGGTGCTGTCTACCGCCGTCACCTTGGCCGCCATTGCTTTGGCAATCTGCACCCCAAAAGTGCCGATGCTTCCACCCGCACCGTTTACCAAAACCTTTTCCCCATTTTGGATATTCGCTTTTCTCAAAAAGTGAAGTGCATTCAGCCCGCCCAGAGTTACCGCTGCAGCCTCTTGAAAGCTCACATTATTCGGTTTCGGCACAAGCGTGTAGCTGGTCGGCAGGCATACATATTCGCCATATGCGCCCAACCGCAGTTTGGTAGTCCCAAAAACCTGATCTCCCTTCTTAAATTTTGAAACGTCTTTTCCGACGGATTCCACTTCACCCGCGAAATAACCTCCCAGTACTTGTTTCTTTGGTTTTATGAGCCCCAATGCAACTCGCAAAGGCAGCCAAAACCACTTCACCTGGAAATTGAAACTTCGCATTTCACAGTCAGCCTTCGTTACCTCTGCCGCATG
>JAAEOA010000206.1 GCA_024223715.1 bacterium | reverse complement strand
CGAGGCGTAGGATCTACGAGCCGGAGGCCAGGGCGGACTCAAACAAATACCAATGACCGAAATGCAAAATCCAAAACAAGCAAAATGGCCATCTAACAATAGATAAATTACCAAAATGTTTGGGTCATTGGACTTTCGAATTTGGACATTATTTGGAATTTGGATATTGGGTTTTGGGATTTTAGGTCTATAATGGTGGTAGTAAATGGCTTCAATCTTTCTGGGTTATCATCAATTTTGACGTTTCCCTGCCTTTCCTTCCTCTGCTTTGACAACCGCCGCCGGACATGCTATCACAAAAACCGTGTGCTTTTGCACCATTTCAAAAAGGTGATGGAATGAACCCAGGCAAACTTCACTACGGTTGGATTGTCATTTTTATGGGGCTTCTGACCACCATCGCCTCCCACGGCTTTGGCCGCATGTCTTACACCATCATCCTTCCTGCCATGAAAGACGGGCTCCAGTTTAATTACACCCAGCTGGGTCTTTTGGGTACCGGAAATTTCCTGGGCTATTTAACCATGGCGATCATCGGGGGATTTCTGGCCTCCCGATTTGGAACGCGCCTTGTCATCACCTTTGCCGTGATACTCATGGGGATCACCATGATCTTGACCGGTCTGGCCCAATCGTTCGGTTTCGCATTTACCATGCGCCTTTTGACCGGTCTGGGCAGCGGCGCTTCTTTTGTACCGGCCATGGCTTTGGGTTCAGCCTGGTTTGCCATGAAAAACCGGGGCTTTGCCACCGGAATTGTCTCTGCCGGCATCGGAACCGGCACTTTTATTTCGGGTTTGGTGGTCCCCCCCATATTATCTGCATTCGGACCAAACGGCTGGCGCTTTTCCTGGTATATTCTGGGCGGCGCCGTTCTGGTGGTTTCCGGAATCGTTTATGTGTTTGTCCGCAGCCGGCCGGAAGAAAAGGGACTGCAACAAATTGGAGCCGAAGAAACGGAACCGATTTCGCCGGTGCCTTCGGATGCGAAAACGACGACTCCTCTTCAGTGGACCACAGTAATCAAAATGGCATCTGTCTGGTACCTGGGTACCGTATATTTCTTCTACGGTCTTTCCTACATTATTTACATGATGTTCTTTGCCGCTTTCCTGGTTAAAGAAATGGGATTGACCCAGCAATGGGCGGGCGGTCTGTGGGCGCTGGTTGG
>JAAEOA010000205.1 GCA_024223715.1 bacterium | reverse complement strand
TGTCCTTAACACAACGAATGGAAATGGCATCGTCGGGGTGTAGAAAGACTCTGATGAATGTTGAATCCCCGTCATTCAGTTCCCATGCAAACCCGCCCCTTCCATTGGGCGAGGTTGAGCTTACGAGAAATGTTTTTTTGCCAAACCCCAGATATTCCCCGGAAAAATCAAACCACCCTGCAGCAAGTGCGCCGAACCCGATGCCATTGGTGGAATTATTGTTTTCCAAATCTGGATTATTAAACCCGGCCCCCTTTAGTTTCGCTCCCGCTGTCGATTCACTTCCCAAGTAGTTTGTCAGTTCCAACCAATCCTCTTCAGTGGGAATGTGCCACCCCTCAGGACTGGCACCCTGCACAAAATTCGATTCTTTTTCAGAAAACGACGGGCCGCCAACCGCCGCCTGCCAACAGTACAATCTTCCATAAGACCTGGAATTTGATTCATCGCCGTTGGCCGGGAAACTTTCCAATGGCTTACCGTCACTGTAATGAGTGGATCTCAAATTTTCGGCCAGCCAGGTCTGATCGCCAATTTTAACAGTCGAATACACGTTTCCATCAAAATCGGTAACTGTTTCCGGCTTGTCCTGCTCTCCAAAAACAACAGAGGAAACAAACAAAAACACACTGACAAGAATCACTATTGAAAGATTTGTTTTCATTGTTCTGCTCACTATCTACTGATGAAAGTAAAATTTCGAAACTGGTCGGAGTTGTTGGCTTTACTCCGTTTTCCAGTATGGGTAGTTGTCGATAGCTACCGGTGGCCAGGACATTTTTTGAGCCAGATCCACATATTGCGATACTGATTCGGGAAGCAAAAATCTCTGACGCACCAGGTCGTTGCAGGCGGCCTGAATCGCTTCCACATAGGCGTCTCTGGTCGGATACCGCACCTCTATTGAAACTCTCTGATCGTCACTTGCCCGGCCTCGCTCATCCGTTGTTGGAAAAACCAGAAACGATCCTTCAAAACGAACAAAATAATCAGGGTCACCAAACTTTTCGTTACGCGGGTTCCAGCCGAGGTACGACCCGAGCGGAACCAATAATTCGGGCAAACGAACCCCACCCAAACTGTTGCCGTCCCCATCGACGGATGGAACCAGGGTCCGGTATGGTTCACCCGCAACGGGAGGAATCATGGTCATTATTCCATCATCCCAAAACCGTGGCCCATAATCAATCCGGGCCGGTTGGAAGTTACGTCCAGGGTGATGCAATTCGGGGGTCTTTGGAAACTGCTGCTTATGGCGAGCGGCACTTACCAGTTCCCCCCTGTCAATTCTGGGGTAGCGACTTGCTGGTGGTTCCAGTCCATCGCTTACCCATTGATCCAAAATACTTAATAAAGCCCGGTTGGCGCTGTGGACATCCAATCGGTTAACAGGATGTTCACAAACACCGCGACCGGCCTTGTAGGCCGCCCGATGCGGAGCTCCGTTAAAAACATATAGCCGAACATTGTCATGAAGCGGTGCATCTTGGGTGCCCGTTAGATTGGTATGAATGAGCGATGCCGACCGGCTCCAATATTCATACTCGTTGTTGGTCAGAATAATGCAGGGAACCTGATTTTGTTGTTTGGACAAAGCCAGAATGTCGTTCATCCCACCGGATCCGGCAGCGTCATCAGGCAGGTAATTAAAGGGAGGATGATCTGATGGCATGCAATTACCTTCCAGATCAACCATGTGTTGTGAAGTCATGCCAAAGCGATGATTAAAACCACCTTTGCCACCCCCGGCAATACGAATCCGGGCTCCTTCAAAAACCATGCGATTGGCTTCGTCGACATGAAAACCCTGCCATAGCATTTGGGCAATAAAGCGCCCGCTTTGCGAGGACCCATACACATAGGCTTTTTCAATATCAGACCCGGAACCGTCTTGTCGCAGGAGGGGATTCTGGTTGCCAATGTGGTCCTGTTTCTCAAAATGAAAGAAAGAAATTGCATCACGAACCGCAGCAAGGCCCAAACCGATTACCGGCGGGTCACTCACCCGGTAGGTAAGTTCATAAATGTGACCTGGCTTGAAGCCAGATTTAATTTCAACCGCCGGAACACTATTCGCATTCGACGAGCCTTTTATTACAGTGAACGACCATTGTTCATTGGGGATTTTCAGGGGCTGTTCTTTTGGTGTTTTACGCACCGTGAGGGTGGCCTCGGTATTATCCTGATAATCCAGCGGTGGATAGCCGCGCGTATTGGTCCAGAACATCTCCATAACCGGCAGAGCTTCGGTTGCGGTTGTATTTACCATTTCAGTTACAATGAATTGTTCAATGGATTGGCCGTCTTTTGTCGCAATTGGCACTTCGATCTGAAGCCAGCCATTTTCATCGCGCACGTCCCAGTTCCAACCACTCCAGAGAACTGAGTATCCCTGTTCCATGAGGTAACCATTGCCTGGTCGCAGAGTATTGCCCCAAGCCATATTCATGGCGCCCATAATGGTTTTGTTGCCCCGATTGAGGATGTCGTAAAGAAGGCGGTGATTACCGCGGGAAAGATCGACCGGCTTGAGAAGTTCGAATTCACTGACAAACTCTACTTGTCCGTCCTGATTGCGGGGAGCGAATTGCAGATCGGTAATGCCAGTATTGTTCGGCAACTCAGGATCGACTGCGTAATACAGTTTCCCTGAAAGGATCTCATAGGCTCCGACCTTGCCGAACCCGGCACCATCAGCAAATGCGGTTCGGGATTCAACCTCGATACGTATGACCTTCGCTTTGGCAATCAGAGGTCCTGTGGTAATAATCAGAAGCACCAGAAGCAAGGAAAACCCGCAGATTTTCTGAGCCTTTTTCATGTCTATTCCTTTTCCCTACGATATTGCTGGTCACAACTTTTGCTTCATCAGGGAAACCGATATAAAACGAACGGTATTTCAGATGACCCTATTGAAATCACCACCCCGACCTACTCCACCGGAGTTGACTCAATACCCTCAAAAGCAGGTATTGAGCCACCCCGGTTTCAATAAGTGTCGTTTTGCAGAACAGTTCTGTGTTAACGCAGAATCGTCACCTTCCGGTTCAACTGCTCGTCGACTCCTGGACCACGTACGCGCAGCGAGGCAATATAGTTGCCACTGGCCAAAGACCGGCCTGAGTCGTCACGGCCGTTCCAGGTAATCTGATGACGACCGGGAATAACTTCCTCACGTTTAACGAGGGCCACACGCCTGCCACGAAGGTCGTAAACCGCCAACTCAATTACAGCTTGAACAGGCACAGCGAAACTGAATGTCGCCTGGCCAGCAACCGGGTTGGGTGCCGGCATTGCAAAGCTGATACGGGTAACAACATCAGGATCTTCTGGAATCGGGCTAAGTAGATCCTCGGGGCAATCGGAACAACCGGTGCGTTTGGCATCGTGTCCGGTCATGGCCCAGATATTGATAGCTGACCATGGTGCGGCTCCGACATCAACAACCACAAGCTGGTCAAGAGTCAGGAAGGCAATTTCATTACGGCCGTCCTGATCCAGGTCACCAAGAGCCGGAGTTAACTGGCAGTGGTTATCAAGATATTTTGGCCAACCAGGATTCAGCTGACCGTAGTTTCCAAAAGACCATGCCTTGGAACCGCGAGCACCGAAGATGACATCAGGAGAACCGACAACAGTTCCCATGATTGGGTTGCCATAAATGTACCATCCATCAGTTTCCACCGGATAACCAGGAACCATATTTCCATCGTGCTGGAAGAGGGCGGTTTTCCAGTTCCGGGAGCAAACCGCAACTTCCTTCTCGAAACCGGCCCAAATGTGTGCAATGGCCGGATCACTGAGTGTCTCGCCAGGATCGAAGGTCTGAGGCCAGCCGGGTAAATCGTCCCCGGAATCGTCCAGAACATGAACTTCACCGTCGGTGGTAGAAATCACAATTTCCAGATTGCCGTCAAGATCGAGGTCACCCAGGCTCGGTACGCTGGTATCCACAGGGCCCAAATTACAGTACAGATCAGTGTATGACATGTAAATTTCCGTTGCCAGAACCAGTTGTCCCCCGCGGAAAATGACCTCATTAACTCCATCTCCATCGTGGTCACCGATGGCACAACCCAGCTGGAAACCTGCAGCGTTGTTCCAAACATAACTGTTGGGCACTTGATTTCCCTGGTAGTTAAGGAAGTGCATCTTGGTACCGGAAATAACTACAGCCACGTAACGATAGGGTGCCCCCAAATTACCCAGATTCACCGAAGCAAGGGCGTTTTCACCACTATCGAATGGCCAGCCATGGGCAGTTGTTCCGTTCGGGTTATAACCGAAGACCCGTCCATCGGCAGTTGGAACCAGCACAGTTACAGAGCCGTCGCCGTTCATATCACCCACAGCGATGGGTGAAGTGGAAAGTGAGGTCCCGCAACTGCGGGGCCAACCAGGAAGAATGGTGCCGTCAGATTGGAATACCTGAACGCTGCCGCTGGCATCCCCAAAAATTATTTCCAGGTCACCATTACCGTTCAGATCGGCAAGAGCAGGATCAGAAACTGGCTGGAATGTCAGATCTACGGGAAAACCAGACTCATGGTTGGGATAACCTTCATCACCACGCCATTCTCCGTCGAATTGGTAGCGATAGATGTCCGGATCGTACATGACATGGTCCCAGAGCATTGCTGGACGAAAGTCCTGGGCAGGATTCAGAACCAACTGAGGACTGTATTGGATGCCTCCGTCAGACATGGCCAAATGGTCAGACCAGTCAGTGAGATCAGACGCAGGGGTCCACATGTAACCAGCCTCCCCATAGTAGAGGCCGCCAATGTACCAATTCAGGTTGACCGGGTTCTGGGCCACATCGTTAAGATCAACAATACCATGAGTCAACACCTGGGGACTGGTCCAGTCAGCTCCCTGAGTTTCGGAAGCAACCACACCGCTGTAAGTGAAGCCTCCATCGACTTCCCTGCGATAATATCCAACCAAAATCTGGTCAGTTGATTCAGAAGCAGCTATGGAACTGGCATGTTCGAAGTAGCCGTCTGTGAGGTTGGAAAGTCCCTGAATGCCTTCCCAGGCTCCCTGTCCCCCTGACCCGAAGTTAGGTGCCCGACGATACCGCAAAGCCCCGTCGTAGATGTCACTCTCCATTGTAAAAGACCAGGCTACATGAACATAGTGGCCGTACCCATAACTCACCTTGGGAGAGAAATATCCCCGATCCGGGAAGTTAAGGCTGGCTATGGAATATGTTGTTTCCCAGCTTGCCCCCAGGTCGGTACTGCGGGTAAAACGAATTTCGGTGGAATCTCCGATCCTGATCGAATAGGCCAAATACAGGTAATACTCACTGTAGGCTGTTGCATCAGAAGTAATTGAACCAGGGGACATGGAGCCAGCAGACTCATCCACGGTGTTGACCGTAAAGGAAGCCGTCTCACCCAATGGTGAGCTGGCAACCTCCATATACATGGTGCCAGATTCATAAAAATTGTAGGCGATAAGGATCTGGTCCTGATTTCCTTCGGCAATGTGTAGAGTCGGGTAAAGATAATCGATGAATGGATCCGGATTCGTAAAAGATGCCCAGAGAGACCAGGTTTCCCCCTCGTCAGTGGAGCGGCGAATATCAAAACCAATGTTCTGATCCTCCTCTGCCACCATTCCGATGCTGTAAAAGATGCCCTGGGAATCTACAGCCAGATCGATTCCATGATAGGCAAAATTGTAATCAGCAACGTCGACATCATCCCCACCAACTTCGTCGCCCCGACCGGCAACGCTCATCTGGTTTTGCCTGGTTAACTTCATTTCGCAGGGTATTTCGAATGTTCCCTGCGGGTTCAAGGGAATGTCCAGATCGGGCTGATAGATGGTATTTCCCGGAGTGTTAGGTTGGGGCGCAGAAACGATTGTGCGGGTTTGGGCTGGATTCACATAGGCGAGAAAAAGAAAAGTGACGGCGAGAAAAATTCGGGCTCTCATGACTTGGCCTCCATTTCCTGACTGGGGTGCTTTTTAGACTCCATGGGCATCTTAGCAAACTTTGAGAGTTATTTTTCAAAAAACATTAATTTAACGGAAATTTTTCCAGTCTTTTGATTGGTTTTTTAAATTGCACATATTTTTTGTGTGAAGAATTAAGGCCTTTTACATTCTCTGCGGAACAATAACGTTCGCGGCTTCTGGACGTTCTTCCCAGCCTTGCTTTTCATAGAAACCACGCTGATAGGATTCGCGCTTTCGCAAATTGAGGAGACATCTGACGTTTCTGATTTACGGATGAGAAAGTCCAATAAACTTCCTTTTGGTGTAATGATGGAGAAAAGCGCCTAACTAGCCAGTATTTCCACATCATCTCCCACTCGAATGTCTCCTGTTTTGACAACTCTGGCATAGACCCTGGACCAGCCGGGGTTTTCATCCTGCAGGATTCTATTAATAGTTCCATCCTGAAAATAGCTTCGGATTGCGGCACATGGCTCAGTATAGGACAAAACTTCGAGCAGAACTTCCTTCCCCAACTTCAATCGTAAACCAGGCACCACAACATCCCAGTTCACTCCAGATACAGTGACGTTCTCGCCGGTTGCTCCGGGGAAAATCCCATGACCTTCTTCCTGCAAGGCTAGGATTCGCTCCAGGGAATAAACGCAGACAGCTCTCTTTGATCCACCATGGAATTTCAGGTTCTTCTGTTTGTCACCGGTCAATCCATCGACCGTTACGCCGGCTGAGGCTACGGCCAATTTGGGAACTCCACCGAGTGAAACATTGATTTGAAAAATTCGGCCACGAGTTTCAAGTTCGCCCATTTTCGGATCTGAATTTGTCATGACTGGGTCCCTTTAAGCTACGTTCCATTAGCTAATTCTGAATTGTCAGTATTTTCCCAACGGCGGCATTTTCTGTGAAAAACGCACCGTCAATCACAGGAGAGATTTCTATTGATTGCATCCCCTCCGCACTGGTCAACGGTGCAATGTAATTGTAATAATACCCGTCAATGGTGCTAACTCCAAAAAGTTCTGGCAAATCATTGCAGGCCCAACTGAAGGTACAAAGAACAAAACCACGCACTGGGCAACCTGACAAAATAAAAAAAGCCCCCTGCAGCTACAGGGGGCCTAATAAATCCAAAAAATTCTTAGTTACTTGCGATCGTAACCATCCAGATCACGCCATAGATCTGATCTTTCCCAGCCAGTGTCACCATCTTCAAAGTACTCACTGTAGTCAAGTTCACGCACCACTCCAATTCCTGGTACAACCCAGAATTGGGCATTGCTCGCCTGAAGCACCTCTCCGCCACCGGAAAAAGTCGCTTCAAGATCCACTTTCCAGGCATCGGTCCAGGTTACCAAACTGCCATCCTGCTCGCCAACTTCCAGGTCCACCTGACCGATAACTTCACCGCTCCTGACCGCCGAAATGGTGCCTTCGGGTAAGGTGACAGAGGATGAGCTGGTCCAGGTATTGCTTGTTGAAAACGGCAACTCAAAAAGCACCAGGGGACTAGTGAGCAAATACTCTTGAAAACCCGAGCCTTCATCATCGGCAAAACCAAGCATACTAATTTCATTGGCAGTAATATAAAAAATATCGTAGAAATCCAGCTCTGACCATTCCCAGTCGTATTCTACCAACTCCCACTGATTGGCGGCAGAACGTTCATGGAATTCATAAAAATTGGTATAATATTCCGTATGTGTGGGAGTTGGATTTCCCAGGTCGCCTTCTTCATAGGGTCCCGAGGTGGTCCAGCGGAAACCATCCTCCAAATAATAGGCTGCTTCAGTCCCGGCCACTGTGGCCGACCAGGCAGTTTCTTCAGTTTGCATGTTATCGTAAACATCCGGATAATTGGCCAGGACAACTTCCAAGCTTAATCCTGCTGGAAGAATTGCTGGAAGATATATAGTCAATTGTGTGCCATCACCATTCAATTCAGGTTCCAAACCACCCTGCTCCAAAGCCCAGGCAAACTGACCATTCATTGAAGGTGGTGTGAAATCGTTTAGGTTTACAGGCTCGCTGAACTCCACAACGACAGTGCCCTGATCGACGGGAATGATTGATCCGCTGGCCGGGGTGATGCTCACGATGGTGGGTGGAGTGGTATCCAGATCCAACCCCGTAGTAAAACTGAAAGAGTGGGCACTCTCCAGAGAGGTGTAAGTATATTCACCATAAAAATCGGTACCAATCGTCACGGTCATCTCAGTTTCGGCCGGCAAAATATCATGTAAGCTGAGGGTATAATTTCCATCATCAAGATTAGTTACATCATAGGAATAATCGATTCTGGTTCCATCACTTATTGTCACTCCAGATTCAAGACCGATCACTGGCTCAGTAAAACCAAGGCCAATATTGGTGTTTCTATTTACATCGGTGCTCCCGTCATCCGGGGAAATCCCGATCAATGCCAATTGACTCGTGCTGGTGGTAAAAGTTGCCGTTACCGCTGAACCCAAATTATTTCCGGAAATATCGAGAAGCCCCGTACCGACCGTCACGGTAATATCGGTAGCTTCTGGCCATTCAGAATGTATCACATTGAGCCTGTTGGGTGAAATCCAGAAATAGTTGGTGATTGTTCCATGTGAAAGGGTAATGTTGCCCTCGGCACTTTCAGAATCCATATCTTCGTTGAATTGGATTTCTACTTGTTGGGAGAAATCGAAGACCAAATCGCCGTCGCCAGGGACCATTTCTGTTACTGAGGGTGCGGTAGTATCGCCATCGTCGCCGTCATCCGGATCACTGGGATCCTCACTGCATGCGACAAATAGCAGCGCCATACTGGTTAGGGCAAATAACAAAAATAAGGATTTCGGTGTTCTTGAAATGTCTGGCATGGGTAACTCCTGACCATGATGGTGGGTGCTGAAAATGACTATCAGTAGCAAATTCATCTAAACAACAGTAAAAAGGTATGGTTTTACAAGAACTATTTCCGGGCCTATCCCTTGTTCTGGTAGCCCTGGCAATGGTTTACGTGGCACCGCGTCCCATTGGGGAACGGCCCCTGGTTGCGTTAATTTGGAACCTCTTTGGTCATTATCCTTCTGAAGGGGTAACGAGAAAGAGGATGATCTGATGGTGGCTGTTTGTTTCAGCTGTCCTGACGCTTGAACTGAGTGCATGCAATTCAGTTGTTTTGTTTTATTGCATTCCAATTCGGAAACCCGACTTGCAAATCACATGTTTTTGACAGCCGGCCCGGATCATCAACTTCCTGATCCGGGCCGGCTTTTGGACAAGTGGGCTTTGCGTCTGGGTTATTTCTCCCAGCCTGCTGGTCGCAAATCATCGAGAAAGGAAGCACTGACCCAGTATATGTCAGAACTGCCCAGGGCTGGCAGTCCGGCGGAATCCTGTATCCCCTGATAGGTCAACCCTTCTTCACCGAACAACGAGCCCTTATCGATTGGCCAGTTTGCGCTGAAAAACAGGTATTTCCCGTCGGGTGAAACATAGGCCGAACCGGCGGCAGATTCCGCCTTGTTGATATGCGGCCCAAGGTTGATCGCTTCGCTCCATTGGTCGTCAGCATTCCGGAAACTGATATAGTAACCGGCTACCGGCAGGCTCTTTTCCTTACCCCTGATACAGGCAATAAGGTAACTCTCGTCCGGTGCGACAAAGGCGTTATAGCTGCTTTCCGCGCAGTTGACGGCCACGGGAAGTTCCTCGGGCTCGGCATAGGCCCCATTCACAAGGCGGGACCGGCAGATCACTGCCGGTGCGCCCTTGGGGGCTTTTGTGAAGTACATGGTTCCGTCACTGGTCAGCGATGGATAGTATTCGTCACCCATGGTATTGACCGCTCCAGGTGATGGTTCCGGCTCGGACCAACCCTCGGCCGTGCGTTTCGAAAAGAAAATATTCTGGTTGCCCCAGCCGCGAAGTTTTGGTTCGTCAGGCAAGGCCCGCGTGCTGAGGAAGTGGACCACCTGTCCATCGCCCGACATCGTAATTTCCAGGCATCCGAAATCAGAATCTGTTGAAAAAGACGGTACTGTCGGCTTGGTCCAGACTCCGTCGACCAGTCGGGTTACGCGAACGTAAACCCCTACCCGGTCCAGCATGCAAAAGTAGATCTCGGTTCCATCGGGACTGATAATCACATCTCGATCACCGTAGCTCGTAGAGACCAGGCCCGGAGCGAACAGTTCAGGTGCGTCGCCCGGTGGAGTCTGCCCCAGGTAGGGACCGCTCAGTTGGGGCCATGGAAGTGCGCCTTGGGCGGCGACCGCCGTCAATAACCAAGACAACAGAACGACATTGGAAAATTTATTCATGGCTGTCCTCCTGTCCTTCGGTGGCGGCACTGGCCTCAGCTCGCAGGTCTTCAATGAAACCGGCATTGATCCAGTAGATGTCAGGATTTCCGTTCTGTGGCGAATGGAAATTATCTATCAAGCCTTGGTAGTCGTTTGGTGGAGAGTCCTCCATTACTGCCAGACGACTGGACATGAAGAACATGTACTTGCTGTCATGCGTCACGAACATGGACCATTCGTTCATGGACGAGCTGTTAACGCCATCGCCCATGTTGATTGGGGCGCTCCATTTGTCACTCTCGTCGCGGAAACAAATGTAGTAGTCCACACCCCCGCGACTGTCCTCGAGACCGGCCACCGGAACAATCACATAGCTCTCATCGGGGGCCACGAAAGAGTGGAATCGACCACGGCCCGCATTGATCTCTTCGGGCAGAAGTTCGGGCTCGGCATATGCACCGTCAACAAAGCGTGACCGATAGATGTTGTGTACCCGTGTCTGAGGATCAGCGCGGGTAAAGTATAATGTGCCGTCGCTCGTGGTCGAGGGGTAGAACTCCTGTGCATCGGTATTGATCGGAGCACCCAGATTGTAAGGTTCGCCCCAGCCGTCGCCGACCCGGTCCATTGCCCAGATGTTGGAATCGTCTGGTTCTTCGCCGGTGTTGTCAGGCCGATTGGAGATGAAATAGAATTTTTGGCCGTCAGGCGAGATGGACGGTTCGCCTGCCGTCCAGGCGGGATTGGTACAGAATGACGCAACCTCCGGTTTTGACCAGACATCGTCCACGCGATGCGTTTCAACAATAGTTGAGATGGCATATCCCGGCGTTGAAATCGTGAAATAGATTTCGTTGCCGTCGGGTGTCATGACCAGGTCGCGATCGATGAGCCCACTGCTGATCAGGCCTGGTGCAAACAATTCGGGTTCGGTGCCGGGCGGAACCTGGCCAAAATAATCGCCGGTAAGACGAGGAAAACTATCTTCGGCCACCGGCTCACTGCAGGAACAGAATAGTACCAATACCAGAGCAGGCAAAAGTACCGAACGAACGATGATTGAAATTCTCACTGGTCCCCCTTCCAAGGGATCGGGGAAAAAAGGGAACCACTGCTGGAACAAGGGTGGTTCCTGGTATTTTAAACACGATTGGGAAGGTGCAGGCAAGTCCTGAATGAACTCAGAATACGGAACTGAAGGTGATAATGCCAAGTGAATCTGCGACCAAGGCCCAGGTTTAGCTTTCAGATCATCAACGGAACAAGGCTTTTACGCCATCCCAGGTTATGGTTTCGGTGGCGACGGGATCGCTCTCCGCGTACCAGAAGTTGTAGAAACGCAGACCACCGGCATCAGTGTTGTGATGGATTGCAACTCCCCTGAATTCAACAGGGATATCGAAGTTATACTGACTGTACCCGGCACTCAGTATCTGCTGGAACTGCAGAACCACATTGCCGTCTTCATCGAAGAAAACGAGGTCCACCGTGCTCGGCGGTGAGGCATGTCCCATGACCCAGGAAATGGCTCCACGGGAGTTATAATCCAGCAAAAAGCACAAGGGTGCCTGGTTGTTTGGTTGGGGCAGCAAACCCCACCCGCCAACCGGAAAGAACTCGACGGTGATGTCGCCGCTGGGCGCCAGGGTCAGCGGTGCCGTGGGCGATCCCACCAGACCGTTGCCCACAACATTTTGTCCTGCGAAGGCCTGGGCGAAGTCTGCGTTCACGGCATCGATCAGCGGGCCGCTGGTGCAATCACTAAAATCGATTTCCATTGCAGCGGAGGCTAATCCGGCAAAAATGATTACGGCCGACAGAGCGAGGAGCGATATCCTGAAAATCATTTCAACTACCATTCAACAAATGTCACGCGGAAGATTCTCTTAAATCACCTTCACGTATTTTCGGGGCGAAAAGCCTTGGTTCATATAGGGGACAAATGAAAATGCGTTTTTTTAATTTTTTTTAAATAGTCCCGCCAATCTGAATTTCCCAAACCAAGTATGGGGATTGTAAATTCAAACACATAGTTCCGTGTACTAACCTGCCTATTTCCGACATGTTGAATATTGTATAGCTGGAAGCAGGGGAACTCTCAGGTAAAGCTCCCTGTCCAGTCTAACCCAGAGAGCCGATTCTTGCACATTGTCCTGTATTATGTGTTATAATGAGTTTCTGGGTAACTGGGGTTGGAAATATTTGGACAAGACATCAAGCGCATAAAAAT
Source organism: bacterium (assembly GCA_024223715.1). Taxonomy (GTDB): domain Bacteria; phylum Krumholzibacteriota; class Krumholzibacteriia; order LZORAL124-64-63; family LZORAL124-64-63; genus LZORAL124-64-63. The sequence continues at coordinate 358 of JAAEOA010000205.1, read as the reverse complement.
AAATCGAAAGACTTCAGCCCCACCCGCGTTTGGTTCTTAATTGGACGAAACATTCGGTTGTGCCCAAAAGAATGTCGCTGGTTCAACTTGTGGCCCTGGTTTTGATTAAACACGGGAAATTTATGTGTTTTAGGTTGAAGATTGGTGGGTACTTTTGTACAAAAGCACCCAGCGACATTCTCTTGGGCACAACCCATTTTCTGTTCAGCCTCAATTCATTCTTGCTGCAAACAAAAAATTCGTCCGCATTGTCCCCGTTTCTGTTACGTTCAGGGCAATATATCATATTTGGATGTCCAGGATCAAAACCACCTGGGTGAGATTGCGGCCATCGGCTTTCTTGCTGTTCCGACCATCA
>JAAEOA010000204.1 GCA_024223715.1 bacterium | reverse complement strand
TCTTAATGTGTTCGGAGCCGGTTTGTTGGCCCATGCCCATAATTTCAATGTTGAGCAACTGTCTCAGGTGATTAACGAAACTGACGCTGAAGCATTCCAATTTCATGGTGGCGAATTTCGCTGGCGTGATCATACTGTGGGAGTTGAAACTGTACGAAATTTACGCAGCCAATACCTTTGTGGGTTTGGCAGTTGTTCTTTTGATGAACCCCGTCACGACTTGCAGAATCTGGGGCTGTTGTAGCGCCTCCCTGAAAGGAAACCAGAATGGCTTCGAGCATTGATCCCACTTGTGACCCCACGTTGAAATCTTTCATTCCCGTGGATTCAGATACTCATTTTCCCATCCAGAATCTTCCTTATGGAATTTTTTCGCCCACGCGCCGGGAAGATCCCCGGTTTGGTGTTCGCATTGGTGACCAGGTTCTGGATTTGGCCGTGCTTCAGGATTGTGGTTTACTCGACAGTGCCAGTCTTCCAGATGGCATTTTCAGCTACCCGGTTTTAAATCCTTTTATGGAACTGCCCAAGGAGCAACGCCGGGCTGTTCGTTTGCTGGTCAGTGGTCTGTTGCGTGAAGAAGAACCCACTTTAAGGGATAACCTAAACCTTCGCCAAAGAGCCTTGCTTCCTGCCGATTCAGTGACCATGCACATGCCGGTGGCTGTTCGTGACTATACCGATTTTTATTCGTCCAAAGAACACGCCACCAATGTGGGAATAATGTTCAGGGGCAAAGAAAACGCCCTGATGCCTAACTGGCTTCAGTTGCCTGTGGGGTACCATGGTCGTGCCAGCAGTATTGGAATTTCCGGTGAAGATGTGATTCGTCCTCACGGCCAGACTATTGCTCCGGATGCAGAGTTCTCCACTTTCGGGCCCAGCCGTTTGATGGATTTTGAATTGGAGATGGGATTCTTTGTCGGCTCCGGGTCCGAGCAGGGCAAACCCATTCCAATCAATCAGGCTGCCGACAAAATTTTTGGAATGGTTCTGGTCAATGACTGGTCCGCGCGGGATATTCAAAAATGGGAATATCAACCTTTGGGCCCCTTCAATTCCAAAAACTTTGCCACCCATATTTCGCCTTGGGTGGTAACCATGGACGCCCTGGAGCCATTTCGCCTGGAGGCCCCGGCTCAGGACCCCGAACCTCTTGCCTATTTGCGGGAAAATGACCGTCATACCTTCGACATCAATCTGGAAGTCGAAATTACAGCTGAGGGCGATGACGAAGGCCTGAAAGTATGCGCCAGTAATTTTAAGCATCTTTATTGGACCATGGCTCAGCAACTGGCTCACCATTCCGTTACCGGCTGTAACATGAGTAGTGGTGACATGTTGGCCAGCGGCACGATAAGTGGCCCGGACAAAGGTAGTTTTGGCAGCATGCTGGAAATTACCTGGCGGGGAACCGAGCCGGTTATTTTGCCGGGAGGGAAAGAACGAAAATTCCTTGCCGATGGCGATACGGTTGCAATGTCAGGGTGGTGTCAGGGCGACGGTTACCGTGTGGGCTTTGGCGAAGTGGCCAATAAAATATTGCCTGCTCTGGATTTGCTCTAATTATGGCCGGAAAAGACCACTCAGGGAATAATGATATATTGTGGCAGCCATCTGCTGAACAGGTGGCTGCCTCACAAGTATCCCAATTCCGGAATTTCACCAACGAAAAGCTCAGTTCCTCCAGGTCTTCCGTATTTTTAAATAATTATGATGAGCTGTACCAATGGTCGGTGGTTGAACCGGCGTTGTTTTGGTCCTGTTTATGGGAGTTTTGCGGAGTTGTTGGCGATGGAGTCGGTTCTCCCGTGGTGGAAAACCTGCACCTTATGCCGGGGACCCGTTGGTTTCCTCAATCTCGCCTGAATTATGCTGAGAATCTGCTGCAGGGCCCCGATCAGGCCGAAGCTATTGTCTTTCGCAATGAGCGGGGAGATACCAATCGTCGAACTTTTTTTCAGTTGCGCCAGGAAGTGGCGGCTTTTGCTCATGCCCTGAAGGCTGATGGCCTGGTTGCTGGCGACCGAGTGGTGGGTTTTTTGCCCAATTTGACCGAAACCGTTGTAGCCATGTTGGCAACCACCAGCTTGGGTGGTGTCTGGTCCAGCTGCTCTCCGGATTTTGGTGTGGAAGGTGTGCTGGACCGATTCAGCCAAATCAAACCTGCGGTGCTGGTTTGTGCTGACGGGTATTTCTACGGTGGTCGTAAACACGATAGCCTGGAAACGGTCCGGCTGATTCAGGATCGTCTGGCCCCACTTAAACGCACGGTTGTTGTTTCTTATACCAGCGCCCAGCCGGAACTGACTCCCGGAATGACATCCTATGACCAGTATTTGGAATCAGGTTTTGGTGCTGAGTTAAAATTTGAACGGGTTTCTTTCGATCACCCTCTTTTTATCATGTTTTCTTCAGGGACCACTGGGTTACCCAAGTGCATGGTTCATTCGGTGGGTGGAACTTTGCTGCAGCACCTGAAAGAGCATCGCTTGCATTGTGGTCTGCAGTCAAATGATCGTTTTTTCTACTTCACCACCTGCGGCTGGATGATGTGGAACTGGCTGGTCAGCGGTTTGGCCAGCTCGGCCACGCTGATGCTCTATGATGGACACCCTTTGCGTCCGGAGCCAATTTTATGGGATTATGCACAGGAAGAGAAATTCAACATTTTTGGCACCAGCGCCAAATATATTGCTGCTTGTGAAAAAGCTGGCCTCAAGCCTGGAGAAACTCACGATCTGGAAAACCTTTACTGTGTGCTTTCCACCGGCTCACCTCTGGCACCGGAATCTTTCGACTATATCTACGAGGCAGTAAAAAAGAATGTACAGTTGAGTTCCATTTCCGGTGGTACAGACATCATTTCCTGTTTTGTCCTGGGAAATCCGGTTTTACCCGTTCGCCGGGGACGTTTGCAGTGCCGGGGACTGGGCATGAAGGTTGAAGTTTTTGATTCCCATGGCCGGGATACAGTCGATGAAAAAGGTGAGTTGGTTTGCACCCGTCCTTTTGTTAGCATGCCCACTGGCTTTTGGAACGACCCCGAGGATGAACGATATAAAAAAGCCTACTTTGATCGCTACGAGAACATCTGGTGTCACGGCGATTTTGCAGAATTAAAAAAAGACGGGTCGATGATTATTCACGGCCGCAGCGATACAGTGTTGAACCCGGGCGGGGTGCGCATTGGCACCGCAGAAATATACCGGGTGGTGGAGCAATTCGAAGAAGTGCTTGAAAGTGTAGTCGTTGGGCAAAATTTTGGAGACGATGTGCGTATTGTTTTGTTCCTCACTCTGCGGGAAGGCTTCACCCTTGATGATGACTTAAAAAAACGCCTGCGTCTGAAAATCCGGGAAGAAGAAACGCCCCGCCATGTACCCGCCATTATTCGGCAGGTACCGGCAATTCCCCGCACAATAAGCGGTAAAATTGTTGAGTTGGCAGTGCGAAATATTCTACACGGTTTGCCGGTCGAAAACAGAGAGGCTCTGGCTAATCCAGAATCACTTTCTTACTTTTCAGAACTGGCAAAAGAATTGTCATAGATGGTTGGGGGATCGTCTGACAGCCCTTTAAGCAATACACACTGTTTCTGATTGATATTTATGCTATCTTTTGGGCAGTTTTGTCACTTGTGTGAGCGGTTGATTTCATTTCCGCATATTCTAAAAACTCTGAACGAAGTTCTGAAAGGACGTCATGATAATTCGTGTGTTGGTCAGTGTGTTTTTGCTTTTGTCGGTCTTGAATTTGGTTCCCGAAGCTAAAGGAGAAGAGGGTATGTACCCCATGAGCGAGCTCGAAAAACTCGATCTTCAAGCGGCTGGATTGGAACTTGACCCTGAACTCATATACAACCCAAATGGGCTGAGCCTTGTTGACGGTATCTGCAAAATTGGGGGTTGTACCGGCTCTTTCGTTTCTGACCAAGGCTTAATGCTCACAAACCATCACTGTGCTTTTCGGGCCATTCGAGATGCCAGTAGTGCTGAAGACGATTTCCTTCATCAAGGTTTCAGCGCCCTGACTCAGGCTGACGAAGTTCCGGCCGTAGGATACACAGTACGAATTACCGACAGTTACCGAGACGTTTCATCAGAGGTTTTGTCAGCGGTTATTTCAGACATGAGCCCTGAAGACCGCACCCGGGCCATTGAGAAAAAAATGAAAGAATTGAGTTTGGCTGAAGAAGAAGTCAAACCAGGGAAACGGGCCGAAGTAAGTGAAATGTTTTTAGGCAAAACCTATGTTTTGTTCACTTACACATATTTAAAAGATGTGCGTCTGGTTTTTGCCCCGCCTTTGGCCATTGGAAATTTTGGCGGTGAAGAAGACAACTGGATGTGGCCTCGTCATTCAGGTGATTTCAGTTTTATGCGGGCGTATGTGGGACCCGATGGCAAACCTGCCGATTATTCTCCTGACAACATTCCTTACTCGCCCAAAGTGGTTCTCGAAGTGGGCAGTAACGGTGTGGCTGAAGATGATTTTGTATTCATTTTTGGTTATCCAGGTACCACCTACCGTCATCGTTCTGCCGCATTCCTGAAATACCTGAGTGAACAATATATGCCCACCGTTGTGGATTGGTATGGTTGGCAGATTGATAATCTGGTGGCCTCTGCCCAAGGCGATCGGAGTCGGGAATTGGCTCTCGCTGCCCGAGTGAAGGGCTTGCAGAATACTTACAAGAATTACCGGGGAAAACTGCAGGGCATTAGCCGCCTCGATTTGCTGACTACCAGGGAGAATGAAGAAACCAATCTAAAAAAATTCATCGCAAACGATCCCGAGTTGACAAAAAATTATTCAAAAGTATTGCCTGGGTTGGATGATTATTACCATCAGAGGGCCGAAACCATTGGTTTTGATCTTTGGCTGGGGTATATGTTGCGCAGTAGTGAAACCATGAGCGCCGCTCTAACGGTTTGGGAAAATTCCATAGAGAAGAACAAGTCCGAAACTGATCGTGAATGGGCATATATGGAGCGAAATCTGGACCAAACGCTCAATTCACTTGTCATCAAGGCCCAGACGTTTGATCCTCAGGCCGACGCCCTCATTATGGGTGAATTGCTCATGCGGGCTGAAAATATTAACCAAGCTGCTGCTCTTGCCGGTGTCTCGGACATGGTTGGGTCTTCAGGCAGTAAAAAAGCAGATAAATTCCTCGACAGGGCCTTCAAAAAATCATCGTTAATGAAAGATGAAACGCTGCTTGAAGTCATGGAGATGGATACGGAACAACTTCGGGATCTGAATGATCCGTTCCTGGATTTGGTGGCCGAGTTATACCCGCCTTATCTGGAATTGCGCGAAGAAAACAAACGCCACAAAGGTCAGTTGGACCAACTTCAAGCCTCCCTCCAGGATTTGAAAAAATTGTACCAGGGCCAGGATTTTGTACCCGATGCCAATGGAACCCTGCGTCTTACATATGGCCGAATTGAAGGTTACAGCCCTCGCGACGCCATCGAAATGGTACCCTTGACCACTCTTGAAGGAATTCTGGAAAAAGACACAGGCGTTAAGCCTTTTAATGTACCTGATCGTTTCAAAGAGCTCGTCCTGGAAGGTGACTTTGGTCCCTTCCTCAGTAAAGAAATGGGTGGAGTACCGGTCAATATGCTTTATAGCACCGATACCACTGGCGGAAATTCCGGCAGTCCGGTGCTCAATGCCACAGGTCAGGTTGTTGGATTGAATTTTGATCGTGCCTGGGAGGCCACTATCAATGATTTTGCCTGGGATCATAGTTACAGCCGTTCCATTGGAGTGGATATTCGTTATGTATTGTGGGTGACCTGGAAATACGGCCAAGCCGACAGGTTGCTGCGAGAAATGAAGGTTGATTTTTAGGAAATGGGAAACTTAGACTCGGATTTGTCTTCGTTAAAACGTCTTTCGGAAGCGATTATTGAATCGCTGGGCGATGGGGTTTTGATCGTCGATAAAAATGGTTTGGTGCATAAGCACAATAAAAGATTTAGGGAAATGTGGGGGATTGAACCTTTGCCCAATGGAGTCCAGGGGGCCCTTGAGCTGGCGCGGATGGTGCAGAACCAGATGCTTTTTCCTGATGAGTTTCTTCAGACCATTAAATCTTTTGAAACCCGGGATGATGCTGCTGAACATTTTGATTTACTGGAGTTTAAGGATGGTCGTGTTTTCGAAAGACGGCAACGGTCTTTGCGCCATCAGGGATTGAATCTGGGCAGGCTCTTGGTTTTTAGGGATGTGACCCGTGAGAAAGAATTGGAAGCCGCCAGTAAAGCTCTCACTTTGCAGGTTCAAACTACCCAGCGGCTGGAAAGTCTGGGCGTTCTGGCTGGGGGACTGGCTCACGAATTCAACAACATCCTGATGGTCATTATGGGTAATGCGGATATTCTTGACCTCGAAATTGGAGCTTTGCCAAAAGTGAAGCCTCACTTATCGGAAATATTCACGGCCAGTCGTAAGGCTGCAGACTTGTGTGACCAGATGCATTCTTATGCCGGAAAGGGTAATACCCTGAAGGAAAACTTGGATCTTTCCTGTGTGATCAAGGAAATGACGGGCATTCTGGATATTACCATGGGCAAAAAAGTGGATCTTGTTTGTAATTTCCCCGAAGACCTTCCCGACATTAAAGCCGATGTGACAAAAATTCGCCAATTGGTTCTGAACCTGGTTGGTAATGCGGCAGATGCCTGTCTTGAAAAAAAAGAAGGATGGGTGGAGTTGGGAATGATTGCCTGCCATTGTGATAGGTCATTCCTGAAACATTGCTTATGTGGGCCAGATGCCGAGCCTGGTAATTACCTATGTTTGAAGGTGATGGATACAGGCTGTGGCATTGCACAGGATCAGCAACAAAAAGTTTTCGATCCATTTTTCTCCACAAAATTTGCTGGCCGGGGGTTAGGACTGTCTGCTGTTCTGGGAATTGTTCGCAGCTTAAAGGGAGCCGTGAAATTATTCAGCCGGCCGGGAGAAGGCAGTACTTTTTCCATTTATCTACCGGTAGCAACTCAAAATTGAAACCCGAAGAGATGACTTTATTGGTCAGAAATAGCTACTTATTCCTGCAATAGAGTCCTGATAGCCTGAAGCATTTCTTCATTGGTGAATGGCTTTTTAATGGTTCGGTTGGCCCCCAGAAGCTTCGCAGAGTGCAGGTAGTTTTCCGGCTCAGCTCGCCCACCTCCGGAAATGGCAATTACCTTCAAGGTATTGTTCTTTCTTCTCAGATCCATAATCGTTTCAATGCCATCTTTTTCAGGCATTATGATATCAGTGATGACCAGATCTACAGGGTTGGTTGAAAAAACGTCCACCCCTTCTTTTCCGTCACTGGCACAAAGGCATTCGTGGCCGGCACGGGAAAGAACACTTTCCAAATACTCACGAACTTCCTGATCATCTTCAATAATAAGAATTCTGGCCATATTATTCTCCGGTATTTTCTTCGTAATTAGCCGAGGATTTGGCAGGGGGTTTTGCTTCGGAGTTCTCATTCAGAAGCTTGTCCACAGCTTCAAGTAGCTCATCATTTCGAAAGGGTTTTCGGAAAGTAACTGTTGCTCCGCAAAGGCGAGCAGCGTTCAGGTAGTTGCGTTCACCGTAGAGCCCGCCTCCACTAATGGCAATAATTTTTAATTGTGGGTGTTCCCGTTTCAAATCAACAATGGTTTCCAGGCCTTCTTTGCCTGGCATAACAAGGTCAGTAATGATCAGGTCAGCCGGATTGGTTCGGAAGCTGTGTATGCCTTCGTTACCATCGCTGGCTAAATCCACCTTGTGGCCTGCTCTGGTTAAAAGCACTTTAAGTAGTGATCTGATTTCATCATCGTCTTCAATGACCAGAATTCTGGTTTTAGGCATCAAGGGGCTCCATCCAACGGTTCAGCGCATTCTTGAATCAGAACTTTTTGAATTGTTTGGTACAGGGTATCCATGTCGAATGGTTTCTGTATGAAGCCCTTAATTCGGGGATGGCTTTTCAGGTTATTGGAGTTGCGGTCTCCGAGACCGGTAATTAAAATCACCGGTAAGTTATCTCTGACAGTATACAATTCTTCAGCCAATTGTACACCAGTCATCTGAGGCATGGTCAAATCAGTAACCACCAAGTCGAATTCTTCGGGCTGGTTCTTGATGATTTCAAGGGCTTGCCTGCTGTTGGAAAGGGCTGTTACCTGCATACCTTTTTTCTCCAAAATGGCCTGCCCAATGGCAGTTATGTCTTCGTCGTCGTCCACAAAAAGGACGTGGGAGTTTTGGATCATTTCAGGGACAGGATGGTGGGGTTGTTCATCTAATAATTCTTTGTTGACCATCATCGGCAGGTAAACGGTTGCTAAGGTTCCTTCGCCAACTTTGCTTTCCAGATGAACGGTTCCTCCGTGATTGGTAACAATACCATGCACAACGGAAAGGCCCAGGCCGGTACCACGACCTACTTCTTTTGTGGTGTAAAAAGGATCAAAAACTCGGTCCAGCTCTTCCTGGGCAATACCGCAACCGTTATCAAATACTGAAAGACTGATCATGCTGGTGCCTTCAGGAGGGGCAGGAGGTGAGTCATCAGTATCAAATTCATCTACCAATTTCAGCTTGATGCGCATGATCCCACCTTCATCTTCCATGGCGTGAAAAGCATTGGTGGCTAAATTCATGATGACTTGATTGATTTGGGACGGATCAGCCCAGATTTGACCACAATTTTCCTGCAATGAGGCTTGAATCTCAATAGTGGCAGGAATGGAGGGAGAAAGCAGCTCCACAGCTTCTTTTACCACATCGAAAATTTTGACCGCATGGTATTCCTGTTCTTCTCTTCGGCTGAAAAGTAGAATGCGTTCAACCAGATTTTGGCCCCGTTTGGAGGCCCGCAGGACTTTTTTCAGGTCCTTGGCAATTAGGCTGTCATCCGAAGCTTCATCCCTGGCCAGAGTAGTAAACCCCATAATGGCCTGCAGAATATTGTTAAAATCGTGGGCGATGCCTCCTGCCAAGGCACCCAAAGCTTCCATTTTCTGAGCCTGCCGGAGTTGAAGTTCTCTCATCTCACTGGTCAGGTGCGATTGCAATAGGGGAGCCATATAACTGGCCAGCGATTCCACCAAAGTACGATCCGATTGATGAAAACCAAGGCTCTTGTTTCCCAATAGAAAAATGCCGATGACTTCACGACGGTTGGTGATGGGAAAGGCAAGGGCTACCTGCATTTTAATTCCCGAATAGTTTATTTGCTGGGGCTGAGGCAGCAGGAGGCTCAATTGTTTTTTTATGACCGGTTCCAGAAAATCCGGCACGTCGGCTTGGGGTATCTTCGATGAATGAAATACTTCAGACCGGGAATGGGTTTGAGGATAGATGGACCAAACACGAAGTCCGCGGTCTCCATCCAGGGTGGCAAAAAGGCCGCTGTCGCAGGCCACCCCTTTGGCAACTGTTTCCAGAAGCAGGTGGTATTTATCCAGATCTTCGTCGACCAGAAAGATTTCAGCAATACGGTTACGAATTTCAAGAGCTTGTTCCGCTTCTTTTCGGGCAGTAATATTACGGTGGGTACCGGCCATTCGATGAGGTTTTCCATTTTCATCCCTGGAGACGACTCGTCCCCGATCCAGAACCCAAATGTAATGGCCCAACTTATGGCGGAGGCGGACTTCTGCCTCGTACTGGGGAAGGTCACCCTGCAAGTGAGCCTGTAACAGCGTATTGGAATGAGCATGGTCTTCAGGATGAATTAAATACAACCAATTGGATTCATCGGTTTTTAATTCGGGCAGCTCATAACCAAGCATTTGAGCCCAGGCAGGACTATAAACCATTCGATTTTGAATGATGTCCCAGTCCCAAACACCATCTTGAGCCGCTTCCAGTGCCAGGTGCAACCTTTCCCGGCTATCGATAAGGTCCTTACGGATTTCGGCCTGTTCAGTGACATCCCTGAAAAAGGTCATTATAGTGGGTCCATGCTCATTTTCCAGAAGAGTGCTGGAAATGGATACATATCGGGTGCTCTTGTCCAAAAGGTACAAGGGGATTTCCATCATTTCAGATGGCTGGCCAGTGGCCAGCAGCTCTTGCTGGCGGCGCTCGATGGTCGAAACGTAATTGGGGTGAATAAAATCCAGAATGGAAGTGTCGGTGAAATTCTCATAGCTGGAAATACCGAAAAATCTGAGAGTATTCTGGTTGGCAAATATTATTCGGTAGTTACGGTGGACAACAATACAATCGGGATAGATGGTGTCGATATTGAGCCATGGATCAGGTTGCTGGATCCCGGAATTGCTGGGAAAGAGGAATGCTGGGTTTTTCCAGAAAAAAATGCCTCCAGCAACCGCGAAGAGGAACAACCGAAGACCACGGTTGAGTAATTCCTGAGTTGCAGGCGGAGCAATGGGGTGAGTCAGCGAATTGAGAAAATTAATATCCCAGAGGAGAGAAGTGGCCAAGGAGTCTAGAATCCAAGTGACCAGAAAAAAAACCAGACTGGCAATAAATATGTTTTTATATTTCTTCAAAATCCCTCAGTGGGTTGGGGCGAAACCTCTCAAGCTTAATAAGCTGATCATACGCCATTGTAAAGTCTTCTGCTGTTGGGGTCAATGTGGAGGAGTTTAATTTTTTACGGGAATTGAAAAAAATCGTTGGCATGGTCTTAAATCTGCATAATAATGCACTCCATGAGTTTGCCACTACCACCAGACAATCCTTTGTTCACTCTTGCAGTATTGCTGGCATTCGGGGCCATTTGTGGTCAGTTGGCCAAACGCATCGGTCTGCCCTCGGTAACTGGCCAAATTCTGGCGGGCATTCTCCTTGGGCCGTCGGTATTCCACGTCTTTGGGCATGATGCTGCTGTTGGGCTGCGCCCCATTGTTCACTTTGCCCTGGGGCTTATTGCGGTAGATGTTGGAACTCATTTGCATTTCCCAAAACTGAGGAATTCGTTCAGCCGTCTGGGAATTCTATTGCTTTTGGAAGTGACGCTGACTCCGCTGCTGGTTTATTCCGCCCTGGTTTTTCTGGGGGGCAAAGATTGGACCATTGGTGCGCTGTTTGCCGCCCTGGCCATTGCAACGGCTCCGGCAACGGTAATGGCTTTGGTAAAAGAAACTCGAAGCCGTGGGGTTTATACGCGAACTCTTATTGCTGCTGTTGCTCTGAATAACATTGCCTGCATTACGTTTTTTGAAATGGCGTACTCCTCTGTCTCCACAATTTTGGTTCCTAATCCGGAATTGACCACCACTGCAATAATGATGGCTCCACTCATTCAGCTGTGTTCGGCTATTCTGCTGGGCGCTGCCGTGGGTGGCAGTCTTATCCTTTTTACCAGCAAAATCATCAAGACCAAAGCTTTGACCACAGTATCGATCATTGCCATTTTTCTTACCATAGGTATTGCTGATCTTTTGAACATCAGCCACTTGTTGTCCTGCTTGTTCCTTGGTGTGACCATGGTTAATCTTGCTCCGGATAAAGAAGAAATTGGACATCGGGTCTTTGAGAATTTTGAACCTGCGGTCATGGCTGTGTTTTTCACCCTGGCTGGTTTTGAGTTGGATTTTGGTTTTTTGGCTCAGGGGTGGTATCTGGTCGCTCTGTTTGTGGTGGCCCGAATCGTTGGAAAAGTTATGTCTGGTGTTTTGGCAATGGGTATGGCCCGCAGCACGGAAAAGGTTCGCCGGTACCTGGGGCTGGGTCTCATTCCTCAGGCAGGTGTGGCTGTCGGCTTGCTTTTGCAGCTTTCTGAGGACCCGGTTTTTGCTGAAGTCAGTCCACTTATTTTGGCTGTTGGTGTTACTGCCGTGGCAGTAAATGAAATTGTTGGTCCTTTGACCACTCGACTGGGTTTGCAGAAGTCGGGCAACGCGGGACTCGATCGGGCCCGGCTTATTGATTTTATTCATGAAGAAAACATCATTACCGATTTTCAGGCCGATACCAAAGAGGAAGCTGTGCGCCAACTCATTGATCTGATGGTTTCCAGCCACGGTGTGGAAATGAATAAAAAAGAATTTTTGAAGGATGTGCTCGAGCGTGAGCAAATTATGTCCACGTGCATTGGCCGAGGACTTTCCATACCCAGTGGCTCACTCGAAGGGGAGAACCAGCTGGTGGGGGTCATGGGAATCAGCCGCAAAGGTCTACCTTTTAAAACCCCTGATGGCCTGCCCATTCAATGTGTGGTTCTTCTGGCTGCCAGCCCGGATCAAATGGAGAGATATCTTGAAGTCCAGGTTGTTCTAGGTCGTACTCTGGCAGCTGACTGGGCCCTTCGAATTCAACTTTTTGGAGCAACATCGCCTGCTCATGTTTATGAAATTCTACATACCGAAGAACTGGCCGATTTTAACTATTTCCTGACCGAAAACGACAGTGATCCAGAAGAAGCTGACTATGCTCACTAGTTTTTTTCGAATATTGCACTGGGTTATCTGAAGGTAATCTGCAACAATTTCTCGCCAGTACCGTTATCACGATTCAATTTCAATCCGGAAAGGGTTTACCATCAAACTGAATCGAACAAATACCAACATACGGGTGAACGACCTTACGTTTGCTTATCTCAAGGATCCTGTCCTGAAAAAGGTCGACTTTGATTTGCAACGGGGAGCCGTGGGGCTTTTGGGGCCCAATGGGTCAGGAAAAACAACCCTTTTGCGCTGTCTTTTGGGTCAGGTCCCCTTGCCTAAAGGAAAAGTGGAAGTTTTGGGAATGGACATGGCAAAAAAAGCCCGCCTGGCACGTGCTGGTTTGGGCTGGATGCCTGAGCGCGGGGGCATTATCCCGGGTATGAGTGGCGTGGGGCTGGTGGCCTATTTGGGGCAATTGTCTGGAATGCCTGCTCGGGACGCCATGCAACGCTCCCACGAAGTTCTCAACTTTGTTGGCCTTTCCGATGAACGTTACCGTCAGTGTGATGACTACAGCCAGGGCATGAAGCAGCGACTCAAGCTGGCCCAGGCTTTGGTTCACGATCCCGTTTGGCTGTTTCTGGATGAACCCACCAGCGGTCTGGACCCTCGGGGACGCATTTCAATTTTGAAACTCATCAAAGACTTGGCCCGCAACAAAGGTATGGGTGTAATTCTTTCGACACACTTGCTGGCCGATGTGGAAACTGTTTGCGATGAAATCTTGGTTCTGCGTCAGGGAGAGTTACTTGCCAGGGAAAAAGTGAACGCAACCGGTTGCAAACCCCTTCAGGTTTTTGAAGTGGAGGGTTTTGGTGAAGAGAGTGCTTTCCTGGCCGGGTTGGAAAAACTGGGGGCCGAAGTGACTCACGACAAACGTCTGATGTTTGTCAAACTCAACCTGGAAACGATTCAAAATGATCAGGATGCTTCATTGAATTCTGATGTACCTTTCCCTGCCGTTGATGGCGTGAACGCGATTTTATCAGTGGCATCTGATTGTGGTTATGCCTTACGACGGGTGCGACGACGCCCGGTCTCACTGGCCGATGAATTTTACAAAATGGTGGAGGCTTAAAATCCATGCCTGTTTACGATAGAGGTTACACACATTGGGAATCATCGGACGAGCAAGCCTGGCCTGCCTGGTGGGTTATTGCCCGCCGTGGCATTACCCAGCCTTTGAAAAGTCGTTGGATTCTTTTTCTAATAATCGGTTCGTGGGTTCCCGCTTTGGTCAAGGCGGTCATTCTGTATTTCAGCCTTCAGGCTGGAGACATTCTCGATGTTCTGACCGGTGGTTGGACCAGTATCGATGCCGAGGGCTTTCTGGCTTTTATGGAAGGTCAGCGCTTTCCCGTTTTTGCTTTACTGGCAATTACCGGGGCGGGCCTTATTGCCACTGATCGACAGGACAACGGATTGTCATTGTATTTCAGCAGACCTCTCGGGCTAAAATCCTATGTGGCCGGAAAAGGCCTGATCATAATGTTCTATTATTTCCTGGTGACGTTGTTTCCCACCTTCGCCTTGTGCCTGTTCTCATTCTTCATAGCACCCGAGGCCGGGGCCAAAGATTTGCTTCTGCTCATTCCTCTGAAAGCCACGGTTTTTTGCTTTCTAACGGGAACAAGTCTCAGCCTAATCCTTTTGGCGTTTTCTGCTTTGGGTAAGCGAACAATTTTTGTCATGGTGTGGTGGACAATTCTAATTACCGGCACCGAAGCGATGCATCTGATTGTCAAAAATCTTGGTAAAAACAACCTGGAAGTTGTGAACTTTCTGGGTAATTACCATAACGCGGGGGCTTCCCTGTTTTCGGCCGATGCGCGTCTTGGGGTCAGTCCCTGGGCCAGCTTGTTCGTAGTTCTTCTTTTAACTGTTGCCGCTATTGTGGTCTTGTACAAGCGAATTCGACCGGTGGAGGTTGTCTCATGACCGGTGTGCAGGTGGGAAGAGATGAAGTCCGTATTTCCGCTCATAATGTGGGCAAATGGTTTGGCGAAGTTATTGCCGTAAACAATTGCAGCCTGGCTGTTGGCTCCGGTGTGGTTGGCCTTCTTGGTTCCAATGGAGCAGGCAAAAGCACACTGTTCAAAATGCTTGCCGGCCTTATTGAACCAAGTCATGGTCGGGTCCGTGTTCACGACCATCGTTTGCGTGGCGATGTGGGTTGGTACCGGCAGGTTGGTTTCTGTCCTGAAAGTGATGCCTTACCCGAGTGGATGACCGGTCGGGAATTCCTCAGTCTCAGTTTACGGCTGATGGGTTTTGACAAGAAACAGGTTAATGAAAAGGTCGACTATTGGCTTGACCGATTTGAATTAACTGTGGCTGCCAACCGCCGTCTCGGTGGTTACAGCAAGGGCATGCGGCAGAAATTGAAACTGGCTCAGGCCCTGGCTCACGACCCGGAAGTAATCTTTCTCGATGAGCCTCTTAATGGCATGGATCCCGTTTCCAGGAAACATACCATTGATTTGGTTAGGGAACTGGGTGCTGCCGGCCGAACGGTGTTGGTCTCCAGTCACATTCTGCCCGAAGTGGAATCCATGACCAGTGACATCATTCTTATCGACCGTGGAAGAGTTCTGGCTGAGGGCAGTGTTACCGAGATTCGGGACAAAATAAGCGAACACCCAACAACCGTGGCTTTGGTCTCCAAAAATGACCGCCAGTTGGCTGCTTTCCTTGTGGGGTTGCCTCATGTGGTCAGTGTTCAGGTTCAGGAGGCGGGACGAGTCGTTGTGAAAACCGATAGGGCCCTTGATTTTTATCAGGCTCTGCCGGGTTGGATCTTGTCCAATAATTTGAATGTGGAAGAAATAATCACTCTGGACGACAGCCTCGAAGCTGTATTCCAGTATTTGACCGAAGAATAGACAGGGCGTTTGAAAATGGCGGAATCGCAAATGAACCAACCTCAAATGGCAGCTCCCCCTATGGCCGATGGTCATGCCGAACCAAGAACCCTTCCCAGCCTTCAGGCTGTCTTATGGATCGGGTGGTTCTCATTGCGGGAAATGTCCCGCAGAAAACGCCTGCTCAGTCTGGGTGCCATCAGCCTATTGCCTGTTTTGGTTGTTCTGGCCATTCGTATCTGGTTTGGCGATCAGGGCATAACCCCCCAACTGCAGCTGAGCCTTTTGACTCATAAAGTCATCATACCTTTCCTGATTCCCATTGTGGCCATGGCTGTTGGCGTCAGTGCCATCGGTGAACAGGTTGAAGAAGGCACCATTGTTTATTTGTGGACCCGGCCGGTTCGCCGCAGGGCAATTTACCTTGGCAGGTTAATCGCCGCACAAATTGTCAGCAGCCAGTTGCTTGCCCTTTCATTATGTCTTTGTTTCCTCGTGATGGTCAGCAATGGCCTGAAAATTATCGATTGGGAATTTCTCAAGCTTTATCTGATCACTTTTCTGATAATATTCCTGGGAAGTTTTGCTTACAGCTCCGTATTTGCTGCAATGGGGACTTTTTTCCGCAAACCTGTTCTACCAGCCATTCTTTTCGCTTTTGGCTGGGAAGGCATGATTAATGGAATACCGGCCCGGGTTCAGGAACTCAGCTTACTTTTTCATCTGCGTAATATTGTTGAATTGCCCAAAGAAGCTCCGGCTAACCTTTCCGATTTTCTGTCCAACCTTCTCAATCAAGTTGTTGTCCGGGAACCAGTACCCAAGTGGGAATCGGCAGTAGTTCTGGTAATGGTTATGCTGTTTTTTGCAGTTTTGGGTGTTTGGCTTTTCCGCATGAAAGAAATCGAAAAATAACCTCTACCGAATCTGCAACCATCTGCCCCGGGGCTCCGTATACCCCGGGTTGACGATGGGATGATAAGGGGTTAGTTTCTAAACAGTAAATATCTCCCATTTGACCGAAAAACGCCGAAACACCGGCGTTACTTTTGTATTCCTGTTCCGAGGCCCCTAGGGGGCGGCCCGGGACCCATCATGATGCTCCTTTTTGAGCTCAAACCTTGGAGGCTTCAATGCCGATGAAAAAGCGACTGCAGATTCTGTTGGCTGTGGTGACCATTCTGGCCACCGGCGTAGGTGGGGTTCATGCCCAAACCTATCTGGATCTTGAAAATCAGATTCAGGAATTTACTCTCGACAACGGTGTGCACTTCATCGTTCTGGAAAACCACGACGTTCCCGTGTTTTCCTTCCGCACTTTCCTCAACGTAGGATCGGCCAATGAGACTCGTGGCATCACCGGTTTGTCCCATATTCTGGAGCACATGGCTTTCAAGGGCACCAATGAAATTGGTGGCAACGACAAGAAAAAAGAACGCAAAGCCATGGCAGCCGAAGACATTGCTTTCGATGACTTCAAATACGCTCGTCTGGTAATTGTGCCCAAAATAGAATCGGCTCAGGTTCAACTGGACCGCATGACCCGGGCCTTGCCTGCTGATCGCCAGGAAGCTTTTGAAGGCATGGCCAGCGCCATGCACACTCCCGGTGCAGAAGTTGCTGTAAAAGATGGGCAACTGATTGTGGCTCACGATGCCGGCACCGAAGAGGAAAAAATTGATAATTTTGATCTCCAGGGCAACGAACTGGATTTGATCAATTTTTACATGAACGACATTAAGCCCCTCGAAGACGATTTCGCCCAACGCGAACAGGCATTTGAAGATGCCAAAGACGCTGCCCGTGAATTTGTTGTAACCAACGAATTTGGTCAAATTGTCGAAGAGAATGGTGGCCAGGGCCTGAACGCCTACACCAGCAGCGATGTCACTGTTTATCTGTACAACTTCCCGAGCAACCGTCTTGAACTGTGGGCTTACCTCGAAGGAAGCCGCATGTCCGATCCTGTGTTGCGTGAATACTATACCGAAAAAGATGGACCGGTTACCGAAGAGCGTCGCATGCGCACCGACAACAGCCCCATGGGCAAGTTGATCGAAATCTTCCAGAACCAGATGTTCATGGCCAACGGTTATCACCACTCGACCATTGGTTATATGTCTGACATTCAGAATGCCAGCCGGGCCGACTGCCAAGCATACTTCGATGAACATTACCACGGCGGCAATATGGTTGTCTGCCTGGTGGGCGATGTGAATTTCGACGAAGTTAAAGAATACGCTGAAGAATATTTTAGTGATATTCCTGCTGGAAAACCTTCGGTTGTGGAAACATTCGAACCCAACCAACAGGTTGAAAAACGCATGGTCCTGGAAGATCCAGCTCAGCCCATGTTTGCTGCTGGCTACCACATTGAAAACATCTCCCACCCGGATTGGCCTGTGTATCAGGTGATAGCCGATGTGTTGGGCCAGGGGCGCACCAGTCGTTTGAATAAAGCGTTGGTCAAAGAGCAGAACATTGCAGTGGCCGCTCAGGCTTTTGCAGGTTTCCCCGGGCAGAAATACCAAACCGGGTTGCTGGTTTTTGCCATTCCTGTAAAAGGCAAAACCGGATACGACCTGGAAGAAGCTGTTTATACTGAAATCGATAAAATCATTGAAGAAGGCATTTCTGCTGATGAACTGGCTGCGGTCAAACAACGCACCCGTGCCAACTTTATCCGTGGTCTGAGGAGCAACAGCGGCATGGCCGGACAATTGGCCTGGCACCAGACTTATGTTGGTGACTGGCGTCAACTGTTCAACCAGGTCGAAAAAATCGACGCTGTGACCCTGGACGATGTTAAACGTGTGGCTGGCGAAGTTTTTGTTCGCTCCAACCGCACTGTGGCTATCATCGAAACCGAAGACGAATCATAAACGGATCATCAGCAGCTGCCCAACAGGGGCTGGCTTCGAAAGGATACACAAATGAAGAAGATGAACAGGGTTTTAACCCTTGGTCTGCTGGTGCTCGTGGCGGTAACCGTCGTGGCATCGGGTTCGGCCTTGGCTAAGAAAAAATGGGAAAAAATTGATATTCCCGAGTTGAATGAAATCAAAATGCCCAGCTATGAGCGGGTGGTTCTGGATAATGGCATGATTGTTTATCTTGCCGAAGACCATAAATTCCCTCTGGTGCAATTGAGTGCCACCATTGCTGTGGGTTCGGTTTTGGAACCTGCTGATAAAGTTGGTCTTGCTTCCATGACCGGTGAAGTCATGCGTTCTGGTGGTACTGCAACCACCGATGGCGATGCTCTTGATGAACTTGTTGAAGCCCGGGGCATGAGTGTAGAGACTTGGATTGGAGCCACCGATGGTGGAGCCTATTTGTCAGTTTTGAAAGAAGATACGAAACTGGGAATGGACTTGCTGGCAGACATCCTGATGAATCCTGCTTTCCCTGAAGACAAAATCAAACTGTCAAAAGAGGGCGAAAAAGCAGGTATTAGCCGTCGAAATGACGAAACCATGAGTATTGCTCGTCGGGAAGCCATGAAAGTGGTATTTGGTGTTGACCATCCATTGGCTCGCCATGCGGAATACGCCACCATCGCCGCGGTGACCCGTGACGATATGTTGGCTTTCCATGCGGACTGGTTCCACCCCGACCGCATGTACCTGGTGGTTATTGGCGATTTTAACAGCAAAGATATGATCGCTCAAATTGAAGCATCTTTTGCTGGTTGGGAAAAAGCCAGTAAGCCTTTGCCTGCTGATCCTGAAATTCCCAACTTCCCGCGTACGGTGAATGTTGTGGATAAAGAAGACCTGACCCAAACTACAGTCATCTTGGGTCACAAAGGTATTCGCGCCGACAGCGAACATTATGCTGGTGTGCTGGTGGCCAACCGAATTCTCGGTGGTGGTTTCTCCACTCGTTTGTTCAATGAAGTGCGTAGCCGTCAGGGGCTGGCCTACAGCGTGGGCAGCAGCTCCGGTACCGGTTTCCGTTACCCAGGTCTGTTCATGGGTTTTGTCATGACCAAAAGCGAGTCCTCTGAAAAAGCCACTGAGGCTGTCCTGACGGAAATTCAACGTATGCTGGATGAAGAAGTGACCGACGAGGAATTGGCCCGTGCCAAAGACGGCATCCTTAATTCTGAAGTCTTCAATTATGATTCCAGCCGTGAAATCATGGACCGCATGGTCATGTTCGAACGTTATGGATATCCTGCCGATTTTCTGCAGAAGTATCAGGAAAAAGTGCAGAACATGACAACAGCCGATGTTCAGGCTGCTTGTCAGGCTGTTTGGCACCCGGAACAAATGAGCATTCTGGCTGTGGGTACTTACGACGACTGGGATGGCGATTTCACTACCTTCGGGGCAGTGACCACCGTGGACATCGAAATTCCCGAGCCCCCGTTGGATATTCCCGATGCAACTGAAGCAACTTTGGCTCAGGGCCAGAAGTGGATGGCAGCCAGTGCTGAGGCCTCCGGTGGTATGAAAAAATTCACCGGCTTAAAAACCCGTTATGAAGTTATGGTTCTTAATGCCACAATTCAGGGCATGGATCTAACCTTCACCACGGAAAAAACTATCCAGTATCCGGACAAATCTTACTCGCTGGTCAAAACACCCTTTGGAAACCAGGAAGTTTGCCTCAATGGCAAAACTGGCTGGAAGAATGGTATGCAGGGACAGGCCGATCTTGAAGGTCCCGAACTGACTGCTGTTCGTGAAGAATTAAAAACCGATACAGTGGGCATTTACCGCAACCTCGGTGATTTGAAATGCCAGGCTCTTGAGCCTTCCAAAGTTGATGGCGTCATGTGTAAACCTGTGCACGTTTCCGGCATTGGCGATGGCTATCAAATCTTCTTCCTGAATGCCGAAACCAATTTGGTTCACATGATTCAATCACCTGGCCAGTCGCCAATGACGGGCGCTCCAGTGACTCAGAAAGTTTATGTGGACGAGTACCAGGAATTGGATGGGTTCAGTATTGCCAGGTCCATTCGCATGACCTATGACGATGAACCTTTCGCAACCGGTACAGTGGAAGAGTTTAAAGCGAATCCCAAAGTGGATTCAGGTATTTTTAAGAAGAAATAAGCTGTCCTGGAGCTTTTAAAACCGGGCTGCCTTCGGGTGGTCCGGTTTTTTTATTGTGTGGTATCTATTGATCGTGCCTTTATTCTAAGTAATATACATGTGAAGACTATTCATTACCCTTTCAACCCGGAAACCCTGCTGGTCAATTGTACAGCTGGGGAAAATGACGTTAAAAACAAAAAAACAGGCCTGAGCCTGTTGACTAAAAAAATAATCAGTGGTAATCTGTCGGTGGAGAGTTTTATAGCTGCTTCACGGTCTACCTGAGAAAATACGAGAAGTGCGCGAGCTTCGACATTACTCAGGATCTGTCGCCAATGAAGCAGCTATAGTTATATTATAGCACATATGGTGATTTTGAAACAAGTAAAAAAATGTAATACAGGGAAAAACAGAGGAAAATACGAAAAAATCTTTTATGAAGTCAAATTTAGGGACTAAATACCTGTTTTGTTGATTTTACTCATCTCGCGCATTTTTTTTCAATAGTTGGTGAATAAACCCCACAAAGCCTGGGTAGGGACGACGAAGGAATTTGATGCAACCGAACATTCGAAGGTTCGTATCAAGCGAATGCCGGGAAGTTTCCCGGCCTGAAGTCCCCGTACATAACATCCAGGGAGAGAACCATGGGTCTGTTGGAATTAATCATCGGTCTGGCCATCATGATGGTCGTTTTGAGTGTGGGCCTGCTGGTCCTGAAATTTGTTTTTACTCTGGTTCTGTTGCCTTTGAAGTTGGTGTTCTTTCTGACCAAAGGATTGCTGGGGCTGGTCATCGCGCTTCCACTGCTGGTCCTGGGCGGCATCGTGCTTTCGGTATTCGCACCTCTGGCTCTGGTCATTCTGGTCTTGCCCATACTTATTCTGGGTGGCATTACTCTGAATCTGGTTTCCGCCTGATTTTATTTTTGACGATAGTTTTCACCCTCGGAGCTTTTCTGGCTCCGGGGGTTCTTTGGGCCCTCCCTTCAGATACAGCCCTAAATACCGAAGTGGATGCCCGCACCGTTCCCTGGCATGTGGTGCGAAGTCTGGCCCTTCAGGCCGGGAAATTCCCTCCGCTATATCAACCCATCAGTGAGCAGGAATTGGCTGAGATCTGGCCTGAGCGCTATATGAACGACCGCCGGGGGCTGTCTTGGCAAACCTTGTCCTGCAAAGAAAATCCAGTCATTTTCCGTGTCCGTGGGCGCACCCAGCTCGGGTATCTGGAATTGGGAGATGTTACTATTGGTGAATCGGGTTTGGGTTGGGCCGCAGGGTACAATGCTTCTTTTGAACCCAGCTTTGATGTCAATTCCGGACGCTGGTATTTTGCCGCTACGGCCCGTTTGCAGGGACGATGGGCTGCTGGAGGTAAGCATTTCCAACCCGGTGAAGTTTGGACTTATCCCGGATGGCACCCATCCTCGTCCAACTTCCAAGTCGGATTGGCCCGGACCCGTACCGATCGATGGCTTTTTGATTTCCCTCAATTTATTGCCGGCTGCAAACTCGGAGACTGGAACCTGACCGCTGGTTGGATGCCTTCAAAAACAGGGGCCGGTGTTTCCGGTGCTCTGGATTTAGACTACAACAGCCCGAGTTTTCCATCGCTTGTTATCCGGCGCAATCGACCCTTCCAATGGGGCGGTTTCATGAAGCCGTTGGCTCCATCAAACTTCCTTCTTCGGACCGGCATTCTGAGCAAGCGACAGGTTTTGTTTAAAGACGAATGGGGCATTCAGAAAAAAAACGACAATCCTTGGTTCTTTCAATGGCTGGTTGCCTGGGATGTGACTTCCTGGTTCCGCACCACCGTTACTCATTCCACAATGGCCTCAGCCAGAGAGGGCACCTTGTGGCCTGACTTGTTGCAAATCAATTTCCCTATTATAGGAACCACCTGGCGTGAAGCGGACAGCGGACCGGTGACCGACAGAATTTTTTCCGCTCAATTTGAATTTCGCTGGCAAAACGCACCCTGGCCCGTTATTCCGGCCCGAAGCGGTCGACTGTATTGGCAATACGCCGGTACTGACTTTTTGCCCAGCGGTCCGGCAGGGGTTGTGCCGGAATTATCTCTGCCTGCATCGGTGGCCGGAGTTGAGTTTTTTAGTCCCGGTTGGGACCTGACTTTTGAATATTTTGGATCCTATCACCCGGAAGCTCTTTGGTACAGCAATGGAGGGTACCCGGAAGGGTATACCGAAAATGAATGGATTTTGGGGCATTTTATGGGTGGCGGAGCTAAGGGAGGCCTGGCTCTGGTCAGGGTCCGCCCAAATCAATGGGATCTGGAGTTTGGAGTCAAAGCCACTTACACCAACTGGCAGCACGAAAAATATTTACCAGGTGAAGCGAACCGCTTGATAGTGGAACTGACCTGTGGAGCCGACCCACAGACCCGCACCCAAAGTTCAGTCTGGACAGGATCACTTCAGTGGGTCCACGAAGAGTATTTTGGGGACTACGCTGAAGAACAGAAGATCGATTGGATCAAAGCGGGTTTGAAGCTGGAATACTAAATTAATCAGCGTTTCTTCATGGAAATGGTCATTTAGAAAACGGCCACGGGTTCATCCTGAAGTTTGTCCGGTACCGTGGCAATTACTTCGACGGTATCTTCTTCACGTTCTCCGCTGGCTTCAGCTCGCTCCAGAAGAGCCACCAGC
Organism: bacterium; assembly: GCA_024223715.1. Classification (GTDB taxonomy): domain Bacteria; phylum Krumholzibacteriota; class Krumholzibacteriia; order LZORAL124-64-63; family LZORAL124-64-63; genus LZORAL124-64-63. Next base: position 41,010 of record JAAEOA010000204.1, on the reverse strand, counting down.
TTTTTCCCATCGCGGCAGGTGAAGACGGTAGCGCCTTCAGCCCTTTTCAAAAAGTCAGCGTGAAAATCTTTGAATAAGAAAGCGACCCGGCTGCGGCGCCGTCTGATCAGATCCATAACAATGAGACCGCCGGCCATGTCTGCTCCAACACACAGGGCACCAAAGTACATGGTTCGCAGGTGGTTTTTTACGATCCAGGACAAGGGAATGCGAATGATGCATACTTCGGAATCGGCCTGCAGAATGGTGGGACGTACCAAGGCAATGAGAGGGATTTTGATCAGAGCAAAAAGACGTATGCTCCATGTGGCTTTTATATTTTTCCAGTTGGCCATGGTTTTCGTCCCGGAATGAAGGGATTTCAGGAATGAAGTCAATATTGCAACTGGAAAGATACCCGAGAACGGTCACCGAACCAAGGTGATTTTCCCTTGCAAGGTGGTTGAAGCAGAGGAAGATTTGATTTCCCGGTTTTTTATCAGCACCCGGTACAAATAAACTCCCGAAGGACAATCCTGACCGTAGTGGTCTTTTCCGTCCCACTGGTATTCCCGACTGCCAGCTGCATGGCGGTTCAAATTCTCACGATGCACAACCTTGCCCTGAATATTCACAATTTCTACCTGATCGTTAGATGCAAAAGGTGTTTCCCAGCGGAGCCATACACGCGGGTTAAAGGGGTTGGGGCTGGCTGAGATCAGGCGAATTGCGGGTACGGATGGGGCTGAAGCAGTATTGGGGGCATGAACTGTGGCTTCATGCAAAAGCCATTCATCAGGGTCCAAATTCAAAAATCCAGGTTCAAAATCCAGCAGGAATTCAAAATCCTGAGTAAGCTGATCGTTCCATACCGTAATAGTGGTATCGTTGGAACCGCTAAAAAACTGGAGATCCAGTTTGGTTTGATAAGGAACCATTCCAAATTCCGGATCCGGGTCCTGAACCTGTTGCAGACGCAGGATTATCCGATGATGGTCATCCTGGTCTGATTTATTCCAGGTCACATCGTAAATGGGGTGGGTGCACATATATAACCATTGATTAAAGAACCAATCCAGATCCCGTTGGGTCACACTTTCCACAACATCCTGGAAATCGTCCGAGTTAACTGATTTCCAGAGCAGCTCGGATTTGTTGGAATAAGTGGGCAACATTGCAAAAAACAGATCGTCGCCCAATTCACGGCGAAGCATATGCAGCACCCAGGCGCCTTTGTGGTATACCGTGGCGTGGAAATAATACCAGGGGTTGCTGTGGTTCGCCTCGCGAACAAGGGGATCCTGCAAGTATCCCACACCCCAGCTGTGATGTTGCATAAAATTTTGCAACCCTTCGGGCCCTTCCTTGTGTTCGGCCCACAAGGCCTCCAGATATGTGGCAAAACCTTCGTTCAGCCAAATCTGGGTCCAGTCCTCGGGAGAAATCATGTTTCCGAACCACTGGTGGGCCAGCTCATGCATGATCACGGTTTCAAACTGCCCGTCACCTGTAACCAGAACATCGCCCCAGGTCACAGCCGTGGGGTGTTCCATGGCTGCGTCCCAATTGCAAAGGGCCATGCCGTATTTCTGGCCGATAAAAGGATAAGGCCCCAAAATTTCCCCGGCAAAATCGAACATTTCTGGCAGGATGGCAAAATCCGCTTCCGCTTGTTCGACAAGTTCTGGATAGACAAAATGCTGCAACTCAAAAGAGCCGCCGGGCCCAACGTAAGAATTATTAATTTCTTCATATTCGGCCACTGCCAGGCTAGCCAGATAAGTGGGAATGGGCAAGGGTTCGTTCCATACAAACAAACGCAAGTTGTCCACTTGGGGAATATCGGCGAGCAGGTTGCCGTTGGCCACAGCAGTTAAGTTATCCGGGACGATGAGATAGAAGGTCACAGTGGCTTTGTCCCTGGGTTCGTCTTTGCAAGGCCACCAGGAGCGTGCACTCCAAGGCTCGCTGACGGTCACAGCAACAGGTGACCCATTGGGGGCTTCCTGAAAACGAAAACCGAAAAGTCCTTCCGCAACAGGTGTACCGGAATATTGAATGCGAACGTTTCCGGGGCTTCCGGGGGGCAAAGCTTCGGGGAAATTGACCACAATGCGATCGTTCTGGTGAGTGTATTGCAATGAAGTTTGGTAAGGCGCCTGCAAATCTGCCGAATGGGTGCTCATATTGTCCCGGAAATCGAGAACAAATTGCTCCAGAGGTTGCTCCCCGACGGTAAAATAAATGTTTACCGTACCGTCTAATATGGTTTCGTCAAAGTTAATTTGGAGAGTCAGATTGTAGTGATTGACATCGTATTGTTCCTGCCTTTGGTCGGGTAGTGGCATGGCTTTATTGGGGAATAGGGCAGGATTTATTCCCCTGGCACCCTCCAGCTGGCATGCAAAAGGGCCCCCTTCCGGTTCAGAATCATGGGCCCAAACCTGGTTTGGTGCCCCTGAAAACAGATACAAACACACCACGACCAAAGCATATCTTGAATATACAAAGGCATTCAACAGTCGGGGTGTTGGCAAAAATAGAAGCATATCTTCTCAGGTGTTATTTGCGAGAAAGGGCAAAAATCCAAACGGAATAGTAACACACATTTGGAAAATAAGGAAATTTCGGTTGTGTCTCCAGGGCAATCCTGTGTTATTTTGCTGTTAAGTTAAGTACTCAATCATCTTTGCAAAAAAAGGTAAATTTCATGGATTCCCATGCTGTTGTCGATCCTTACCGTCCGGAAAACCATGTGCGCATTGTTACAGCTGCCAGTTTGTTCGATGGTCACGATGCAGCCATCAATATTATGCGCCGAATTCTGCAGTCCAGCGGGGTGGAAGTCATTCATTTGGGCCACAACCGCTCGGTAAAGGAAATTGTCGATTGCGCCATTCAGGAAGATGCCCAGGGTATTGCCATTACCAGTTATCAGGGTGGCCATGTGGAGTACCTGAAATACATGTTCGATTTGTTGAAAGAAGCTGAGGCAAATATTCACATTTTTGCCGGCGGCGGCGGCACTATATTACCAGTGGAAATTGACGAACTTCACGAATATGGCATTGCCCGGATTTTCTCTCCCGACGATGGTCGCAGCATGGGTTTGCAGGGCATGATAAATGTCGTATTAAAGGAATGTGATTTTGCCGTAGGTGAAGAACCTGATGCCGGAAACCTGAGCGCGGACGGTGAGCTGGGGAAACGTTTGCAGCAATTGCAGGGCCGGGACCCTCGCGCACTTGGGCGTCTGATTTCCATTGCTGAAAATTATCCTGAAGCCGATGAAAATCTGATGGCTGCGGTCATTGCCATGGGTGAAAAAATTTCCCCGGGAAAAACCATTCCCGTATTGGGCATAACCGGAACCGGTGGTGCAGGAAAAAGCAGTTTGGTGGACGAACTTGTACGGCGTTTTCTTGACGACTTCAGCGATAAGACCATTGCCATTGTCTCTGTTGATCCTTCCCGGCGACGCAGCGGAGGGGCTTTGCTGGGTGACCGGATTCGCATGAATGCTATTGATGATCCACGGGTTTATATGAGATCCCTAGCCACGCGTCAGTCCAACCTGGCTTTGTCAAAATATGTGAAACAGAGCATTGATATTTGCAAGGCCGCCGGGTTCGACCTGGTTATTGTTGAAACCAGTGGAATTGGCCAGAGTGATACCGAAATTACCGAACACTCCGATGTCTCCCTTTATGTCATGACTGCTGAATACGGGGCGGCCACCCAGCTGGAAAAAATCGATATGCTGGATTTTGCCGATCTTATTGCAATCAACAAATTTGACCATCGGGGCAGCCTCGATGCTCAAAGAGATGTGCGCAAACAATACCGTCGGAACCACAATATTTTTGATGGTGATGACGAAAGCCTTCCGGTTTATGGAACCATCGCTTCGCAGTTTAACGATCCCGGCATGAACCGTTTGTACCGGGCAATTATGTCTACCCTCGTTGAGCGCACCTCGGCCAAGCTGGAATCAGATTTTGAATTGACCGAAGGCATGAGCAAGCGGGCTTTTGTTATTCCACCGGAACGCACACGTTATCTGGCGGAAATTGTCGACGACAACCACAAGTACAACGGTTTTGTGGATCAGCAATGTGGCCTGGCCCGACAGATGTACCAGTTGAGTGGAACTATCGAAATGCTGCGGCAAAACGTCGGTCAAAAAACTGTGGAAGTGGTGGAAAGACAATCTGGAAACGACAGCGTGGTTGCAGCCATTGAGCTTGTTGCCGGTGAACCGGATTACCTGAACGACCTGGTCAATATCTATAACGATTTGGAAAGCCGACTGGACAACGACTGTCGTCAGCAACTCAAAAACTGGCCGGCCATGGTTCAACGTTATAAGGCCGATAAATATGTTTTTGAAGTGCGGGGACGCAAAATTGAACAGGACTTGAAAACCACCTCTTTAAGCAATCTGAAAATTCCCAAAGTATGCCTGCCCCGTTATGAAGACTGGGGAGACATTCTGCGCTGGATGCTGACCGAAAACGTACCCGGATTTTTCCCTTTCGCCGCTGGTGTGTTCCCGCTCAAGCGTGAAGGCGAAGATCCCACCCGCATGTTCGCAGGTGAAGGTGGGCCTGAACGGACCAATCGGCGTTTTCATTACGTGTCGCTGGGAATGCCTGCTGCAAGATTGTCTACGGCTTTCGATTCGGTCACTTTGTATGGGGAGAACCCCGACCCGAGACCCGATATTTACGGAAAAGTTGGCAATAGTGGCGTGAGCATTGCAACTGTTGATGATGCCAAAAAACTGTACTCCGGCTTTGATTTGGCCGATCCGAAAACAAGCGTTTCGATGACCATTAACGGGCCCGCGCCTATGATGTTGGCTTTCTTCATGAATGCTGCCGTGGACCAGGGCTGTGAAAAGTACATCTTTGAAAATGGCCTGCAGGACGCAGTTGAAAAGAAGATTGAAGCCATTTACAAAGGCCGCATCAGACCGACCTATCAAGGTGATTTACCTGAAGGAAATAACGGGCTGGGCCTCATGTTGCTGGGTGTAAGTGGCGACCAGGTTCTGGATGCCGACATTTATGCCAAAATCAAAGCTGACACACTATGCGCGGTTCGTGGGACCATTCAGGCCGACATTCTGAAAGAAGACCAAGCTCAGAATACGTGCATTTTCTCAACGGAATTCGCCTTGCGCATGATGGGCGATATTCAGCAATATTTTATTGATACGGGCGTGCGGAATTTTTATTCCGTTTCCATCAGTGGGTATCATATTGCCGAAGCGGGAGCGAACCCCATCAGTCAGTTGGCTTTCACTTTGGCCAATGGGTTTACCTTTGTGGAATATTACCTTTCACGAGGAATGCATATTGATACTTTTGCTCCCAACCTGTCGTTCTTTTTCAGTAACGGCATGGACCCTGAGTACTCGGTAATGGGTCGTGTGGCCCGACGCATCTGGTCAAAGGCCATGAAGCACAAATACGGTGGCAACGAACGCAGCCAGAAGCTGAAATATCACATTCAAACCAGCGGCCGCAGTTTGCACGCTCAGGAAATCGGTTTCAACGACATTCGCACCACATTGCAGGCTCTTTATGCTATTTATGACAACTGCAACAGCCTGCACACCAATGCCTACGATGAGGCCATTACCACCCCTACCGAAGAAAGCGTCAGAAGGGCCATGGCCATTCAGATGATTATCAACAAGGAACTGGGGTTGGCCAAAAACGAAAATCCTTTACAGGGCTCGTTCGTTGTTGAAGAACTAACTGACCTGGTTGAAGAAGCGGTTTTGACTGAATTTTCCAGCATCAGCGAACGCGGGGGTGTGCTTGGGGCCATGGAACGCATGTATCAGCGTACCAAAATCCAGGAAGAGTCGTTACACTACGAGTCACTAAAACACTCGGGAGAAATGCCCATTATTGGGGTGAATACTTATCTCGATCCGGCTGGTTCGCCAACCATTGTGCCTGGTGAAGTCATTCGTTCCACGGAAACGGAAAAACAGTATTCCATAGAATCTCTCAATGAGTTCCATGAACGCAATGATAAAGTGGCCAACGAGGCTTTGGAGCGGCTGCGGCAAACGGCGGTCGAACATGGCAATACTTTTGAGGCCATGATGGATGCTGCAAAGGTTTGTTCCATGGGACAAATTTCATCGGCACTATATGGTGTGGGTGGTCAGTATCGGCGGAATATGTGATTGCTGGCCAAAGGCTTACAAATGATCGTTCCATGGGCTTGCTCCTTTTGGTTCTGATTTCCTTTGGAGCAATGGTTCGTGCCTGGCTGGCTTTCAACAATCCTTACCCGAGTGTTGACGGTGTTTTCTATATGGAGCAGAGCCGGCAGTTGCTGCTCACTGGCCAGCTGCCGTTCAGTAGTTTTCCTCCAGGATGGCCGCTGCTCTTTTCCCTGCCCCTGGCTTTTATGGACTGCAGCAATTCCGCTCATGTCTTGTTGGCGGCAAAAAGTAGCAATGTCTTTTTTGGTTCTTTATTACCTCTATTGACTTATTTCTTTTTGAAAAGTCGCACCGGTTCCGGGTGGGCATTTTTTGGTTCCTTTTTGTTGCTCATTCTCCCGATGAACCTCTTGGCTTCAAGGGGCGATCTTTCCGACATGAGTTTCAGCTGTTTTCTTTTGACTGCCTGCCTGTTGACCCGGCGGAAGTTGGATTTTTCGGGAGGACTGCTGCTTGGGTATTCTTATTTGATTCGTCCTGAAGCGGGCCTGATTGCCGGCCTGCTCTGGCTTGTCCATCTTTGTCGTGAACGACAAATTCCCTGGTTGTTTTCCCTGGGGAATTTTTCGATTGTAATACCCTATGTTGTTTTTATAAAAATTTCATCCGGGCAATGGAGCCTGAGCGGTAAGGGATCCTTTCTTGTTCAAAGTTTCAGTGAAAGAAGTGCAAACCAATACCTTCAAATGCTGGTTGAAAATTCCGGGAAATTTTTTGGGTTTGTTCCCGAATTATTGGGTTTCCCCCTGATTCTGATGGCCTGTTGGGGGCTCTGGATTGAAAAACCCCGGTGGGTTGTTTTCCTGGCTCCTTTGCTGATTTATCCACTTTTTGATTTTGCCATGGCGCACCGCTACTGGCTTCCTTACTTGCCATTAATAATTTTAGCCTCGTGGTATGGGGGACGGGATCTTTTTCGGAGACTGGCAGAGAAATTGGCTGGGAAATGGAATTCAAAATTATTGGTGACAGGTCTTTGTCTGGTAGCAGTTTTGGGTTTTGTTCAAACCAATGTTCAGTATTTGCCCCACTTGAAAAAAACTACCGAGTCTTATTATGGTTTGCGTGATGCTGGCCTCTGGTTATCCGCATACGTAGATCCGGAAACCAAAGTGGCTGCCTACAAGCCTTACGCCAGCTTTTGGGCAGGGTGTTCTTTCGTTAAATTTGCTCTCGATGAAACCGACCCTGTTGCAATTGTCGATGATGCCAGAAACCGAGGAGCAAAATATCTGATTGCCAATGCCATGGCTATTTACCGATTCATACCTGAGCTGGCCCCTTTAATACGTCAGCCGGTGCCCCCGGATATTGCCAGCAGGGTTAAGTTGATTCATGCTCGTCAATATGAGTCAGAGGTTCAAAATACCGCAATTTTTTTAATTTTGGATCCAGAGGCCAATCGGGAGTGATGTTTTAATCAGATGGTTTGGTTAATAACCTTGAGTGACCAGGGAGAACAAAATGGCCCCAGGGCCCAAAGAACTTTTTAAAGAAAGTCCCCGTGTTACAGGAACTGTTGAGAGGATTACCTTTCAAAGTGCTGAGACGGGTTTTTGTGTTCTAAGGGTTCGCGATGAAAAAGGCGCAAAAATAACAGTTGTAGGCAATGCCACTGAACTCAACGAAGGCATGATGATCGATGCCTCAGGCACCTGGGTTATGGACCCAAAATTTGGCAGGCAATTAAAAGCCGATCAAATGCGCATCAGCCAGCCGGCTACTCTTGAAGGAATGCAAAAGTATCTGGGGTCAGGCCTGGTTCCGGGAATAGGTCCTGCTTTTGCTGAGCGCCTGATTGATGCTTTTGGTCCGGAAGTTTTTGAGGTGATTGAAAACGAACCGGACCGTTTGTTGGAAGTGGAGGGCATTGGCCGGGGAAGGCATAAAAAGATTCTGGCAGCTTGGGGTGACCAAAAAATTGTTCGGGAAATAATGGTTTTTTTGCAGGGGCATGGCGTGAGCACGGGCCTGGCGTTCAGGATTTTTAAACAATATGGCTCTGAAAGCATGGAAAAAGTTGCTGCCGACCCTTACACCCTGGCAAGGGATCTGCGAGGGGTGGGGTTTGTCAGTGCCGACAAAATCGCCCAAAACCTTGGTTTTGGCAAAGAATCACCGGCCCGAGTGGCCGCCGGGGTTGAACACACCTTGCAGGAGATTTCCCGTGAAGGACACACAGCTTACCCGCGAGATGAATTATTGGAACGTGCGGGTCAACTGTTGGAAGTGGGGCTGGAATTTGTTGTCACCGCGGTTGATTCAGGGCTTTCTTCAGGTCGACTTGTGGAACTGGATTCAGAAGACCAACTGGCTTTAAAAATTCAATACACAGCTGAAAATGAATTAGCGAACGATTTGCTTCGTCTGGCTTCGGCCGGTCTGTCGAAGCAAATTCAAGACCCTGATAAGGCAATCAGCTGGGTAGAAAAAGAAACAGGGTTGCAGTTGGCTGCCACTCAAAAAGAAGCGGTGAAGCTGGCTCTTGCCAACCGGGTACTGGTCATTACAGGAGGCCCGGGCGTTGGAAAAACGACTCTTCTAAATTCTATCTTAAAAATTCAGAAAACCAGGAAACTGAAAATTGTAGCCTGTGCGCCCACTGGCAGGGCTGCTCGCCGGTTGTCTGAAAGCACGGGCTTGGAAGCGACAACCATTCATCGTCTCATGGACTTCAATCCCGGCACCGGTAGCTTCCGGCACAATCGGGATAATCCTTTAACGGGTGAACTGTTTGTCATCGATGAATTCTCCATGGTCGATGCCCAGCTGGCCTGGCAATTGGTGCGAGCTATGCCTGCCAACGCCAGTTTGCTGCTTGTGGGTGATGTGGATCAACTTCCTTCTGTAGGGCCAGGGCGGGTATTGGGTGACATCATAGATTCCGGCAGCCTTCCCGTGGCCCGATTGCACGAAGTCTTTCGTCAGGCCTCGAGCAGCGCCATCATTACCAACGCTCATCGCATTAATGATGGCCATATTCCTCTCGACGGTGACCGTGGGCAGGATTCAACACTGGAAGATTTTTATTTTATTGAACGCCAGGAACCGCAAGCCATTGCTGACCTGGTTGTGGATCTTGTAGCCCGGCGCCTGCCTGGCAAATTGTCTGTTGACCCCATTGAAGATATTCAAGTCCTGACTCCTATGAAAAGAGGAGAACTTGGCACTATTAATTTGAATCATCGCCTTCAAAGCATTCTTAATCCGACCGGTAATTCAGTGATGAGGCAAGGGGTGACCTGGCGTGTGGGTGACAAGGTCATGCAAACGGTGAACAACTACGACAAGGATGTTTTTAATGGCGACATTGGCGTTATTGAAAGTGTGGATGCCCAACAGGAAGAGTTGCTGGTTCGTTTTGACCGCCAGGTTGTGGACTACGATTTGCGGGATCTTGATGAATTGATGCACTCATTTGCTGTTAGCATTCACAAGAGTCAGGGAAGTGAATTTCCTGTGGTTGTGATGCCGCTTCATACTCAGCACTATATGCTTTTGCAGAGGAATTTGTTGTATACAGGAGTTACGCGCGGGCGGCGATTGGTTGTTTTGGTGGGAAGTCGACGGGCGGTGCAGACGGCGGTCCGGAGGGTTGAAAGCAGGCAGAGGGTTACTATGTTGAAGAAGTTCCTACAGAAAAAAATCAATTAAAATTCATCCTCAATAGTATGTTTTGCTCCTTTATTAGTTAATATGGAGCTGACCAGGGAAAAGCTGGTGACCGAAAATTCTGGTGTAGAAAACAGTCCAAATTCTTCCAGATAATTTCCAACTCTATGATCTGGAGTTTTCTTCAGTCGGGCCAGAGTAATGTGTGGTGTGTAGTTTCTTCCTTCAGGATCCAATCCTGCTTCCCTGACCAGCACCGTTTCAATTTTTCGCTGAAATTTCATCAACTCATCATTGGCGGCCAGTCCAGCCCACAAAATTTTGGGTTGTTTGCTGGGTGGAAAACACCCGACACCTTTGAGTTGTAACTGAAGTTCCTGAAATTGAATTTCTGCAAGGATTTCTTTGATGTCGAGGAAAGTATCACCATCAACTTCGCCAATAAATCTCAGGGTCAGGTGGAGTTGTTCAGCTGTCAGCCAACGGGCTCCAGGAACTCCAAAGCAGATTTCTTCCACTAAGGATTTAATTTTATCAGGTAACTCAATGGCTACGAAAAGACGCATTGTTTTCATTCCCGGTGGCTGGCTGGTTTTTGCAAAATGAACAACGAATCAAAGGTGCTGTTGTTCTGTGAAACTATGGAGTATTAGGACGAAGAAAATCAGTTCACCCACCGATAATGCCCAGTAATATCATACTCAAACAAAAAATCCTCCTGCCGTGGCCCGCGCCCAACATTGTGAATCACCAAATGCCGTTGCCCATCCTCAGAAATCCTGCGCCCTACAATTCCAATGTGTGGCAAATTTCCAGGCAACATCCAGGTGACCAGATCTCCAGGAAGATAGTCGGCAGCACGGTTTGTCACTTCCAATTCTGCTCCTTCACGCTGAAAAAACATCTGCAGATTTGGCACCCGACGATGATCAATATTTGAATCCGGCCGGATCATATTCCACAAATTTGGGTAGGCTGAAAAATGGGCCACCATGTCTTCGTGAACCAATTTCTGCAAATCAATTCCCAAAGCTCTGTAACTGCGAATGATGACATCAGTGCAAACGCCCCTATTGTCAGCCACATCGCCGCCGGGATAGTCCAGCGACTGATAGGCTCCGTCATAAACCACAGAATGTTGGGTGCGTTCTTCGGCAGCAGAAACCAGGCTGTCCGCGAAGGTGGCTTCCGGTTGGTTGAAATGGCTACTGATGCTCTGACGAGTGGTTTCGTTTTCAGGATCCCAGACAGCGGCTTTGTGGGCAAACCAGGGAGCGGCCGAAGTCTTAACAAACGCAGGTTGGCCGGCATTAAGTTTTAGGGCCAGGGTCTTTTTTTCAAGGGATGGGGCCTGCTTTGTCGCCTGCTCAGCAGCAAATTCCCAGCCAGGAACAGGTTGCAAAGTAAAATGAATCAAAACCCAGGAAACCAGGAGTGTGGAAATCATCATCATGCCTGCTTTCAAATTCCATTTTTTGGAAATGCTGGCAAATCCGAGGCCCGCAATATTCGCCAGCTCCCAGCCAATCAGAGGAAACAAAACCAGCAAATGACGCAAACTATGATCGAAAAAAGAATACTGCACGATCATAAGAATTAAGGTCATGGCCGCCACAACCAGAGGCCCCAAAGGTGAATCATCGGGAATAATGGTCATGGGGTATTCGGCGTTGGGCCGCAGGGGACAGGGGCTTTTGTTGATTCCTCCACGCATATAAACAGTCAGCGCCAGAGCCATCAGAATGGAGCCTGCCCAGGGAAACAGACGGCCCAGGTTACGGAAATAAAACTTCAAACCCCGAACGAATTTTCTGGCCACGGGAACCGGGTCGTTGGAAAGAACATCAATCATGGGCTGGGGTTCCAGATTTTGGTAAACCGAATAACCCGGCCAGGTGCGCGTATCTTTTACCAGTTCGGCCTGACTCTGAAGACTGAAAAAGGGATCGCCTGTAAGTTGAATGTTGCGCACGGCCCAGGGAAAATTCAGCAGCACCATCAAACCCAGAGCCAGTAATATTTGCCGATTAAAAAGTGAAGGTAGGGTTTTCTCTTCCCGACGCGCAACCACTCTCAATTCCATGCGTCCCCAAAGCCACCACAGGAGGGGAATCCAAAAAAGATCCAGGCGCAAAACAACAAGCAGGCCCGCCAGCAAACCATCAATCCAACGGGGTGACGAGCAAACAACATTGCGTCTTCGCAGCCAGATTAATAAAAGCAGAAGTCCCGCGGGCAGTTCCACAAAGGCCCAGTCGATGCCAAAGCGAAGCAGGGGACTCATCCACAAAAACACCAGCCAAATTCCCGTAGCCAGAACATTTTTCCGACTCCAGAAACTCAACATTCCCACAACCGCGATACTGCCTAAAAAGAGAAGCTGAAGCCGATGCACGTTTTTAATAACCTGAGCCGGATCTTCGGGAGAAGGGGCCACAACAGTGGTCAATAACAAAGGGTACCCAGGGCCCCGGTGAATGAGCGGCTGCGGCAATTCCCGGGCAAAATCAAAAGCAAAAGAAAGAGGGTAGGCAATGTCGGTAACAAAGCCATCGCCCTGAATGAGGTGCCGGGCCACAGAAAGGTGAGTGTAAAGATCGCTGGTTTCCATGTGTGGCGTAGGTGGCTTGACCACACTCCACAGCAGAACAAAAACAAGGGCGACCAACAGGCCGCCCCCAATTTTCCCCACAGAATTCCGTTTTCCAGAGTCTGAAAAATCGGAGGGATTGTTTTTAGCGGATGGTTTCAAACCATCAATTGCCGCGGCTGCCGGGTTTTACAACTTCCTGGCCCTCTTGGCACAGGGGACACTCTTCCGGTTTCCATGTTTGCACCACAACCTTAGCCAGGGAATTCAATTCCAGAGGCAGGCCTGCGTCGCCACCGGTGCGGTCAATAATGCTGGTTACACCAACAACTTTTCCACCGGCGTCTTCAACACATTTAATAACTTCCAGAACACTGGTGCCCCGGGTGACGACATCTTCGGCGATGATGACTTTTTCGCCTTCTTCAAGGGCAAAGCCGCGGCGAATGGACATGACGCCGTCAACCCTCTCGGTGAATACAAAACGACGACCCATGGCGCGGGCCACTTCATGGCCAATAAGAATGCCACCCATGGCCGGGCTGACCACCAGATCGCAGGGTGTTTTTTCAAAGAAGGCACCCATGGCAGCTCCCAGCTCTTTAGCCAGCTCAGGGAATTGCAGGATACGGGCGCACTGGAAGTATCGGTCGCTGTGCAGGCCACTGCTGAGCAGGAAATGGCCAGAGTGCAGGGCACCCAGTTCTTCCATCAGGTTAAGTACTTTATCTTCAGTCATGCTGGTTTCCTTTTTTGATGGTTCCAATTTTTGGTTATTCCATATCCTGAGCAATGGCGTTCAGGGCGGCGGCAGGATCGTCGGCTTTGCTAATTGGACGGCCAACAACCAGAAAATCTGCACCAGAATCCACGGCCATGCGCGGGGTGGTAACCCGGTGCTGGTCGTCTGTGGCGGCCCCGGCCATGCGAATTCCAGGGGTGATTACCAGAGGTTCATCGCCCACTGCGTCCCGTAGTTTGGGCAGGTCGGCGGGGCTGCAAACCAGGCCATCGCAACCGCAATCCCAAGCTAAACGAGCCAAACGCTGAACACTGTCATCCAGATTGTCATCGCTGGGTCTGACTTCGCTAATTTCTTCTTCGGACAGGCTGGTAAGAACTGTGACGGCCAAAAGAGCAGGTCGAACCGCGCCTTCAGGCAATTCAGCGGTGGCCAAGGCTTCAGCAGCGGCAGTAATGGCACTGCGCCCGGCCGAAGCGTGCATGGTGCAGAAGCTGGCGCCCATAGCAGCCGCCTGACGGGCAGCCGAGGCCACGGTATTGGGGATGTCATGGTATTTCAGGTCCAGAAAGACGTTGCGGTCTTTTTGGCGGAGTTCACGGACCACCGAGGGGCCCGCGGCTGAAAATAATTCCAGGCCGACTTTAACAAAGCCACCGCCAGTACCCAGTTTGTCAGCCAAATTGAGGGCTTCATCCTGTCCAGGCACGTCCAGAGCGGTAATAACTCGACGGTTAGCGGGCAGGTCGCGCAAATGTTGGATCAGTTTTTCACGGTTCATGAAATTTCCCGAAAGTGTTTGGGGTTGATTGTCCTTGCCGTTACAGGCGGTTTGCTACTAATCTTCTAACAGTAAGGGCCAAGGAATGCAATTTTTTTCGGAAGAAAATCAGCATTCCCGTCCTATTGTTGTGCCACTTGTATTTTTGATTTTACCGTATTAAGGGGTTTTGTCGTGCTGGATCGCAAATTTCTTCGTGAAAACCAGGAGTTGGTAACCCGGGCTGTGGCCCTGAAAAACGAATCGGTCGACATTGACGCCTATTATTCCAAAGATTCTGAGCGGCGCAAAGCCCTGCAGGAAATGGAAACTCTCCAGGCCGAGGCTAATAAAGCCAACCGCGCCATCAGTGATAAGAAAAAAGCAGGGGAAGATGCCTCAGATGCCATTGTGGCTATGAAAGAAGTGTCCGCCAAGGTGAAAAGCCTGAAAGCTGTGGCCACAGAACTGGAAGCAGATGTGGAAACGCTGTATCTGCGTATTCCCAACATTCCTCACGATAGCGCACCCGAAGGTGGCGAAGAAAACAACGAGACAGTACGCACCTGGGGTGAGCCTGCAGAATATGATTTTGAAGTGAAACCCCATTGGGAAATTGGCGAAGACCTGGGTGTTTTCCACCCGGACCGGGCCAGTCGCATGAGTGGCAGTGGTTTTTCCGTTCTCTCCGGTGGCGCAGCCCGCTTGGAAAGAGCGCTTATTAACTGGTTCCTGGATATGCACCTGGAACAGGGTTACACCGAATTTAATATTCCTTATTTGGCTAATCGGGCCGCCATGACAGGTACTGGTCAGTTGCCTAAATTGGAAGATGACATGTATCAGGCGGGGGATGATGAGTTATTTCTTATTCCCACCGCCGAAGTGACCATGACGAATGTTCACATGAAAGAAACTCTGAATTTGTCGGATCTGCCTCTCAAATACACAGCTTTTTCCCCGTGCTTCCGCCGTGAAGCCGGAGCTGCCGGTCGCGATACCCGTGGTCTGGTGCGCATGCACCAATTCAATAAAGTGGAAATGGTAAAATTTGTTGATCCGGAAACCTCATGGGATGAATTGGAAAGCCTGACTGCGAATGCCGAAGAGTTGTTGCAAAAACTGAACCTGCCTTACCGGGTTCTGTCTCTGGCCACTGGAGACTTAAGCTTTGCCGCGGCCAAGTGCTACGACCTGGAAGTCTATTCCGCTGGTGTGAAAACCTGGCTGGAAGTTTCCTCCTGCAGTACCTTCCTCGATTTTCAGGCCCGCCGTGCGGGTATTCGATTCAAAGGGGAGGGCCGTAAGGGATTTGTCCACACCATTAACGGGTCGGGTCTGGCTTTGCCCCGTGTTTTGGTAGCCATTATGGAAAATTACCAAACCGCCGACGGCCGCATTCGTATTCCCGAAGTTCTGATGCCCTATATGGGTGGGGCGGAGTTTATTCAGTAAATGTTCAACAGGATCTGGCAAACCGGAATTCCCTGGCTGCGCAAGCGGTATGTCTTTAACGTCTACCTGCTTCTGGGTAGCCTGAGCATTGTGGTGGCAACAACCATCTTTACGATTAAGGTTTCCAAGAGTGTGGAACGTCAAAGCTTTCTGACCACTCAGCTTTTATCGGGAGTGGCCAGCCGGCTGTTTTCTGCCCAGAATATTGAAGAAATCATGCCCATTATTGAGATCATCAATGAAAACGAAGTGCCTTTCATTATGACCGATAATTCTGGACGTCCCGTTATGTGGAATGCTTCGGTCATTGGAATTCCGCTGCCCGACTATCAGGTTCTGAGCAACAAGGAACTCAATAATTCCAAGAACCCCATAATACTGGAAATATTATCTCTGGCTGAAGCTTACGATATGCAACAGGAGCCCTTTGCCATTGTAGATGAGGGTGGCAAGCGCCTGGGTACTCTTCATTATGGCCGGTCAGCCCTGAGTCAACGCCTGCGAATAATGCCTTACCTTGAGCTCATGGTGATGGCTTTGTTTTTTCTGCTCATTGTCTGGGCCTTGCAGAATAGAAAAAATGCCCAACAGCAGGCACTTTTTGCAGGAATGGCAAAAGAAACAGCCCATCAGCTGGGCACCCCGCTGACGTCCATTATGGGATGGTTGGCTTTGCTTGAAGACAAGGTGGGCAAAAATCAGGAAGTCATGATTGAGCTGAACCGCGATGTGGATCGCCTGAGCATGATTTCTGCCCGGTTCAGTCAAATTGGCTCCATGCCCCAATTGCATGACGAAGACCTGAACCTGCTGGTGGACGAATCGGTGGAGTACTTTCAAAAGCGCCTGCCACATTTGGGCGGGAGAGTGCAGCTTCGCCGTGAAGGTCGGGCCACGGTGGCTGTGCTGTACAACCGGGATTTGTTGGGTTGGGTCCTTGAGAATCTGATAAAAAACGGTATTGATGCTCTGATTGACGGCAAAGGGACCATCACCGTTCGCATTGACGACGACGATTCCGGTGGTGTTCGCATTCAGGTTTCGGACACAGGCCGGGGCATTCCGTCACGTGTGGGGAACAAAATCTTCGAACCGGGATTCACCACCAAGAAACGTGGATGGGGAATGGGGCTGGCGCTGGTCAAAAGAATTGTAACGGATTATCATCAGGGTCGCATAACCGTCGAGAGTACCAGCAGCCATGGAACAACGTTTCAGGTCTTATTACCGGCGGCGGAATCAGCTGGTTTTGAAACATCTTAACGGCAAAAAATTTCTAATAAGGAGTGCAGCATGGCTTATAAAATTCTCTGGGTTGATGACAATATTGAAGAGCTGCGGTCTCACTCCATGTATCTGGGTGAAAAAGGATACAATGTTGAAGGAGTGACCAATGGGCGAGATGCTCTGGCAGTGCTCGAAGAAAAAGATTTTGATGCAGTTCTGCTAGACGAAATGATGCCCGGCATGGGCGGACTTGAAACCCTCGAGGGCATTCGAAAAATCGATCATAACATTCCTGTCATTATGATTACAAAAAGTGAAGCTGAAGACCTGATGACCCGGGCCATTGGCAAACGCATCGATGATTACCTTGTTAAGCCCGTGAGCCCCATTCAGGTCTTGTCTGCTCTGAAGCGCCAGGTGGAAGCACGCAAACTGGCCGGCGAAGAAATTACGCGCGATTACATGAGCAATTTTATGGCTGTGACGGACCGAATTGCCCAGGCAAAAAACCCGAAGGCCTGGGAAAACATCTACGCCGATCTGGTCAATTGGGGCATGGATTTGTATCAGTACAGCGACCACGGTTTGCTGGAAACCCAATCGGAGCAACTGTCGGCCGCCAATCTGGCTTTTGGGAAATATGTAAGAGAAAACTATCGCGACTGGATTCACACAGACCCAGAAGCGCTGGATGAAAATGTCCCCATGTTCAGTCCCCGGGTTTTCGAAAAAATGATCGAGCCGGAAATTCAACGCAGCCGGCAGGTTTTCTGGATCACCATTGATTGCATGCGTATGGATCAGGTGCGCATGATTGAGCCATTGCTGGAGCCCTTCTTTCATTTGGACCGCAAAAGTTATTGGTCGATGCTGCCAACGGCAACACCTTATGCCCGCAATGCCCTTTTTGCCGGTCTGTATCCGCAGGATATTGCTGAAGGTTATCCCAAATTCTGGCGGCAGGGGAACCACGAAGGCAGCCGCAACGCTTTTGAGGCCGAATTACTCAATGAGTTGCTCAAACGAGTGGGCAGTGCCGCTTCAGGAAGTTGTCAGTATTTTAAAATTGCCGATGAGCGGGACATTGATCCGTTGCACCGAAATTTGGGCAGCATGGGCGATACCCGTCTTGTGGCTGCGGTTTATAACTTCCTTGACATTATGGCTCATGGTCGCAGTCAGAACCGCATTCTCAAGGAACTGGCTCCGGATGAAGCTGCTTTCCGAACTCTCATGCGCACTTGGTTTGAGCATTCCAATTTGTACAGCATTATGAAGAGTTTGGCCCGCCGTGATTGCACCGTAATTTTGACAACCGATCATGGTTCCATGATGTGTTCCCGCAGTATGAAAATTCGTGGAAACCGCGATACCAGCAGCAATGTTCGGTATAAATTTGGAGACAATCTGGGAGCTGAAGATGACCGCATTCTGCTCATGAAAAATCCCAAGGATTATCGTCTGCCAGCAGAGTCCACTATTGAAAATTATGCCATCACCACTGAGAATTTCTACCTTGTGTATCCTACCAACTTTCATGAATACGAGAGGTTGTATCGGGATAGTTTCCAGCACGGGGGCATTAGCCTGGAAGAAATGATTTGTCCTTTCCTGGTTTTGCGGCCGAGGTAAATTAATGTTGCACGATCAAAATTTACCACCAGCAGAAGACTTTCCGGTGAAATTGACCGTGCAGGGACCAGACCAGACTTTGGCTTTGGGGCGGGCAGTTGCCGATCTTCTTTCTGGTGGAGAAATCATTCTTTTGTATGGTCCTTTGGGTGCAGGCAAAACCTGCTTCAGTCAGGGATTGTGTTCGGGTTTGAATCTGGACGAGGAAGTTGTTTCTCCCACCTTTACTTTGGTCAATACGTACAGTGGTTCTCCCTTTTTGGTGCACCACCTGGATTTCTATCGGGTGGAGCCTGAACACGAGTTGGACGACATTGGCGTTCCCCACATTCTGGATGAAGTTTTCAGTCGGCGGGCCATTGCTCTGATTGAATGGCCCGAGCCAATATTGCCGGAATTGGGCCCTCATGAACCAAGGGTGGAATTGCTTTCTCTGCCTGGAGAAACTGCAGACACAAGGACCTGGCATTTGCGCGGGGTGCCGGAAATTCCAGAGCCATGGCGGGACCTTTTTCAGAACTTTTCCACAAGCGACGGGATCGTGGAAACACATCCCCAAAAACCGGAGTAGATCATTGCTTACCCTGGCCTTTGATACAGCCACCCCCTGGGGCCGATTTGCCCTGGCCGAAGATGGCAAACTTCTGCAATATCGCCCCTTAAATGTGATGGGCAGTTATGCCGATGCCCTTTTGCAAGTCGTGCAGGAAATACTGGCGGACAACAATCGCACACAACAGGATCTGGATGGCATTGGCATCACCATGGGGCCAGGCAGTTTTACTGGTTTGCGAATTGGCGTGGCCACAGCCAAAGGACTGGCCTACGGTCTGGGTTGTCCTTTGATTGCTGTCAGCACCATGGAAGCCATGGCTGCGGCACTCCTGGAAGATCATCCGGATGCCGACTACGCAGTTCCTTGTCTCGATGCACGGCGTCGGGAAGTATTTTGTGGAATTTACAAGCGAAAGGGTTATTGGCTCCAGGAGTTGGCCGCTCCCCAGGCTTTCAGTGGCAACGACTGGTGGGAAAAAATCCTGAACATCCTTCCCGATTGCGATGCCCCGGTTTATGGAGGTGATGGCACGGCAATATTATTAGGTGAAGGCGACTCCCTGCGACCGGAGCTGGTCAGTGCCGGGTTACCAAAATTGCGCCACTGGACCGCTGCTCATCCAGCCACCGCCCGAACTCTGGCATGTGCCATGTCTTTGGCCCAAGACCAGTTGCCTGAGGTTCATCCTTTTCAGCTGGTTCCCCAATATTTGCGCCGGAGCGATGCGGAGTTGAACAAGAATCTTGATTTGACTCCTCGACGGCCCAGCGATGAAGTGAGCGAACACCAGAGTCGCCGGTCACAATCGTGAGCAATGCAAAAAACCACGAAGTGCAAATTCGCCCGGCTTGTCCCGACGATTTGGCTGCGGTTTTTCTTTTGGAAGTGGCCGCCTTCGATGATCCCTGGAGCCCTGAAGCTATTTATGGGGAATTGCATTGCGACAAAATGCGAATTCCGTTAGTGGCTGAAAAAGATGGCAAGCTGGTGGGATACCTGATGGCTTGGCGTGTGGTGGACCAGGTTCACATTCTGAATATTGCCACCGATCCGGAGTGCTTGCGACAAGGAGTGGGAACAGCACTATTGTTGGCTTCGACCGCCATGGCGGTGCAGGGCGGACAGGAGGAAATCACTCTGGAGGTTCGTCAAAGCAATCATGGAGCCCGTGGTTTCTATGTGCGGCACGGCTTCGCCGAAACGGGTCTCAGGCCAGGTTATTATCAGGACAATGGGGAAGATGCCGTCATTATGACAGCCTCCTGTGCCGATATTCTGGCTAAATAGGGCCTTTTCCGGCCAATCGGTGCCTTTGGGTGACTATGGAAAAAGCAACGCCTTTGGGCCTCATTCAACAAAAGGGTTGTCTGGATGGGACCTGAAAGGCTAACTTAGACCCGTCAAAACTGATTTTGGGAATTTTTTAAGGAGACTACCTTGTCCTGGTTGACAGAAGCGGCAAAAGGGATCAGATCCCTGGCCAGTCAGAAAAAAGACATACCCGATAATTTGTGGCGCAAGTGCCCCAATTGTTCCGAGGTTCTGTACCATAAAGAATTGGATCGAAACCTGTGGGTGTGTGGCAGTTGCAATCATCATTTACCTTTCACCACCGAGCAGTTCATCAACTTGCTTTTTGATGAGGGATCCTGGCAGGAAACTCATACCGGGTTGACCAGTGTCGATGCTCTGGAATTCAAAGATTCCAAGCGTTACAAAGATCGCATTAAAGCGTCGCACAAAAAAACCGGAAAAGAAGATGCGGTGGTCACCGGACGGGCGCAAATTGGTCTGATTCCGGTTTCGGTTGCCATCATGGATTTTTCATACATGGGCGGCAGCATGGGCTCGGTCGTAGGTGAAAAAATTGCCCGGGCTTTGCTGGACAGTTTGAAACACCGCGAATCGGCTTTAATTTTGAGCCGCAGTGGTGGTGCACGCATGCAGGAAAGTTTGCTCTCATTAATGCAAATGGCCAAGACCAGCGCTGTGCTGGCTCGGTTGCGCAACGAAGGCATTCCTTTCATCAGTTTGCTGACTCACCCTACAACCGGTGGAGTGACCGCCAGTTATGCCACCCTTGGTGATATCAACATTGCCGAGCCAGGTGCCCTGATCGGTTTTGCCGGTCCCAGGGTTATTAAGCAAACCATTGGCGGCGATCTGCCGGAAGGTTTTCAGTCTTCTGAATTTTTGAAAGACCACGGCATGGTCGATTTTATTAGCGAGCGCAAGGATCTGAAAAAGAACCTCGAACGCACTTTGCACTGGTTTGTTGACGGCCGGGATGTTTCTGTTCGGCGTCCTCCCCGGGGTTGATTAAAAAATGTCGCTGGGAAATCCCCGCCCTGAAAATTCACAATCCCACCCCGGCGAACCCGGGGTGGGCGTGGATCTGGCCCCTCCTTTTGTCGCTTACGACGAACCCACTGGCTGGCTTTTCAGCTTGAACCGATTTGGCATTAGACCTGGCTTGCTTCGTATTGAAGCTTTGCTGTCAGGCCTGGGCAATCCTGAAAAAAAGCTGCGAACTCTGGTAACGGCCGGCACCAATGGCAAAGGCAGCACCACCCGAATTTTGGCCCAGCTGCTAATGGATGCAGGGTATAAAGTGGTCACTTTCACGAGTCCGCATTTGTTGAATGTGCACGAACGAATTTGCATTAACGATGCACCCATTGACCCTGCCGATTTTGCCCGTCGTGTGCAGGCCATCAAACCCCTGACCGAAAAACACGAAGCCAGCTGGTTTGAAACTCTGACCGCCCTGGCAGTGCAGGTGGCTTACGAAGAAAAAGCCGATTTCTTTTGTTGCGAAACCGGTCTCGGTGGCCGGCTGGATGCCACTAATGCTTTACCAGCCGAAGCTATTCTTCTGACAACTGTGGGCCTGGACCATGAGGCAATTCTGGGAAATACGCGGGAAGAAATTGCAGCAGAAAAACTGGGTCTGTTGAAAAACAAAACACCACTCTTTTGCGGAGTGGATCCGGATTTGCGCTTTCAGGTTTTCCAAACGGCCGTAACTCAGGGCAATCCGGTCTATTTCCTGGATGAGCTGGCCAATTGGCCGGCCTCATCAGATACGGGAACGGCCAAACCCTGGGATTTGGCTCTGCGGGAAAATTTTTATCCGAATCTCCCGGATCTTGGTGCATCAAGCATGAGACGTAATGTGGCTCTGGCTCTGTTGGCGTTAACCGAATTGCAGAAAATAAAGGACCAACGCCTTCTGCCTGCAGATATTTCCCAATCTTTGGGGAATCTTTTTCTACCGGGTCGGTACCAGAGTTTCCTGCGGAATCCAGATTTTGTTTTTGATACCGCCCATAACGAACAGGCTTTGAACGGGGCTTTAGCTCATTTCAAAACCGATAAATGTTCGGGTCGGCGCATCGTGTTCTTTGGGGCCATGCATAACAAGGAACTGGAAAAAATGCCTGCCGATGGCTTTGCTGGGTTCGATCTTATTCTGGCCGCACCGGTTTCTATTCCCCGAAGCCGAACCGCTGCGGAGCTGGCCACCCTGCTCGAAGCCTGGGGTATTGGCACCGGTGCTATGTCCGAGGAGTGGGAACCGGGCCTTTTGGGGTTAGTCGCTCCAGATCTGGCCTCTGCTTTGCTTTGGCTGGCAAAGAACCTGAAAACCGATGACCGGGTGCTGGTTACCGGCAGTTGCTTTATGGTTGCTGAAACAATGCACAAATTGGGTTTTCATAATTTGGAAATGACCCGATTGGAAGGATTGGCGGAAAAGTCGTTGGCTCATTTTTGTCAAAAAACCTGAAAAGGAGTTTCTGGTGGTTGAATACTATTTGGGTGCCGATGCCGGTGGAACTGGTCTGAAGTATGCCCTCACCGATTCCGATGGAAGTCTGCTGCATCATGGTGAAGTGATCACCGACCCGACGAGCAGCAAAAAAACCATCGCGCGCTTGGCCATAGAAGTGGCTGAAAAGATGGCTCCCACGGTTCAAGTCGGTAAAGGACCATTCGCAAATTTGCAGGCGGTAGGTTTGGCCTGTGCGGGAATTGTAAACCCAAATTCCGGCAATCTGGGGCGCTCGCCCAACCTTCTTGGCTGGGAAGGGAACAATCTAAAAAGAATTCTGGCCAATGAATTTTCCGACAAACCCACTGTTGTAACCAATGACGTCAACGGCGCCCTTTACGGTGAGTATCGTCTTGGCGCAGGACGCGATTGTGAAAATCTGGTGATGATTGCTTTGGGAACCGGTGTGGGAGGTGGAATTCTGCTTAATGGAGAGCTCTTGACCGGGGCCCACCATGGGGCCGCTGAAATTGGCCACATGGTGCTGGACCCTTCGGGCCCCACTTGCACTTGTGGGGGGGTGGGATGCCTGGAAGCATGGGCTGGCAGTGTGGCCATTCTTAAGCAGGCTCGTCTTTTGGCCCGGGTCGAAAATCAAGATACTGCTTTGGCGCTTCTGGTGGCAGAAAAAGGCGATAGCCTTTCACCTCACCATTTGAGCCAATTAGCTGAAGATGGAGATGCTGCTTCCCGGGCTTTATTTACCGAGGTGGGGCATCGTTTGGGTTGTGCCATTGGTAATCTGGTTAATTTATTGGATCCGGAAAAAATTATCATCGGTGGAGGCGTGGCTCAGGCCGGAGATCTTATCCTGGATTCCTGTCGCGGAATAGTTCCTCAATTGGTTTTGGCTGAAGAGGCTCGTCATGTACCTATTGTGCAAGCTGAGTTGGGCCCACTTTCTGCAGCCAGAGGCGCAGCGAGTTTGGCTCGGGAGAGCGTGATCGGCGGTTAATGAAGAAACAAAAAGGCAGTCCATATTTCAGCATTTTTACCGGTTTGTTTCGGTTTGTGTTGTTGCCTGCCCTTATGGTAATGGTTCTTCTTGGCTTGCGGCCGGTTGTTCAAAACACCTGGGTCATGGCTCAGGAAAGTCCGGCACCCATTCAGAAACGGACAAAAACCGTTGCCGATAAATACATTGACCGAGTGGTTAATAATGAACGCATTTCCTATTTGCTGGGCAATGTTTACATCGACCGGGACAGCCTGACGGCTGCCTGCGATACAGCCCGATATTATCGCGACCGTGAAATGTATGAATTGATTGGCAACGTGGTTCTGACCCGGGATGAAGGTGTTTTGACTTGTCGCCATGCCTATTATTTCCGCAACCAGGGACGCTCCGATTTTTATGGCGATGTGCGGTTGACTGAAGATGAGGTCATTGGCACCGGTCGCAAGGGAGAGTCACGCTCAGGTGGCCGCTTCTTTCATCTCATTGGCGACGCCCTTTTGGTTTCCCCTGATTATACAGTGCGTGCTGATACCATTAGCCGTGATCGCCTTACCGGCACCGGCGAAGCTTTTGGCCATGTGCGCATTATGGAACCCGGCAGCCAGAATCTGGTAACCGGTGATCATGCTTTTTTTGATGGCGAAAGTGATCTCGCGGAAGTGGATCAAAACCCGATCATGACCAGCCGGGAGGAAGGCGGTGACCTTCTGACCAGCAAAGCTGGAGTCATGCGTTTCTACCGCACGGAAAATAAAGTGGTCATGGTGGACTCAGTAAAAATTCACCAGGGACAAACCCGGGCTGAAGCCGATTCTGCCATCGCTTATGGCCGGGAGCATATGGTGCTCATGGGCAACCCCAGGGTGTCCATGACTGAAACCAACTCCATGGTAGGCGACCGCATTGAATTTTTCTATCTCGACGGACACCTGGACCGGGTCATTTTGACGGGATCAGCTCACATGGAGGACTCCACTCCAGACAGTCTGGCTGTCTTGTACAAAGGTCTGCCCCGAATGGATGTTATCGAAGGCGATAGCATCAATATTAAATTTGTGGATGATGAAATTGATCGCACCGTCGTTGTGGGACAAGCTCACAGCATATATACGCCCATGGATTTAAACGATGAAGTAGCCACCAACGATGTGCACGGCGATACCATCACTCTCGACTTTCGTAACCAGAGAGTCAGCAGGGTTAAGGTCGATGGAAACATGACCGGTACATACCGCTTCGCCAAACTGGCGGCCATGCGGGAAATGCTGGGCCGGTCGGACCGGTTGACTGATATGTTGCGCCGCAGCAGTGCCGACAGCACTGCTTTTGCCGACTCCCTTTATTCAGCAGGAGTGGACAGTGCCCGGGTGGCTGTGGCCGATTCGCTGATCATTGCCCATGCCGATTCATTGGCCGGTATCATGGGCATGACGGGACTTTTTAATACCGAATCCAGCCCCGATTTAGCTGCGGATACCATCGACTCTTTAATGACTGCGGCTCTGGATTCTCTTGCTTCTGCCGGCTACGATACAACCTCCGCGGGCCTTGATTTTTTATCCAATGCTGAAGATGTGGTTTATACAGGTGGGTCGGTGATTTTTGAGATGGAAGAAAAGGCCATCAATATTCGTAAAAACGGGGTTCTGACCTACGGCACGATGAAACTCTCGGCCGACCATATAAAACTCAGTACGGTCAACCGCGAACTGTATGCTGAAGGCGATCCACTCATTGAAGACTCAGAGAACATTGCCGGCTACCAGATGGGGTACGATTTTGAAAATCGAACCGGGGCGGTAAAAAGAGGTGTGACCACTTTCGATAATTATTATTACGTGGGTGATGAAATCAGCCGTTTCCCGGACAGTACCCTTAAAATTTGCGGTGCCCGTATGACCAGCTGTGATCTCGAAGAACCTCACTATCATTTCTGGGCCGATAAAATGAAAATGCGCATGGGCGACAAAGTGGTGGCCAAACCTATCGCCCTGCATATTGGCAACGTTCCTATTTTTGCTTTGCCATTCTATTTCAAGTCTCTGAAAAGCGGCCGACAGTCGGGTATTCTTTTTCCTCAATTCGATTTTGGCTGGTCCAGTCGCAATGGTCGTTACATTCGTGATTTTGGTTATTACTGGGCAACCAACGACAATATGGATTTTGTTTTTGAGGCTGACTACAACGAACGAAAAGATTTTGGTTACCGGGTATCCAACCGTTATGTGAAACGTTATGCTTTTAATGGTGGTGTGGACTATTCCAGCAAGGTCAGTCTTTCGGGTGATGATAAAAAAGAATGGCAGTTCCGCTGGAACCACAACCAACCCACTCTTTTTGATGATTACAAATTCAGGGCTGATGTCAAAATGGCCAGTCAGAGCCTCAGCAGCAACGACCTGTCCGGAGGCCGAGATCGTGACATCGTCAGTGGAGAAATGACCTCAAAGGTTTATGTCAGCAGGAATTTTTCGTTCGGGAGTACCGTTCTCAATGCTTCACGTAAGGAATACACCAACGTAGAGGACGATGATCCGAATACCGATGTTCTTCTAAACACCATGATTCTACCATCCATGTCGTTCAACTTCCGTGAAATTTCTCTGGCCTCGCCTCTTCGTGGTGGTCAGGAAGGCAATTTCCTGGGGGATATGGCCCGTAATACCAGCTTTAGTCAGGGGTATCGAATCAAGTCAGATCGCCAGGGTTATGAGCTGCACGACGTGACAAAATACAATGCCAGCGGTACCTGGGGGCTTGCTTTCCGTCCTCCCAGGATTTCAATTTTTAACCTCAATTTTAGTTCCAACGCCAGTCAGAACTGGAACCGGGAAACCAGCATGGGGCGTTCCTGGATTGCAGACACTGATACCACCGGGTATTACGAAGACTTCGATGACCTGGAGGAGAATACTACCACCCGTTTGAGTTTCACTGCCGGGTTGGGAACCAGCTTGTACGGCCTTTTTCCCTTGGAAGTCGGGCGTCTGAAAGCCGTTCGTCACACTTTCCGGTTCAATACCGGCTATACTCTGAGTCCCGGTTTAGCCAACGGACGCCAGTCACATTCAACGAGCATTTCCCTGAGCATGGATAACCGTTTTGATTTAAAATATCTGACGGGTGATTCGGACTCAACCATGACCGAAGAAAAACTCGACGGTTTGTTCGACTGGTCTTTGCGAACTTCTTATCGTCCAAAAAATGAACCTGGCGACAGATGGGGAAATATCAACAGCACTCTGACGGTTAAACCCGGGAAGAATCGGGCACTGGCGTTGAAAGTGAACAATACCATCAACCCTAAAAATCTGGCTCTGTTGACTACTCGGTTCAACTATGGCCTCAGCTTTTCAGGTAGAGCCGACGTGGGTGTGGTTCCTGCGCCGTCCGTGCAAAAGCGAAACAGCAAAATTGATCGATTGGGTGTGGATCTGAATGCTCCTGCCGACACTCTCAATACCGACGAGGAGTTCCTTGATCAGGGATACGAAGATAATCCCGAGGAATTTTTTGATGGTGAAGAAAGTTCTTTCTACGATTTCTACAACCGCGAGGGCGGTCAGCAGGATGATTCTACGGATGACCCGACTGAGGGTGGTCGCTACATACCTTTCCGAATGAATGCATCATTTTCTTACACATACAATAACCTCGATCATTCCAAACGTTCGAGTGCAAACCTTGGAGTCAGTGCCAATCTCACTCGTACATGGGATTTTAATTATTCAGGCAGTTTTGACCTGGTGACCGGGGCTCCACTCAGCCAGCGGTATACCCTGAAAAAAGACCTTCATTGCTGGGCTCTTGAGTTCAATCGAACCATCAATACGGGAAATTCAGAATTTGGCTTCCGGGTGTATTTGAAATCAATTCCCGATTTGAAATTGACCCGGGGTGTGACCAGCAATATGAGCACTCTTGGCAGTAGCTTGGGTGGTGGCTTCTAGTTTTTTTCCGCCTGGTCATTTTGAAATAATATAACAGTTGACAAACCCCCGTATCATGGGACTAATGGAGAAACGAAAGGGGGTGAGACGAATGAATAAAACAGAACTCACCGAAAAATTGGCAAAGAAAACCGGAATGAGTAAAGCCGCTTCCAAGCGTGCTGTTGATGCGATTTTTTCCACCGCACCACGCGAAGGAATTATTGCCAGCGCAGTAGCCAAAGGTGACCGGGTCCAGATTACTGGTTTTGGTTCCTTCGAGCGTCGCAATCGTAAAAAACGTACTGGACGCAACCCCCAAACTGGCGAATCCATCACCATCGCAGCAGCTAAGTATCCTGCGTTTGTGGCTGGTAAGAGCCTGAAAGAAAGAGTCCAAAAGTAAAATTTGGATTCTTGCTCTGAATTGATCATTTGATGAGGGTGGTTTTGCCACCCTCTTCTTTTTTGTCAAATGGTCTTCTATTTCCGCATTTCGCCAAGATAGCGTTCTGCCAATTAGTTGCTCATCAACTCCAGATCATATATAATACTCAGCGGGAACTTCTTGCAGCCGATGGTATTACAAGGAGTCCACGAAATTTATTTATTGAAACGGGAAAGGTTTCGAAAATGACCAAGTTTATGGGACGGGCCAAGTTACTGAGCCTGACAACACTTGTTTTTGTGTTGTTGGCTACTGGTGGCCTTGGGGTTATCTCCAACAAAAGTGCTCTGGCTGCCGACAAAGGCAGTTGGAAGAATGTCTCATTGCTCTATTTGAGTGATGTGAAGGGCAAAATAGACCCCTGTGGCTGAAAATCCAAACAGCGTGGCGGGGTTGCCCGGAGGGCGACCTACTTTGACTCGGTTTGGAACGAAAATGTGCCTGTCCTCATGCTCGACGGCGGTGACCTCTTTGGTCGGCGCAACAAGAATGATCAGCATCAGACCCATTTCCTGTGTGAAGTGACTGGTGATTTTGGTTACGATGGCATTGGTCTCGGTGAAGCTGACCTGAATTACGGTTTGGACTTTCTCAGGGAAATGATTGAAAAATACGACCTGCCTTTCACCAATGCCAATGTTGTGGATCGCAATACCGGAGAGTTGATTCTCCCGGAATATCTGATCGTGGAAAAAAATGGCATCAAGTTCGGGTTGGTCAGCATTTTGGCTCCCCGTCACAAAATCATCACCATGACCGAAACCGACAGTGGTCTTGATATAAAAGACCCGGTGGCGACCATGCGTGAACTGATGCCCCGGTTGCGTGAAGAATGCGACACCGTTGTTTTGATCGGTCACTTGGGCGAAGGCCAAACCGATACATTGGTCCGTGAAGTAAAGGGATTCGATCTTGTTCTCATGGGGCACGTACACCGGACTTTGAAAAAAGGCCGTCTTGTTGACGATACCATTATTCTTGCAGCACCTCATGAAGGTCGCTTTGCTGGCCGTTCAGATATTTTCGTCAACGATGAAAACGGTCGGGTCGAAGCATTTGAAGTTGAAGTGACCAGCCTGGATGAGGCCCTGGACGACGAACCGGAAATGGCCAAGCGAGTTGAAGAATACAAAGCCAGTTTTGAAGAATTCAAATTAGCCAAACGGGCAGATTTTCCCCGGGACCTTGGGTCCGAAAAAGAGACTTACCTGGGAGCACGTTCCTGCAAAACCTGTCATGAAGACACTTGGGCTGCCTATGCTGAATCGTCGCATAATACGGCTTTTACCAGTATCAGGGCCAAAGGAATGAGCAACGAACCGGAGTGCATTCTCTGCCATACAACCGGCTATCGTTATTTGAATGGCTTTGCTGAAAAATCCCCATTCAACAAGTTGTCAAATGTGCAGTGTGAAGCTTGTCATGGTTATGGAACCGAACACGACCGGGATGGTAAATGGATTGCTCAGGCAAAAGATTCCTGCGTCACCTGTCACGATCAGGAAAACAGTCCCGAGTTCGATTACGCCACTTACTGGGAAAAAATCAAACATTAAGGAATACGGTTTTGCGAAACTTATTTCTGAAAACGAACGGCCGGCATTTGTCGGCCGTTTGTTCTCTCTGGACTCTTGCTTTAATAATTTTCTTGGCGGTTCCTGCAACAGCTCTGGATCTGTTTACTCTTTGGAGTCAAACGGAAATCCCACTCAGTATTAAGCAGGGCGATTACGTTGATTACCGGCATCAGGTTATGGCTGGCGGCCGGCGTGAAGAGGGCATTACCCGCATTGCCTGCCTGGCCACCCCAACCGACAATAACGATGGCACGTATTTACTGGAATTATTGCCACTGGATGAGCAATCCGATGGCAGTTTGTTGCCAGCAGCCGGTCAGGGTGCTCAGGTTCGTTTGTCTGCGAAAATATTGGATAGACAGGGGCCATTGTTGTCGGCAGTGGTTTCGGTTCGTCTTTGGCAAGATGCACAGGTTCGAGATGTCACTGCGGAAGAGTTGCGCCAGGATCCAATGATTTCCACTTCCTTCCAGTCTGATTTTGTACCTGATGAAATCAGCAGCCAGCAGAAGACTACTCGTGTGGTTCAGGGACGGCAGTTCTCGTGCAGGCAGTGGGTCATGGCCAGTGCCGATACCCAAAGCGCAATAATGCCGGCGGGAAAAATGCTCCAAATTTCCTCCCGGGAAATTGCTGCAGCTGTAAATGAAGAGATCCCTTTCCTGGGGTTGGCTTATGCCTCGGAGCGGGTTAAGGCTGTATCATCGTTGGATCCTCCCAATCGAAAAATCCCGGTTCCACCGGCCCGAATCAGGGTTGAAGTGATGGAATTGGTGGGTTTTGGCCACAACGCTATAACCCAGTTAACTGCGGGTAATTGACCCGACAGCCCTTTTAATGGTATACTTGATACATGATCTCAAGCGATTTAAAACAATTTCGGTCCGAGGCTTATGATTTCCTGCTCGGTCAGGAAAAGCCTTTACCAACTCCGGCCATAGCCCGGAAACTTTTTGGTGCCCGCCGTCATGAGATGCCTGAAACTCAGGTGGTTGTCAGGGCGTTGCTGGGAGCCGACTCTCGTTTTGTGGAAACCCACGATCATTGCTGGACGGTACACGGCTCAAGCATTCTGACCCAGAATCTTGACGACGTGACTTTTGCCATTGTTGACCTGGAAACCACCGGCAGTGTAATTGGTGTGGATGAAATTATTGAGATTGGCCTGGTGGTCATGCGGGGCGGAGAAATTCTGGACCGTTTTGAAACCCTGGTCTGGAGCGATCGCTCCATTCCGCCCTGGGTGGCTCGGCTGACTGGAATTAGCAGTCAGGATCTTGAAGGTGCACCAACATTTTCAGATGTTGCTGAAACAGTAGCCACTTTGCTCGATGGAAATGTTTTTGTGGCCCATGATATTCGTTTCGATCTGCCTTTCCTGAGTTGGGAATTTGCCCGCAGGGGAGTGGTTCGTCCAGCAGTGACCGGTCTTTGCACTCTGCAATTATCGAGGCAGTTGTGGCCCAACCTTTCCAGTCGCAGTCTTCCTGAACTGGCTCGTCATTTTGATGTTGCCCACGACAACCCTCATCGTGCCGGTGACGATGCTGAAGCCACGGCCGCAGTTCTGCGTGCCGCTCTTGAAGACATCAATGCCATGGGCCTTGTTGATCTGGGCGATCTTTTTCTTGTCGACCAGACAACCAACCCCATTGCCAAAATTGATTCTTCGTCTGACGAAGAGTCTCAGGCCGCCGAATCATAGACGCTCTTTTTCTCCCACATTTTTTTTATATTTATTTATCCCGGATGGGTTGACTCCACCTTCCAAATGTAATAGTATGCCCTCGGTTAACACTTTCTGGCACAAAGGAAACTGCACGGATTTGCACTGTAGCCGGAACCATGTTAAGACGCAGGAGACGGAGCCAAGGAGGACCCAATGATCAGCGTCAAAGAAGATAGTATGCTTGTTCGAGATGAAAGTTTTGTTAAGTACCGTCGTCTGTTGCGTCGAGCAGAAAACGAGGGCCGCATTGATGGTCCCTGTAAATGCTTGGTGTGTGGTATGCGTTACCTGACCAAAGATGAATCAGAAGCCTGTTGCAGTATAATCCCCTGACTTCTTTAATTAAGTCTGTAACGCTACTCGGAGTATCGTGATGTCCAACCACGTAAAGTCCAGACAGTTTTGTTCCGTTTGCAAAGACTGGCTGGACATGGAAATTGTCTCTTCAGGCGATGGAGATGACGATGACGGAGTGGTCTGGTTTCAATGCCCCAATTGTCAGGGATTTCTTCCCAAGCTGAAAGACGCCTTGGATGGCAGTCCAGAAGATTCATCGGGCACCTCTGCCAGCGAATCATCAGAACTGCCAACTCCAGAAGATTCGACACCCTCTGTTTCAAATTCGGACAATGAGAATTTGTCTGAAGATGATGAAATGCAGTGGGACAGCCCAGCTGCTATGATGGCTGCCTTGGAGAAAAAGTCTGACGGCGGGATAGTTTCTGCAGATGTTGAGGGCAATATTACAGAAGATATTTCTGACGACGACGAGCAGCTGCTTGGATTACCCACCCCCAAAACAAATGTGGAACCTGCCGTACCTTCTGATGTTGACTCCACAGATTCCACTTCCGGATTGGATGAATTTTCCTCCCGGGAAAATTCGTCTGGAATTGAATCTGCTGAAGAGTTTGAAAATAAACCCGAAGAAGTAGAGCCGGTTGATGATGCTGAACCCATTATGGAGTACGCCGCAATGCTGGCTGAAACCGATGTGAGCGAAGCGGCACCTTATCGACCCTGGGAAACTTATGAAGTGGGGCAGTGCATTCACCATCTGGCTTGGGGCGATTGTGGTGTGGTTGTGGTCAAAGAAGATCTTCCCGGTGGCAGGAAAATAATAAAATGTTATTTCGAAGAAGCAGGTATTGTTCGGCTCATCGAACAGGCACCTCGTTGAAAACACGGTTCTTATTTTTTCAGGCACTGATTATCCTGTTTTTTGTGGGTCCCAATTCGTTAAACGCCCAGACTGTTTATCGCGATGACCTTCCTTTTTTTGCTCCAGCTGACTCCACTTCACGCATGGCCATGGTTGTCGATTTTAACCGATTTGAAGATGGTAAGTTCGGCTGGTCGGTTAATCGTTTGCTGGTTTCGGTTGTGCTGCCTGCCGGGGATAAGGGCGTCTATTATATTCGCATGCCATTTGCTTCATTTGATACCGGCGATGTGCCTTTGTTTTCCCGATGGCCCTGGGTGCGAAATCCTGAAGGCGAGATCGGGTGGCCAAATGGTCGGCTTATTACCAGTTTTGGCCAGCCGGAAATTGGCTCCACTGGACTTGCCCCTATGCCTGTCCTGGACCGATTGTATTACTCAGTGGGCTTGGGTCTGCCAACCGGGGCGGAACGATTGTATCCCTTCAGTTCAACGGGTATGCCTTTGCGCCTTGAACTTCGAAAAGTATTCGAGCTGGATCCCCTGCGCGAACTGGGAGTGACTCTGGGTTATTTGGCGACCTTGGCTTCGTCTTCTGATCAGCTCAATGAAGATGAGGCTTATCCTAGTGGTTTTCATGTGGGAAGTGTTCTGAATTGGTATCGGGGACGAAATTCCCGTCTGGCACTGGCCTATGATTTTCACAACTTCTCGAGCCGCATTTCTCAAACTCTGGGAATTCAAGCCTGGATGCCCTGGACCGACGATGCTTCTCTTGGCTTAAAAGTTTCACGAGAGTTGCAAGGCAGTCTTGACCGGCCCGCAGCCTGGTATTTCACCATTTCCTTCCGGCTGGATAATGACGACTATCGGCCTGGACGCGAAACAACCGGCAGAGATCTTCCTCAATAACAGACTTTTTTATATCCTATTGCGTTTTGCATTCAGGGCTTTGTGGTTTCATGTTTTTGGCCTGATTCAAGTTTTGTATCCTTTGATTCTTTGACCTTTCCCACGGTTCCTCATGGTTCCTTCTGTTCCCCCTTCGTGGGTTGTTGGGGTCCTTGAATTCTTCATAAATACTGTGTTATCTTTAGCTTAGGCGTTGGGCATAGCCTTTGCGAATCAGCCTGTAAATAAGATCGGCATGGTGTCGGTTGGAAATCAGGGATGGTTTGTGTGACTCACGTTCTTCTGGATATTCGCCTTTCAAGTTACAGAGAAATTCACAGTCGCCTGCGCCGGTGGGGAATGACTCTGGGAACTTTCGATATACAGAGTGCGGACCCTGATTGGCCTGCCAGTCATCAATGCGATTTGGCCCTACTTGATTCGAATACGGCTTCGGCCCTTGGAAAAATTCGTCGGCCTGCAAATTTGCTGATGAATCCTGAACAACAGGCACCCATAATCCTGCTGGGCGTTTCAGGTCCCCTCCTCCTGGATCGGGACGCCTGGCAGGGGCTGAATCAAAACAATCCGGACTCCCGGACCCTGCGGCAAGCCATGCAAGTGGCTCTGGAGAAATCCTACCGAAGAAATAATCATTCAGAGGAAAATGAAGATCAGGGAGATTTCCTGACTTTTCTGGGCCATGAAATGCGGACTCCGTTAACCGCCGTAAAAACGGCCCTCGAGGTTCTGGAGGGGGATCTCGGGGGAATGGGAATAAAAACGGCTGAAGATGATCCGCAGTTGAAAATGGTGGCTCTTGCCCTCAAGAATGTTCGTCGTTTGCAACACACCATAGAGTGGAGTCAGGAAATGCTGGCCAGCTCAGGAGGGCAGTCCAAAGCAGAGTTGGGTTTGTTGTCTTGCGAAAAGCTTGAGTCCTTCCTGCAGGAAAAATTTGAATTGAAGGAAGCGGACTTTCCTGCAGAAACTCAGGTGATGACTGATCTGACGGCTCTGGATGACCTGGTGGTCCAATGTTCCCGTGCACTTGACTATACTTTTGCTGACCGGGGGGTTGAGTCGCGGGTTCATTTTGAAGGAGAGCCTGAAAAGGGTACTGGCTGGCTGCATGTGGATTTGTTGCCGGTTTCACTTCCGTCAAATGTGACCGTACCACGCATATCAAGGTTTGGCCTGGAATCATTAAACAATCAAGCTCAGGGCTCAGGATGTGAGTTGCAAAAGCTGACCGGGTTTGTTGTATCGGGTGGTTTGAAAGAATACCTGGGCGTGGAATTGGAAATCTTTCAAGACTCCGAAGGCCAGTCCGGTATTAGAATCTCATTGGTCTTGCAGGCAAGGCCTGTTCAGAACAAAGAATCAGTTGTTAGGTTGCTTCCTACCGCCTGAGGTGTATTATCCAATCATTGGAAACGAAATGACTCCTCGGTGAGTTGTTTGGTTATGGTATTTTGGATCTTTGCTCCCGGGACTTCCCTTGGCTGAAACAAAAAAGAAAATAATCGGGGAACTGTCTGGCGTGGTGCATGATGCCCGCCAGATGCTTGCCGTGATTTTGGGTCGAACCGGACTCTTGCAAAGAGGGGTGAAGGACTCTGTTCTTCTTCGTCACCTGAAAGACATTGAGCTGGCCACAGAGTCACTGGAATCACTTTTGTTGCGGGTTTCCAACGAATCGTTCACCGGAGTGAGCGATATTCGAGAAGCAATTGTTCAGTCTCTGAGTTTGATTCAGCCGGAAGCGGGGCAGGACTGGCAGCAGGATTTTTCCACCGAAGATGAACAAAAAACCGGAGTGTGGCTGGCTGATAATTCAGTACTGGAAGGTGTTTATTGTACCGTTCCAACTGACGTTTTGCGGGAAGTCCTAAACAATCTTTTGCACAACAGTCTGGCTGTATTACCTCAGGGCGGGAAAGTCCGATTCCGGCTGGAAAGCGACGAAGATTTTTGCACCCTTTTTTATCACGATTCTGGTCCTGGTATTTCTGCTGAAAATTCTTCCCAAATATTTGAACCTGGTTTCAGCACCAGCGGGGATTCGAAAAAAGGAGTGGGGCTGCCCTATTGCCGGCAGATTCTGAACTCCTGTGGTGGGCAAATCAATTGGGTTTCCACTCAGGAACAGGGGGCGTGTTTTGCCTTAACCCTGCCCCGGTCAAATCAGCCTGAAAAAGTGAAAAATTCAACAGTGGAAACCAGACTTGATGTTGGTGTTTTTTCCGCCTCGGTTCTGGTGGTTGATGATGATTCTTCGGTTCGGGAGATGCTGGCCGATGTTCTGGTTGAATTTGGTTGCCGGGCCACAGTGGCTGGTGACGGTACGGCAGCGGAAGAAATTCTGGCTCATAAAACCTTCGAAGTGGCCATAATTGACCAGACACTGCCCGGAATGAGCGGTCTGGATCTTGCTGATAAGATACGCGTAGCTTACCCTGAGATGGTCCTGATTCTCATTTCAGGCTGGGGGCAGGAAGAAATTCTGGACAAGGCCCGCCATTCACACATTGATTTAGTGGAACGCAAGCCCATTTCCGTGGGAAAAGTATCTGACTTGCTGAACCGTGCAAAAGAGATTCACAACAACTACCATAAGCGCTCCTGAACGGGGCCTTTGAAAGGGAATTGCAGATGACGGGTTTTTCCAGAAGTTCTTTCAGGTCATTGGTCCTGCTGGCCGGAACCTTGGCTCTTTTTGTGGCTTTTGCCGGAATAGCCACTGCAGCCACTCGTGACGAGTCTGGATACGGCCCCAATGTGGCCCTCTCGTTCAGCCGGCTCGATACTTTGCAATTGCCTGCTCTGGGGTCCATCAGCGGCATCACCTGGATGGGACCCGATACACTGGTTGTCCTGAATGATATTCCCGATACTCTCAGCGAATCGGGCAACAGAGAAGTGCGCATGGTTTTTCAGGACACTGCGGGCGTGGTTCTGCGAATGGAAGACTTTACCGGCGTACTGGACCGGGGGCTGGCCTGGGATGGGGAATTTCTCTTCAGTTGTGGTGACGCCGATGACGGCAGTTCCATTCTTTATCGGATTGAACCGGATACTCTAATGGTGGAAGAAGCTTTCGATGCCCCGGGGAATCATCCCTGCGGAATGTGTTTCGATGGACGTTTTGTCTGGATTACAGACCGTGATACCGGTCGTGTTGATCGTTTCGACAACGAAGTGGGACAGATTACCCGTTCGGTGGTTACTCCCGGGTTCTCACCCTTTGGCGTTGCTTTTGACGGAAAATATATGTGGATTTCTGACAGTGGCTCGGGTCGAATGTATCGTTTGACAGGGGCCCGACGGCGTTGGAGCGCTACTGTGGATACCGAAAGCTTCATGATGCGGGGCAAAGATGTGCTGCTTTTGCACAACGGCGACTCCTTCTGGTATTTGCCCGAAGGGGAGAATTTCGCTGTTCAAATTCGTTGAAACCCTGACCATTTATTGCTTTATGTAAAGTCCCACCTCTTGACAGTGTGTTTGTCTGTTCTTAGTTTGTAGACGAAATTAACAATCATTTTCGAAACGGGGAACTTCGAAAGATATCCATGGTTGCTGCTTAGGTGTCGTCCACATCCTGGGTAGTGTCAGTCATGGTTACCCCGGCGTGAGCCACTGAAAAAGAGGTAAAATATGACCTATGAAAATACCACCGCAGAAGTGAACCCGGATCTGGTTCAGGAAAAAGAAGCGGGCTTTGCCAAGTTCATCCAGGAAAAAGGTCTCAAAACGACCCGGCAGCGCAATACCATTGTGAATGTCTTTTTTAAAATGAAAGGCCATATTTCTGTTGAAGAGCTGCTCAAAGAGGTCAAGAATGTAAATCCACGCATTGGTTATGCAACGGTGTACCGCACTCTGCATTTGCTGGTGGAAAGTAATCTTGTGGAAGAGCGTCGTTTTGGCGATGGTTTGGCCCGTTATGAAGGTCATTCTGATGTGGAACATCACGACCACATGATCTGTCTGGAATGCGGTGCTATTTCTGAATTCTTCAACCCTGGTCTGGAAGCCCTCCAGGAGCAACTGGCTGAAGAAAATAATTTTAAAATTTACCGTCACCGCCTTGAACTTTACGGTGCCTGCAAAGACAAGGAAGCTTGTGATCTACGAAAGAAAAATGGAAAGGTCGCCCAAGCCCACGGCGGATGATGAGACATCGTCCGGATGGCTGACTGTTGAAGTGAACAGCTCGGCCCTGACCGGGAACATGAAAGAATTGCGCCGCCTTTTGGCGCCATCCACACGCCTGATGGCCGTGGTCAAGGCAAATGCCTATGGTCACGGTCTTCTTATTGCTGCCAGGGCTTTTTTGCAAGGCGGGGCTCAGGTTCTGGGAGTCCATTCCTGGAACGAGGCTGACTTGTTGCGACAGGGAGATATTGAAGCCCCGGTGGTTATTCTGGGGCCGACTACCCAAACCGAAATGGTGAAAGCTGCAGAAGCGGGTGTGGAAATTACTCTGGCATCAGTGGCGGCCCTGGAAAATGCGGTGGCCGCTTGTGGTGAAATCAAAGAATCCATTTCCGTGCATATTAAAGTGGAAACGGGTGTTAACCGGCAGGGGTTTGTGGAAGAGGAGGTGTCGCAACTGGCCGATTCTCTGAAATCACATTCATGTCTCGAAGTGGTGGGGCTGTCCAGTCATTTTGCCGATATTGAAGACTCCACCAATCAAGATTTTGCCTTGGCTCAAATGCAGCGCTTTGAAAAGTTCAGGAAATTGCTCATGGCCGAGGGTTTGGAATTTCCAAACATACACATGACCTGCAGTGCAGCCACATTGCTTTTTCCTGAAGTGCATGGAACATTGGCCCGGGTGGGTATTTCCGCTTATGGTATTTGGCCCAGTAAAGAAACGCTGGTTTCGTTCCGGCAAAGCGGTCAGCCGAAAATTGATCTTCAACCGGCGTTGACCTGGAAGTGTAAAATCAGCCAGGTGCGTGAAGTGGCAGCTGGTGAAACTGTGGGTTATGGACGTTCCTGGAAGGCTATGGCCGACAGCCGAATTGCCATTCTACCGGTTGGGTATTCCGATGGTTTGCCCCGCAGCCTTGGCGGCAGGAGTCATGTGCTGGTGAAGGGATATCGTGCTCCGCTGGTGGGGCGCATTTGCATGAATTTGTGCATGGTTGATGTGACTCATGTTCCCGAGGTCGAAGCTGGCGAGCAAGCGGTTCTGCTTGGCCGTCAGGGAGATGAAGTTATTACCGCAGAAATGATGGCCGCCGATTTGGGCACCATCGCTTATGAAGTTGTTTGTTTGCCCGGCAGTACCTGGAACTGGGTTGCCGTTTAATTCATACCTGGAAATGGAGTCGCAATGTTCAGTTCACTTGGTCAGCTTTTTAAGGGTGACGGAAAAAATCAGGATAGCAAGCACAGTGACGAATATCGGTTGCGTGTGGCCACTTGCGTTCTTCTGCTGGAAGCCGCCTACGCTGATGATGATTTCAGTGAGGAAGAGTGCAAAACTATTGAAAAAATGGTGGGACAGCGTTTTAAGCTTGATCAGCAGGAAACTCTGGAATTGCTTTCCATGGCCGAAGCCGAACGGGAGAAGGGAGCCGATCTTTACAGCTTTGCCCGCCTGGTAAACGAACAGTACGAACGACCCAGGAAATTGGCCGTGCTGGATCTGTTGTGGGAAATTGTTTATAACGACGGCATTCTGGAAGCCCATGAAGATGCCCTGATGCACAAGTTGGGAACCCTGCTTGGGGTTCGGCATGAAGAATTGATGGCTTTGAAAGTTAGTGTGCGCAAAAGGATGGGGTTGTCCTGAAACGACAAAAGGCCAGCTGATTTAGATGTCACCGCATGTACCCGTACTTGCAGGAAGTGTCCCTGCAGGTACGGTTTTTTTTGATATTTTGCGGGAGATGGTTGGTCTGATTTTGCTAACATACTGATTTTAAATGAAATATAAACGATTTGAGAGTTTGGCATTTTCAATGCAATACCTAGTCGAAGATGCAAACCAGGGTTCACTGCCAATTTATCAAGGAGAAACAATATGTTAAACAAGAATCGAATCACCCTCATGAGCATTCTGACGGTGCTGCTGATTGCCCTGATCGGGTGTAGCGAAGACAGTTCAAATCCCACCGAGACATCCATTCAGGGAGTAGACAATTACGATGATATGGATTTCACCAAAAGTTATGGTGGCCTGACCATTTCTGATGAATACGAAGCTTTTAACGATGAAACTCTGCAAGAGATGATGTACGCCGAAGATGGTGAAGAGCATGACGACGAATATGAATCGGACAGCGATATTGTGGATCTGATTGGCCAAGGGGACCTACCAGGTGACCCGAACGATCCTGCTCGTCCCCGTTTCACCTT
The DNA here is from genome assembly GCA_024223715.1 of bacterium. Taxonomy (GTDB): domain Bacteria; phylum Krumholzibacteriota; class Krumholzibacteriia; order LZORAL124-64-63; family LZORAL124-64-63; genus LZORAL124-64-63. The sequence goes on along the minus strand of JAAEOA010000204.1, from coordinate 1,307 downwards.
CTTGCGCTTGCGCTGGGGCATGGTGCGAGGTCCTGCCGATTCTTTGAATGTGCCCGAACCTCCATGCGATGTTCTGGACTGGACTGGTGAAATTCATACGGACCGGGGCATTGTATTGGTCAAACGGGTCATTCGATTCGAACGTCCTTCCGATCACCTGGTTTTCCCTCGCTTGAATCGTCGTACGGTGGCTTTTACTTCTCACACGGCCTGTCATTTTGATGGATTGCTGCTGCAAATTATTGAACGTCCTCAGGACTATGGTACTGAAAATGAAGAGCCCAACCGTCTGCACATAAACACTGGTCCCTTCCAGGGCGTTTATGAAATGGAAGCTCTGGTTGGTTTGAATGAAGTAACCGAAATTGACAACAATGGTAATTTGATGCAATTGAACGGATTCAATTTGAGCGACGTGGCTTACTGCCCCAAAGGTTTCCTGTCCGGCCGTTTCCGTCAGGTTGGAAATGACGATGGCACACCTCCATTGGACGCTTCCGAACCTGGAACTCAGATTGGTCGCATTGCAGGAATGTACATGGATCTTACTGGCCGCATTTCCGGATTCATGCGCGGCGGTTACGGAATTGATGTCGATGGCAATCGTGTTTTACACGCCAAATACATTGACCGTCGTGGAAACTTCCGGGGTCTGATTACCGGAACCTGGGAAGCTTCTGATGATGATCGTGATATGTCTTCCTTCGAAGGCCGGTGGATTTCCACTTCGGGCCATGTTGAAGGAATTCTGGGTGGGGATGCTCATTCGGTGGCTGATTATCCTGGTGGATTCTATGCTGGGCGCTGGACCCAGATTTGTGATGATGAAGCTGAGGATCAAGTTTATTAAGGGAGTTTGAGAGGAATTAGGAATACGAAGTGCCCGCGGTGGAAGCTGCGGGTGCTTTGTTTATTGGGGCAGCCATGTTTCTGATTGGGTGATTTGTTCGTAGTGATTTCATGTTCAGGAATGGATTGTATGAAATAATTGATGCACTGCAGGAATTTTTGGAAGAATTTTTGGAAAAATCTATCCCCGGGGAGCGATTTTCCTTGAGCGAAATTTTTTTTGTGTGTTTAGTCCTTATTTAAATGCCCAATGCAACCGCACTTGTCAGTGTTTTGTGGTATAATATTGATTGAAATGTGGTTCACGCTTCAGCCCGGCTTCATGAAAATTTTTTGCCGGGAGATGTGAAAATAGATGTTTATGATTTGCAGGGCCGACATGTCAATCAGATTCAAAACGGAGCTCTGCTAGCTGGCCATCACTCAGTAGGATGGCAGGGAAAGGACTCAGCTGGTCG
>JAAEOA010000203.1 GCA_024223715.1 bacterium | reverse complement strand
TAGTATGATACCACAAACCAAACAATACTGCAATGGTCGGAGATTGCCGACTGATCAGAACGCGACGCCTTTGGACTGGCTGAAAACCTACGTATTGGCAACGTCAAAACCAGAATCCACAAGAAGCAGGCAGAGATTGCGACACTTGACTGGGTGGACTGATACAGCAAGGAGAGAATACTTGAAACGATTGGAAATATTCACCGGCAAAGTTTGAGATATTGTATTATAAACGACAAGAGGTTCAGACCTTGGTGGCTGGCCTCACATAACTGAGGCTCCGGAAAAACCGAGGCAATTCAGGAAAAGTGTGGTTGTGAAGACTTGGTTATGAAGACTTGGTTACGATGTCGTGGTTATATTAATTGAATCTTTCTACTTTTTTTATCGTACAAAATTGCCCCAAAATAACGGATTCTAATTGCATGATACCACCCATAGGTTATCATGACCTCCCATGAAGAACTATAAGACATATCATAAATTAAAGCACTCCAGCACCAATCTGCTGGTGATGGTATTGCTCCTCTTTAGCACCGCCCAGGCCCACTCCTCTGACAAAAAACCAAGAGTCACCGTCAGCATCCTGCCTCAGGTGTGGTTTGTGGAACAAATTGCCGGAAACCAGGTTTCTGTGGAAGCATTGGTTGGTCCTGGTCATTCCCCCGCTACTTTTGAACCCACCGCCAAACAAATGGCCCGTCTTCAGGATTCAATAGCATTTTTTAGTGCCGGGGTTCCTTTTGAATTCGGCATCCTGCCCCGCATCGAGTCCATGAGAAAGGGGCCGGATGTTTTTGGGCCCCGCCCCCAAAGCGGCAGTCACGATCACAGCCACGGACACCATCATGAATTGGACCCACACACGTGGCTAGACCCTCAACAGGCAGTCGCCATTGCTGATACTATTTACCGGGTTTTGGCTCAGCTGGTTCCTGAACAAGCAGATATTTTCGAGCAACGGAAAACCAGTCTGAAAAATGAGCTGCAAAAGCTCCATTCAGAAATTGCTGAAATTCTAAAACCTTTGCATGGACAAACCTTCTATGTTTTTCATCCAGCTTATGGTCATTTAGCCAAAGCATATGGCATGACCCAGGTGGCGGTTGAAGCTGATGGTCATGAACCGGGCCCTCGTCAACTGGCCAAAATTATTGATCAACTGAAACTTGAAAAAGCCCGGGTCATTATTGTGCAACCCCAGTTCAGTAAAAAAGCAGCCCAGGCCATTGCCCGGGAAACGGACGCTCAGGTTTTGGTGCTCGACCCTCTGGCCCGAAATTATGATAAGAACCTGATTGCCATGGCCCGGACCCTTGGCGAATCTTTGTTGGAGAATACTCAATGACCTCTCAACCAGTGCTTCAATTCAGTGACCTTAAATTTTCATACGGCAATCGCACCGTTTTTGACCGCGTGAATGTTCGCATTCCGGAAGGTGATTTTGTGTGTGTGGTGGGGCCCAATGGGAGTGGTAAAACCACTTTGCTCCGGTTGGCTCTGGGTCTATTGCAACCGAGCAGAGGAAAAATTGAAATCTACGGTAAAACGCCTCACAGTAATCGTGGTCGTATAGGGTATGTGCCTCAGCATCCCAAATTGGACCCTCTGTTTCCGGTGAGTGCTCTCGATGTTTCATTGATGGGTTGCCTGGGCAAGACCAAAGGTTTTGGAATGTGGTCCGGGCAAGACAAAAAAATAGCTCTGCATGCTTTGGATGAAGTGGGTTTGGCTGACCGTAAAGACGATCATTTTGCCTCTTTAAGTGGTGGCATGAAACAACGGGTTCTTATTGCCCGGGCGCTGGCTGGGCATCCGGATTTGTTGTTGCTGGATGAACCCACTGCCGGGTTGGATGCCCACGTTGAAGAAAGTTTTTATCGACTACTGCAAGAGTTGAACAAACAGAGAACCATTGTCCTGGTTTCGCATGATCTGGGGTTTGTATCCGGGTTCGTAAAAAGTGTAATTTGTGTGGGCAAAGATGTGATCATTCATCCGACCAGCGCCATTACCGGCGAAGTAATTGCCGACCTTTATGGATCGGACATGCGCCTGGTTCGCCACGATCATCGCTGCAGTGATGGAGGCCACGAATGTTCTTAGCCTTCATGGGAGATTTTTTCAGCGCTCTGGGTCAACATGGCTTTCTTCAACTTGCCCTGCTCGCTGGCGTGCTGGTGAGTGTTCCCTGTGGTGTTGTGGGTAGCTTTGTGGTTATCCGCCGTATTAGTTATATGGCCGGTGCCATAGCGCATACGGTTTTAGCGGGATTGGGTTTAGTACACTATCTGCAAGTGGTTCACAATGTGAACTGGCTGTCTCCCATGCTTGGGGCTGTGGTTGCAGCCCTGCTTGCCGCCGGTATTATTGGCTGGGTGAGCCTGAATTTGAAGCAGCGGGAAGACACTGTTATTGGTGCGGTTTGGGCTATGGGTATGGCCCTGGGAATTGTCTTTATTAATTTGACACCCGGCTATTCAACCGACCTAATGAGTTACCTTTTTGGAAACATTCTGATGATCTCACACACCGACATTTGGCTGGTGATCAGCCTGGATGTGATTGTGCTGGTTTGTGTGGGATTGTTTCACAAACAACTGCTCGCCGTTTGTTTCGACAGTGAGTTTGCCACCCTGCGCGGGGTTCATGTAAATCGGTTCCATTTTCTGCTACTGGGGCTGACGGCCCTGACCGTGGTTTTGCTGGTCTCCGTGGTGGGCATTATTCTGGTTATTGCCCTGCTGACTCTTCCAGCGGCAATGGCCAACCTGTTCTCCCGTAGCCTTGGAAAAATGATGGTCACCGCAGTGCTTATTTGCATGGCCATGACCACCGGCGGATTGGCCCTCAGTTATGGTCCAGATTTACCCAGTGGAGCAGTGACCATTCTGCTGACGGGAATGGCCTATTTTATTACCGCATTTGTGCGGGGGAATCGGTAATATTTATTAAATTATTCTGTCACCACATTTTCTGTTTCTGCATGAGCATCTAAGCCAAACAGATCATAAGGCTCTACACTGAAAAAATCGTTAAAAAGAACAGTAGTCAAAAAGGCAAAACCGATAAAAGCCAGAACAACCAGCAATTGCATCTTTGAGGT
>JAAEOA010000202.1 GCA_024223715.1 bacterium | reverse complement strand
TTGCTTATTAGATTAGGTTTTTTTAACCAATAGGAAACACTGAAAGTTTGAGGGCTGAAGGATATTTTGCCTGATCTGCACAGGAACCCCTGTTTCCTTCTGTTGTACCTCTTTCTGAGGTAGGTTCCATCTTCCTTGAAGGGGAATCCATCGGGTAATGGGTTATGGAATTGACAGTTAGGATTTGGGCAGTGTGGCGGTTGCCAGCCTTTGGGTATTTTTTGTAGGTATTGCATACACCGGCAATTGCAATGCGGAGGCCAGCGACAATTTTGTGGGCACAACTCAACTTAAGTGCAAACTGCACTCATTAGGTGTTCCAGAGAGTCCGTTACGCGTTCCTGATCAAAGGGCTTGATGATAAAATCTCTGGCACCAGCTTTAATGCAGGATAAAACCTGTTCTTTCTGGCCCAGAGCGGTAATCATTACCACTCTGGCTGATGGGTCAAAGGCTATTATACGTTCCAAGGCTTCCAGACCGTCCATCACGGGCATGGAAATATCCAGCAATACTAGGTCCGGTTTTTTTTCTTTATAATTTTCGAAGGCGTCCTGTCCAGTGCCTGCTTCAGAGACTACTTCACAGTCCATATCTTCAAGAATATCCCGGAGCATCATCCGCATGAATTCTGCGTCGTCTGCGATGAGTACGGTGTTGCTCAACATGCACCTCCGAAAGAAGCGGAAGACGGCTTGGCCGTCGTGTTTGTTCTAAATGAAATAATCGACAAAAAAAGCAGGGACTTTAGGAACGTTACAGTTGCCTTTTAAGTTTTTGCAGAGCTCGTTGCAGGGCGGGATTTCCAGGAGCTAACTCAGCGGCACGAATCATTGCTTCGAATGCAGGTTTAAATTGCCTGTTCTGTTCCAAAGCCAGGCTATAATTGGCCCAGTACTGATAGTTTCCAGGCTCAAGGCTACAGGCTTTTTTAAACAGTTTCTGAGCTTCTGAGAATTGCTCAAGTTTCATCTGACAAACACCAGCATTCATAGCCGAACCACTCAAACGTGGATTCATTTCCAGAGCTGTTTTAAAGTGTTCAAAAGCCATGGCCCACTGGCTTTTCGCCAGGTAAATATTTCCAAGATTGTGATTAAGCAAGGGATGCGTCGGGCAAAAAGACAGACCTTTGATCAGGAGAGTTTCTTCCTGCTGGGGCATGGCCGCCAACCTGGCAAGAGTGGCACGGGCACCCAGCAGATCTGCTATCCTCACCTTTTCTGAGAATGGTAAAGGTTTTTGAGAAATAAGTTGAACAAAGGGGCGCAGGGTTTCCGGTCCGTTTACCCGTGCCGGTTGTATTGTCTTTTGAAGCAAAATCCCCGCAGATTCCGCATTCAAAATCTGCCATTGTTCATCAGCCAGAAGCTGATTTAAAAGAGGATGAAAGGATCCTGACCCGAGGGTGAGCAGAACTTTTTTGGCACCAGTTTCTATTATGGCATCAGAAGCCCCTGGGGACACTTTCCTAAGCTCGTTGTAGAAGGACCAGGTGTGGGGGCTATAGGCTTCGGTTCTTCCATCAATGAAAACCCTGGACTGTCCTAGAGACAGAGTCAGTGACGAGGCATCAATGTTGGTGAATACCTTTTGTCCCGGGTTTCGGGCCAAAAAGTTAACCGCTTCAAAAGGATATCGTGCGGGAGTGGCGCCGGTGCCGAAACGTCGGCTTTGTCCTTCCCTCAAGTAAAACTGATCGTTGGAAATATTAGTCACCAACCAACCTGCCCCGAAAAGAACCAAAAGGACAGGAACTGAAAGCAACCACCGTCTTCTGAAAAAAGCGGGAATAATTAGGTCGGTCTTCAGGAGATCCCTGGAAATGAAGCCCGTATGGAGAAGGAGGAAGGAAATAGCATAAAATCCCAGGTTGCGTTGGGCTGCAAAAGTTGCTGCAGCAAAACCCAACCAAAGCGAAATTCTTAAAAAACTGATTTTTCTCCGGAAGAGGAGAATGAGAATTAAGCCCCAGATAAGGCTTATCTTGAAAGCGATGAGAGTTAAATACAGCCCATTGCTGGATTGTAAGAGTGGTTGCAATTCAGAAATGGAAGTGTGGATGCTTGCCTCTTTTGAGGTGAATTGGCTAATGGCCTGTACAGGGTAGATCAATCCCTGCCAAAAATTTGGGGTTAAAAATAGAGCGAGAATAATGAGGGAAAGATAAATCAGATTGTTCTTTAATGAATTTTTGGGAATCTGAGAAAAGGGAACCAGACTCAGAGCTATTGCCAGGAGAAGGAGTCCCAGGGTTAATGCACTGAATCCGTGAAATTGAGCCCACAAAAGGGCAATAATAAACAGCTGTCCGCCTTTTTGATGTCTTGAAAACCAAGAGGCAGTGGATTGTAGGGAGTTGTCCTTATCCAAAACCCTAATAAAAAGTACCAGGAAGATGAAGGAGATCAATTCAGGCCTGATCAGAAGACGGGTCCACAGGAGGAAAACTCCCAGAAGTAGTCCGGGCGAGAGCCCAATCAATAAGATGGGTGGAGCCCGCCAAGGTGCTACACCCAGGAAAAGGATGGCCAGCAAAACCAAAGTCAGAACGACCCTCAGCAATACCCAATGGTTAACCATTGGGCCGGGGTCACCCTGATTGGCGCCCCATGGTGCAATCAGGATCTGGAAAAGCCACTCATGATTGGTCCAGAGATGGTCGGGTTCGTTAAATGAGTAATCGTTGGTATCGGATAGAGTGTGGTTGCTTAAAATGTCCTGACCAGACTGGTAATGAAACCAGATGTCCAGTTCACCCAAACTGTGCAGGGAAAACAAGACCCCAATAATAACAGGGATCAACACAGAAAGCACCAGACCCAGGGATGTTAGCCATTGATCTGATGATTTATTGGAATTGATGGAGCTGCTGGGGGGCATTTCTGGACTCACTCTGGAATAACTTCCGAACTTCCGACCAAAAGAAGAATAATCTAATCTAGTATGAAAAGGATAAAAGAAAAAAACAAATTTTAATTTGACAAAGTGACGGCAGCTACAGGACGCCAATTGACAAAATGTCGAAAAATGAAGAGGGTGCCTCAGCTGTCAAAAAAGACACAGGAGGCTCAGTGGCGCAAGTGCAGAGAATACAGCCAGTTACGTTTGGGAAATAAAGTTAATTCAAGTAAGTGGTTTTGGTATAATTATTGTTAAGGGAGAACAAACAGATTGCTCGGCCACCCCACAGCGGCAGAGCTAAAAAAGAAATGATGAGAGGAAAGATTCAAATGGCCAAGGCGACAAATACCAAGGCGAAAAAGACTACTGCGGCAACTTCTGTAAAGAAAACCAAAGCTGGAAAAAGCATTTCAGCCGCAACTAAGTCCGCCGCTTCCAAGGCAAAAACAACCGGCAAAGGCCGGAAAACAAAAGTGGCAGCAAAAACTTCAACTAAAAAAGTTACTGCCAAACGGGGTTCAGCCAAAGTGGCAACTAGCCAGGTTGTACCTGCAGCTCAATTGATGAGCAATCTTGATTTATATTTTCAGGAAGTTAAAGCTTATAACTTGCTGACTCGTGCTGAAGAATGCGAACTGGCTCGTGGCATCCACCAGAATGACAGTGAAAGTCTGCACAAACTCGTGAAGGCCAATCTTCGTTTTGTGGTGTCCATTGCCAAGGAGTACGCACATTACGGTGTTCCCCTGGAAGATTTGATCAATGAAGGAAATCTTGGCCTGCTTAAGGCCGCCCAACGTTTCGACGAAACTCGTGGGTTTAAATTCATCAGTTATGCCGTTTGGTGGATTCGTCAATCCATTCTGGCGGCTTTGGCCAACCACAGTAAAATTGTGCGTATGCCTTTGAATCGAGCCCGGGTATTGAACCAAATCAAAAAAGCCAGTGGTGAGCTGCAACAGAAATTGCGTCGCAAACCCGAAGCTGAAGAAATTGCAGCCAAGCTTGGACTGTCAGTATCTGAAGTTAAGGATACCCTTCCTCTGATGCAGGACAACTTCTTCCTGGATGATTTTGTTGGGAATGATGAAGACAGCACCTATCTCGACTTCCTGGAAGACGAAAAAGGTGTTGGGCCTGACAATAAAGTTATGGAAGATGACCTGAACAGCAGCATTGGCCGCATGCTCGGGGATCTGAAAACCCGTGAAGCAAAAGTCCTGCGTTTGTATTATGGCCTCGGAACCGATAAAGAAATGACTCTTGAAGAAATTGGACGGATCATGGGCCTTACCCGTGAGCGGATCCGCCAAATTAAAGAAGAGGCTTTCGATAAAATTCGATCCAGCAAAACTTTCAAGTATATGCTCGATTATGCTGATGAAGACAATCCGCAATAAATTGTGGTTGTCTGAGTCCTGACTCAGATGCGTAGAAAATTGTTTGGAAGACTACAAAAAGCCCTGCCTGTTTGGCGGGGCTTTTTTAATATTAACAGGGCTTTTCTTCAGGTTTCCCTGGGCCCAACACTCAACAAAGTGGGAATGAGCTTTCCTGCAGAAACTTCCGTCAATTCTTTTAGGAAATTTGAACTGGTGGAATGTGGAAGCCACAATCTCCAGGTTACTTCTGCACCGTAATCTTCCTGTAGTGTCCTGCCCCGAAAATTTTCCAACAGGTGTTGCAGGTTTTTTTGTTGAGCGTATGGGAATTGAAGACTGAACTCCTTGCCCAATAAAACTTCTCGACGATGGGCTATTGCCAATACTTGGTCGGCAGTTCCTCCATAAGCCCTGCCCAGCCCACCGGTACCTAGTTTTATGCCTCCATAATAACGGACTACAGCCACTACGACATCGGTCAGGCTGCTGCGTCTGATGGAGTTCAAAATGGGTTCACCGCCGGTGCCTGAAGGCTCGCCATCATCGTTTCCTTTTTCGATGACATTGCCAGGCAGTCCAAATTTCCAGCCATGACAAACATGGCGGGCATCGTGGTACTTCTTCCTGACGTTTCCAAGGAATTCTTTTGCTGCCTCTTCATTTTCAGCGGGTCCGGACAGAGCAATGAAACGAGAGCGTTTGATTTTAGCTTCTGCTTCGGTGGTAGAAGAAAGAGTAAAATAACTATCTGGAGGCAGAGAACCGCTCATTAATACATTTTCTTGTTGAGGGGCGTTGATATGAGACTATTTGAGTTTAGGAGGTGGGCTCAGTCTTTACCAGAAGTTTCGAAAAATATGCCCAAACAGGCACTTGATTTGCTTTAGCCTTAAGGGTGAATCCAAAATCTTCGAAAGGTCTTGCTATTGCGTATGTTAAATAAACAAACCTTCATCTCATGGTTGGTAATTGTCCTTCTGTGCGGAAGTTTATCAGCCAGGGCCGGGGACAACCCCAGGTTAAGCATGCCGGGTTCGAATCTGGGCCCATCTGTAGATTCACCCATGTTTTTGGGCCTCTATGGTCAATTTGGGCTAGGCATTGAATTTGATGGGAGTCAACCGGGTTACGGTGCAATCTTTGAATTTCGTCCAGGTTCAGCCGCGGATATCCTGCCCTTTTTGTACAGGTGGAATTCTTCCTTTATTCTTCAGGCAGATTTTTTGAAATTGTCTGATAATGATGAGTCAATATTGTCGGCCGATGTAATTTTTCGGAAATATTTCAAGGATATGCGGCCCAACCAGGCCCTCGGATCATTTTTTGTGGGAGCCGGGATGGGGGCCAGCAAAGCCAACTATTCTGCTGAAAAACGAGTCAAATATTGGTCTTGGCTGGGCGAGGTTGGATTTGAACGAACTTTGAAAGAACGGTACCTGTTCTGGGTGAAAGCTCAGTATCGATATTTCGATCATTATGATTTTAATTATACCAATTATTCCCTGCAAGTGGGGGCCGGAATCCCTATTCCCTGGTAAAGGCTGGGAACATCCTGCAATTATTGTGTTGAAATACCTGTGAGTATTTAGTGGTCTGCTTTATACTTGAACCTGAACAAACCCCTGCCCAATGCCAACAATGAGGTGGATTATGTCTTTCAGTCGTTCGGCTCTTTTAATATTCAACAGTTTCTTTTGCTTGATGCTATTAATACCGAACTGCGTTCTGGGTCAGGATGAACTGACCTATGAGCAATACCGGCAACTGGACTGGGCCGCTGATCGACTTGATCACCTTGTGGCCTATGAGCCCTTGCATGGTGAGTCGGGGATGTACAGCGCCCTGGGTGAGAGATTTGGCACAGTTTTGGTATTTAAGCACACAGTTCGGGGTGCTGAGCGGGTTTGGAAAAGCAATCAACTAAGTGGTATTCCTGATGAGGTTCTTACTGCAGATCTAAGTGGCGATTCGCTTGAAGATGCCATCCTATGCCGAACCAATAACGGAAAAATTTATGTCTGGTCCATGGATAACTATACTTTGCTCTGGGAGTCTTTGGCTGGGGAATATCAAAATATTCAGTGCTTTACTACTATGGATATGGATGAAGATGCCAGTCGTGAAATTGTCTTTCTGGCCGACAATAGAATTCACTACGTAGATGGTGAAACCTTCAACAAGGAATGGTCAAGCATTAATACCCACGATGCTACCATGATGCGTTGTGGTGATGTTGATGGCGACGGCCAGATGGAAGTGGTTTTGAATTCCGGACAGGTTATTGATGCCGTTTCCGGCAGCATTGAGTGGGAAGAAGAATCTTTTTATAGCATTATTGAATTGCTGGACATCGACGGCGATGGGATTTTGGAAATCATAACCGAAAATGGTTTCAGCGGGCCGGTAAAGGTTTACGATATGGATTATGGCAATGAGGTTCGTTTCCAATAACTCCAATAACTCCAATAAAAATACAAAAAGGCCCCGGAATTCCGGGGCCTTTTTGTTTACATTCAGAATTATCGAATACTCTTCATGATTTCAAGCATCTCTTCAGGAGGGGTGAAACCCACGGTTTGGCCATGCAAAACTTCACCCCGGCTGTCAATGAAGATGACCCGGGGCAAACCAGGCACCTTAAAAGCTGTTTTGATCGCTGTCATCTCTTCATCGTCAGCTTTGGTGGCGTCGATTTTTATGGTCACAAAGCGCAAGCTTTCTTCGACCACCGGTGGCTGGTTCCATACGGCTTTGTCCAGCTTCTTGCAGTACACACACCAAGTGGCCCAGAAGTCGATCATAACCGGTTTACCGGCGGCTTTTGCTTCGGCGCGTTTGGCATCCAGGAAAGCCTGAACATTTTCTCCTGTGTGAATTTTCTCCCACTGAACTTTTTCAGGCAAGGGGACGTTGGGTGTTTCAGTGTTTTTTGAAGGAGTTGAGGCTATGGTTTTTGAAGGAGCTGAAATAATGGTTTCGGGTTGAATGCTGCGCAGGCTTTGGCCAAGGAAACCAAATTGCATGTTGCTGCCTACGAAGACTATCAGACCTGAAACGAGGACCAGTATTCCCAAAGCTTTGCGGGTTCGATCCCACCATGAGGCGCCCTCTGGCTGGGCATCAAAAGTTCCCATGAAAGTAGCAACCAAAACCAGGACTGCTCCTACCAGCGGATAATAGTATTGTTCCGGAATAACAATAGCCGGGCGAACAAAATAAAGAGCCATTCCCACGAGCAAAAGTCCCATTGCTTTGTTGATTGTTTCCATCCAGCCGCCAGCATTGGGCATGGCTCCCCAAAGTGCGGGGAAAGTGCCCACACCAATGAGCAATACACCCATACCCATTCCGAAGGTGAACAGACTAATGAAAGCCAAAAGGCCATCACCGGTGGTGGCAAGCATTAACAGCAGGCCACCAAGGACCGGACCCACACAAGGGGACGCCACCAGACCCGAAGCCATGCCCATCAGGAAAATACCAATGAGGCCTGTGCGGCTCTCTCCACCGCCGGATCCACCAAGTTTGTCACGAAGGAATTGAGGCGCTTGCAGTTCGTAGACGCCAAACATGCTGAAAGAAAGAGCCAGCATAAGCAATGCAAAAGGGACCATAACCCAAGGGCTTTGCATGAAGGCAATAATGCCGCTGAACGCAGTGGCACTGAGATAACCGATGAGAGCAAAAACAAGAGCCATTCCCACAACGTAGGTCAGGGAAAGTCCCAACCCATGAAGGATGCCCTTCTCTTTGCTTTGGGTGCCCACCACTGCCAAGGTGACGGGAATCATCGGATAAATGCAGGGGGACAGGCTCATTACCATGCCAAAACCAAAAAGGAGCAACAGATAAAGGAACAATCCGTTTTTTTCAATGAAGTGGCTGATTTTATTGGCAGACCATTCATCACCAAAATCAACAGTGATATTGCCCGTCCAGGAGGCCTTTAAATCGGTGCCGGCTGTATCTTTTGCCGCAAGGGTGATTAATAAAGGGAAATCGCCAGGTTCCAAGTCTTCCGGCAAAGGAGCCACCCATTCCACAGTGGCGCTACCGGCCTGTGATGAGATGACTTTGTGAGGGTAGGGTGTCGAAAAGAATGGATCACCACCGGGAGATTCAGCTTTCAAAACAAGTTTTTCTGCATCGAGGCTTGTCCCGGCAGGCAGAGTCACTTCGAACAGGAGTTCAATGTTTTTTCCTATTTCAACCTTTTCGGGCACGGATTCTGGCTTGATTGAGGTCTCCGCGGCTTCTGCAAAAGTTGCAAAAATGGCGGTTGCCATGAAAAGCAATAGAACCAGATCGTGACGGGGATTTATCTTCATGGTTATGTTCCTTGGCCAATGCGAGTGTGGGCGCTGTTTCCCCTGGCTCTTTAGGTGAGTTACATGGGCGAAACAGGCAAAATGAATCTTCCAACCAGTTACTATAGTAATTCTGTGAACTAATACAAGGGTTAGAGAGCCTTTTAAGTACAATTCAGGGTAATGGTTGCAAAAAATTGCAATTTCCCCATATTTTAAGAGAAATTCCTTTTCTTCCAGAGCTCGGGCTCTTCAGTTGCTTAATCCAAAAGGCAGGCATCCAGTGTTTTCAAAAATTCAAAAATTATTCCCTACAATGGCTCTGATAGCCGTTTTGTTGATAGTCTTTTGTTCCGGTTGCGGAGAAAAAGAAACTCCTGAACCGGTTGCTGACATACCCGTTGGTGGTGAAGAAGGCAATCTTGCCCCTGATTTTAATCTTGCCAACCTTGCTGGGGGTACGCTTCAACTCAGTAGCCTCAAGGGTAAAGCCGTGATTATCGATTTTTGGGATACCTGGTGTGGGCCATGCCGCATTGCCCTGCCTCACCTGAACGCCATCAGCGAAACCTATCCCGATGACTTGGTTGTCGTAGGTGTTGCCTTCGCAAGAAAAGGTGAAGCTGCTGTGCGCACTTACGTTCAGAACAACCACCTGACGTTCCCGATGGTTATTTCTGATCAGGATGTTATCAATGCCTTTGGTGGTGTACGCAGCATTCCTACAACTTTCCTGATCGATAAAAACGGTGTCATCGTTAAAAAATGGGTGGGTGGTCACTCACGCGACGTTTATGAAAATGAAGTAATAAAATTGCTGGGAAGCTGATTTAAGTTTGAAAGTTAACGGGGCGGTTGAACCGCCCCTGTTTATTGGAGGGTTATTTGCGTCCCTTTATTTTGATTGGTTTGGCAGGAGCCCTGGGTGCAATATCCCGCTATGGGGTTTCTCTTGGTGCGCAGCGCTTGCTGGGTAACCACTTTGCCTATGGAACTTTATTAGTCAATGTTATTGGTTGCCTTGCTTTGGGAATAATCCTGGAACTGGAAAACCAAACTCAGGTGGTCAATTCTTCGGTTCGACTATTTGTTGCGGTGGGTTTCCTGGGAGCTTTCACAACTTTTTCCACTTTTGGATTTGAAACTTTAAAATTTATTCAACAGGGACAGCCTCATTTGGCTTTCATCAATATTGCTTTGAATCTAATACTGGGATTGCTGGCTGTTTGGATGGGATGGGGTACGGCCCGGTTTGTCGCTCATAGTTTGGCATAAAAAAAGACCCCTGACTGCAACATGGGTTGCTAGGCAGGGGTCAAACGAGATATGATCATTTTCTCAACCACCACCAGAGGTCGATAAGTGATAGACCCATGACAAAATATATTTCTGGTCCCATCGTGCCCCCCCCTTTCCTTTACTTAAGGTGAACTGTCGTGGACATTAAATTGATCGACATGTCCAGAAAGGGCCTTAAGCAGGAAAAGTAAAATTATATTAGATCGACCCTTTCTCTATGGACTTGAGCAAGAAAAGGGCCGAAGTGTAAGGATTACTTTAATTTCTTTATTTCCAGGGAGATGGCGGTTTTATCGTCTGTTCGATCAGGGCCCCCAAAAGCATTGATTGCGGAGAATATCTTGCCAAGGAGCTCGGTCGGAGTATCTTCACGATTTTTGTGCAAATGGTCCTGCAGGCGGGTTAAATCGAAAAATTCATCTTCTGGGTTCTGTTCATCGGTAAGGCCATCGGTATAAAGAAATAGCCGGTCTTTGGGTTCAAGCAAGAGGGATCCCTGCAGATAATCAAAATCTTCCATGACACCGAGAACAGGCCCGCCTTTGCTCAGATACTGATTGTAACGACGGTCAGGATTGCTGAGGATTGGCTGTTCGCTACCCGCATTGCAGTAACTTAAAACCCCGCTGACAGGATTCCAGATACCATAAAAAAAACAAATGAACTGCTCGGGTGCCACAAGTTTGAAAACGGTATTGTTGAGTCGTTTAATAACCAGGTGTGGCAAATCTTCAGCATCAGCTTCCTGGCGAAAGGCAACACGAAGAGATGTCATATGCAGAGCTGCGGGAATTCCTTTGCCACAAACATCGGCGAGGGCAAATCCAAGAGTGCCATCTTTTCGCAGGAAGTAATCAAAATAATCACCACCAACTTTGCGACATGATTCCTGACGACCGGCAATAACAAAACACTCATCTTCCAACGGTTCAGATGGAAGCAAACCGTGTTGGATATTGCGGGCAAGTTCCAATTCGGTTTCAGTTCGTTTGCGCTGCAAGCTGTCTTTATAAAGCAGGCGGCTTTCCAGTAGTGATCCGGCCTGAAGAGAAAAGTCGTTCAAATGACTAAGGTCTTCCTGACTGTAAAGAGACCCACCTTTTTTTGGTCCAAAAGCGAGGAACCCCAGAAGGCGATTAGCTGAAATCAGGGGCACCAGCAAATTAATTTTCGCACGAGTAAGAAGAGACAACGATTCTGTATCTGCTTCACCTGAAAAAAGAATATCTTCAACCTCTTCAGCAAAAACTGGACGACGCAAACGGTTCAAGAGCAGGGCCAGACTGCTGTCTTTTTTTATGTTGAGGCCCGCTTCGTTAACTGATATGTGCGACAGGTGCTCCTGAAACGCAGTGTACTGATCAGTTTGGTTGTCTTTGGAAAAAAACAGAGTCAGTTTTTCAGGGTGAAAGAGATCCATAAGGCCCTGAAGCAGATTTTGTTTAACCAATTCAGGATCAATGACTGAAGTAAGACTTTGCCCAAGATCACGAATGGCCTGGCGGTTGGTTCGACGGCCCGGGTAGAAAGTATTATCAATCCAGGTTTGAATGATTCGGCGTAGAGGAAGAATGGTCAGACTTGTGGCGGCAACGACCAGCAAAAGAACCGGATAGGTGGAGACACTGAAAAGACGGGCCAGGAGTTGCCCAACGCCCATGACGACAACAAAATACACACCCAGAACCAGAAGCGTAAGAACACCGTAAATTAGACTGATTCTAAGAACAAAAGGTTTGTCCAACGCCCCATACCGCATTATGGACAAGCCGAAACTAATGGGAACCAGCAAAAGACTGAAAGAGAGGTATTGCCATTGGGGCAGACTGCTGCCCGGGTTAAGATTGCCAATGATCATGGCAGCCAGGAAGGGAACCAGGCCAGCCAGCAATCCAGCCAGGATCACGAACATTTTTGTTCTTTGAATGGGGCGGTCCCGGCGCATGATTCTTCTGCTGAATATATACAGGCCTGCAATGAAGAACCCAAGTGAATAAATGAGGGCTAAAACATCGAGAGCCTGGGAAAGTTGTTCTGAATTAATGATGCTGGAAAATGATTCCAAAAGAACAGAACTGACAAAAATAATCCAGCCTGGGAAAAGCAGTACACGCCACCGATTGAGTGACCCGCCAGGGCGCAATTTGGGGCTGGGGAACTGGAGAAAAAAGCGGAGGAAATAGGCAGGCAATAGGAGTTGGAGCAGGGTGCGAAGATTTTCCTTTACCGTCATATAATCTAGACGTGGCAGGTCTGGGATGTCCAGCAACAGGAATGCAAACATTAAGCACAAGGCAAAAAAGTTACGAGCCACAAGATCTTTACGACGATAAAAAACCCACCAGCCAATAACAAGAAAACCAAGGCCTGAGACCCAAAGACTATAGGCGCTGGTCATAACTAATTGTCCGGGCGGGCGAGGTACTGCTGTCAGAGTATGTTGGCGGTTGTTGCGTTCAATTAAAAAAACGGTCGGGGTTTGGTCGTAATTCCCAGCGGTCTGAACGTAATAATGGACCATGTTTGGTATTACGTGGTCATTGATTCGAACAATAAAATCGCCGGGCATCAGACCAGCCATGTCTGCCGGGCCTTGGGGGACCACAGACTGAATCGTGCGTTTATGCACCGCAAATCCAAAGTCTGATTTTTGACTGATATGAACTGCCACTGGAATAGTAGCTAAAGCCAAAATGGGGGCTAAAAGGACTAACCCAATTAATCGGGTGATTTTCTCGAAAGAATTGAGTTGATTGGGCAAATCCCTGGCCACTTGAACCCTCTCTGGACCATTCTGGATAAACTGGCGGTCCAAATTATCGGTCCAAATCTGCTATTAGTTGGTTCTAATTGTGAAAATCAGTTTACCACAGACAGCAGCTGATCCAAAGCCAAATCAGAGGCCGGCAGAAACTGCTCGAAATCCGGAACCAGATGGGGTTTGGTTATCTTTGATCGGGCCCGACGAGGCGCAACCAGCACCCAAGGCGCCGACCAGTCCTTTGTTTCCCGATGGGTTATTGCCGGGCAAACAAGTGGATAATTTATTGAGGCTGAAGTTCCCATATTCAGGTGCACAGAATAGAGGATCTTGAGAAATGTTGTCGTTGGTCCCGGCTTGATCCTGTAAAGAGGCCACCCAATCGCCACCTTTGTTTCCAAAAATATTGCAACCTTCGAATTGGGGTATGGAACTGTCAGGTCGAATGACGGCACCGCCGCTAAAGGCAATAATGCTGTTTTTGAATTGAACTTTTTTACCTGTCACAGCCAGGGCAGCTCCAGAAAAATCGTTTGTATTTCCATAAAGAGTGCTGCGAGTCAGGGCAAATTGGGAATCCTGAGAACTGAGTGCACTGCCGCCGAGGCCAGCCCAATTTGCTGCAAAAACTGAATTTTGAATATTGCACTGGGCGTTTTTGGCATGCAGGCCACCACCAGTATTGCCTGCAGAGTTTTCCTGAAACGTTGAGCTGAGAAGTTGGATTACCGAACCTGGTGCCAAATGTAGGCCACCGCCAATAAGGGCAAGATTGCTTTTAAAGGCGCATATTTTGAATGTGGCTTTTCCCTGACCGGATCCTGCACCCCCGTTGGATTGGGCTTTGTTATTTTTGAATAAACAGTTGTCAAAAATGGGGTGGCTTTGGGAATCCCAGGAAACGGCTCCGCCTTGGTGGGCGGTGTTATTGGTAAAAACGCAGTTAGTGATTCGTGGCGCTGAATCAACACAGAGAATAGAACCGCCATCGGGAAAAGGGCTATTCTGAGCTGAGCCGCCCGTCAGGGTGAAGCCAACAAGTGCGGTGCTGGTATCTGCTTTATCAAAGTTGAAGTGACGGCCGTTACCTTGGGCATCTATGGTAACGCAACCCGGTTGCAAGGTTCCAGACCAAAGGGCCACACCAGATTTCATACGAATATCGTGTTCATAATATGTACCACAGGAAACCAGTACAATGTCGCCAGGTTGAGCCTTGATCATGGCCCCTTTAATAGTAGGGGAGTCTTCCGGGACAGAAAAAGTCCTGGCAAAAGCCAAGCCGGGCATAAGGCAATACGTGGATGTCACCATCAGGAGGCAAATGAAACATAAAATATAAATGCTGCTGATGGAGGCAAGTGATTGAGTTCTCGATTCAAAATTTTTTTCCGAACTAACTCGTGCAATCATGACCGGGTCCTTCAGGACAAAGGAATAGTTGTTTGCAAATTCAATCGGGTGAGATTGGAAAAACTGTACCATGAATTAATAAATATAAAAAAGAAGGCTGCAATCCACAATGGTTGCAGCCTTCTTTTACCAATTAATCAAATAGATTCAAACTACCGGTACAAGGCTTTCAGGCCATCGAAGGTAGTGTTTTCAGTTGCAACTACGCCGTCACAGTCACCATTGATGATGGCAACAGGAAGATCAGCACTGCCCTGGATCTGCTGCAGGGGCTTGATGATCTCATAATCAGCACCATCAAGGTAGTTGGGTTGTTCGCCACCAGGAATGGAGTTGAAATAAACACCATCAATGAAGAACTCAACAGGAGCACTTTCATCAAAGATGAACAGGTGCATCACAGCAACAACTACGGCAGGGTAGGTGTATGGGTTGATTTCTGGTGAACCCAGACCAACGATGAATTCGTTTTCACGGGTGGCTACATTGATAGCATCCCCCAACAGTTCCCATTCAGTCACAACGCCAGGGCCTTCATTCCAGACTGTAGCTTCCCAACCAAGAACGCCGTCTTCACTGGTAGGGTGAGTGATAACCAGGTAACCAAGGTGTTCACCAGCAGGTAACTCGAGGCAGTTTACACAGGCACAAGGGTCAAAGTAGACGCCAATGCCATCATCATCCGGATCTAACTGGGCAAAGGCGTTACCTGCAACCAATAGGGTTAACAGCAGAGCAAAAGCAATTTTCTTCATTTTGGAATCCCCTCATGTCAATTTCTTGAGTTGTTTTGGGCGAGAACGTTGGCTTGTCTTTTGGAACGTACAGGACCTTTACAGGCTTGAAAAGCTTTTTTTTTGTAATATCTGTAAAAAAACATGGTTTTTTTTGGTCGTTTTGTACAATTGATTGTAAAATTGAAAAATCGGTCTTGTAGTCTTGAGATTATTTTACTTGATCTGGATTGTGCAAACCCGTTGCCCAGTTTCAATCTAAGTGTTAACTTGCAAGTCGAATAATATTTTGGCTCGAATTTAAGGTTTGAGTGATATTCTGTAGTACCTGGCAGATATTTTTTGTGCCAGTAAAAAATGGGAGTGACGTTTTGGAAGAAATCAGGCAAATGGCCCAGTATTCCCCTGAAGGAATTGAAAATAAATGGTATAAGGCCTGGGAAAAGGACGGCTTGTTCGCTCCCGATGAAACTCTTGAAGCCGATCCTTTCGTGATCACACTTCCGCCACCCAACGTTACCGGCATTCTTCATATGGGGCATTGCCTGGGCAATTCCATCCAGGATGTTCTAATTCGCTGGGCACGCATGAGGGGCCGTCCTGCTCTTTGGGTACCCGGAATGGACCACGCCAGCATTGCTACCGAACAGGTTGTGAGCAAACAGCTGGCTGCCGATGGCATTAACAAACACGATCTTGGCAGGGATGGTTTCCTTGAAAAAGCCTGGGACTGGAAAAACCATACTCACGACAGGATTGCCCAGCAGATACGCCGTTTGGGCTGTTCCCTGGATTGGGAACGTGAAGCTTTTACAATGGACGATGAGCGAAATGAAGCGGTTAAGAATGCGTTTATCGCTCTGAAGAAAAAAGACCTTATTTACAGGGATGTATATTTGGTCAACTGGTGTCCCCACGATCAGACTGCTATCAGTGATGATGAAGTGGAGCATAAGGAAAAAGAAGGCAGCCTCTGGCATTTGCGTTATCCCTTCGCTGAGGGTGAAGGCCATGTGACCGTTGCGACGACCCGACCGGAAACAATGTTTGGGGATGTGGCAGTGGCGGTTCACCCGGAAGACCCCGAACGAATGCACCTTATTGGCAAGGAAGTGCGTTTGCCTTTGACCGAACGAACCATCCCCATTATTGGGGATCATCATGCGGATCCTGAAAAAGGAACCGGGTTTGTGAAAATTACCCCTGCCCACGACCCTAACGATTTTGAAGTGGGACGCCGGAACGATTTGCCCCAGGTCATATGCATGACTCCAACAGCCGAAATGAACTCAGAAGCTGGTCAGTTTGAAGGAATGGATCGTTACGAGTGCCGCAAAGCTACCGTGAAAGCCATGGATGAACTGGGATTGCTCGATAAGATTGAAAAAAACATCCATCAGGTGGGGCACCACGACCGTTGTGGGCATGTCATTGAACCGTATCTGTCAAAACAGTGGTTCCTGCGTATGGACGATTTAGCCGAACCTGCTCGTGCGGCAGTAAAAGATGGTGAAATTACCCTTTTCCCTGAGCGTTGGGTGGGGGTTTATAACAACTGGATGAGTAACATCCGCGATTGGTGCATCAGCCGGCAACTTTGGTGGGGACATCGCATTCCTGTTTATTACTGCGATGAATGTGGATTTGAAATGGCTTCCGGTGAGGCTCCTGCTGCCTGCAGTCAATGCAATTGTGCCAATTTGACTCAGGATGAAGATGTTCTTGATACCTGGTTCAGTTCCTGGCTATGGACGTTCTCTCCTTTGGGATGGCCACAAAACGATGAAGAACTGAAAAAGTATCATCCTACTTCATTATTAGTCAGAGCGGCGGATATCATTTTCTTTTGGGTGGCCCGCATGGTTATGGCCAGTTACGAATTTATGGATGAAAAACCGTTCAGTGAAGTCCTGTTCACCGGCATTGTGCGCGATGAAAAAGGGCAGAAAATGAGCAAATCTCTGGGTAATAGCCCAGATCCCATCGATTTGATCGACACCTACGGGGCCGATGCCTTGCGTTGCAGCCTGGTCATGTTGACTCCTACCGGTCAGGACATTTTCTTTACTGAAAGCACTCTTGAAGTGGGAAGAAATTTCTGCAATAAGATCTTCCAGGCCACAAAATTGGTACTGACGGCCTGGGATGAAGCCGGCTTGCCTGCCGAAGCCTGGTCCGATGCAGTGCCTCCACGTACACTCAATTTTTCTGATATGGGCGATGCGTATGACTACGACGATGAACCAGGACGTTTGGTGGCCGATATGTGGGCCGGTGTCTTTGGCGGAGATTTAGCTGTTAGCATTTCCAATGAAGACCTTACTCTGGAAGATCGCTGGGTTTTGTCACGATTGCTGCAGACAGTGGCTGAAGCCAACGACAATATGGACAAGCGCAGGTTGAATGATTCAGCTTATAGTGTGTTCAATTTTTTCCGTCATGAATTTTGTGATTGGTATTTGGAAGCAACCAAGCCCCGAATGCGTGATTCTGATAATCAGGGTGTTTCTTTGAGCATTGCGGTACTTGTCTTGGGTGTAAGTTATAAATTGCTTCATCCTTTAATGCCATTTATTACTGAAGAATTGTGGAGTTGGTTGCCAGCCAGTAAAGGCTATCTGATGACCTCATCATATCCTGTTCTTGAAGATGAAGCACCCTTCAAAAAGTCCTTTGAGGACTTTGAGGAAGTAAAAGAACTGGTTAACGTTGTGCGCAATGTTCGAAACGAACTTGGCGTTCCTCCCGGAAAACGTGGCTTGGCAATTTTGCGGGTTCCCCAGGAAAGCGAAATTGCGCCGATGCAAAACGTAAGTTCCCTGGTGGCTCTGTTGGCAAAAATGGAAACTGTGGACGTCATTTGTGGCGGCGAAGATCCTTCACCCGCTGGTGTTGGAGTTTGCGGAACCGTTGAAATTTTCCTGCCCATGAAAGGGCTGGTTGATCTGGAAAAAGAAAAAGCAAGACTGGAAAAAGAACTGGGTAAGCTTGAAGGATGGATGAAAGGTTGCCGAGCCAAACTGGGCAACAAAAAATTTACAGATAATGCTCCTGACCACGTGGTTCAACAGCAGAAGGACCTATTGGCTGAAAACGAAAACAAAGCAACCACTCTGGCGGATCGCATCAAAGCTCTTGGCAGCTGATTAGGAAGGATCTCATGGCTGATAGAGATGAAAACCTGACTCCTGGTGAAATGCTTGCTGCAGCTCGCACCAAAGCTGAATTGACTCTGGAAGAGGTTGCCGACAATACCAAAATCCCGCTCAATATGCTGCGGGCCATCGAAATGGACGAATATCACCGAGTATCGGGCGATTTGTATGTTAAGAGTTTCCTGCGGGCTTATGGCAGCGAAGTTGGGCTTGAACCCGAAGAACTGATCGAAATATACGAAACCTTTACTGGTGCAACTTCCGCGGCCGCAGAAAGTGCTGTTGCTGGGGCCTGGAACGAAAATGATGTGGAAATAAAAAGAGTGGGCCTTCCATGGGACTGGATCGGGGCCGGTTTATTCTTGGTAGCTGTCGTTATTGGCGGTTATTTTTGGCTGGATGACAAGGAGTCAATTCCGGAAGAAAAAATCCTGCTGAATACCGAGACCATGGAGGTTCTTGATCAAAGCGGGGAGGTGTCAATCCCGTCAGTTATTCCTGCTGCTGATCCAGAAACAAACCCGGTGACAACTCCTGATTCAGCTCAGGATTCAACTCAGATTTCAACAGTTGGCAATTCAGTTGAATCCACTCCTGATACTTTAGCTCCGGGCTGGAGCATTTCTCTTGCAACAAATGAACCTCTGAAAGGTACAAATGTCGTATTTCAGGAAGACAAAGAAATTCCAATAAATGTCTCCACTATTTCTCTTCCCAATGTCCACCCGTGCGATCCGTCTTTGGTTTTCGACAATGACAAACAATGGCCTTACGTAATTCGATTGATTTGCCCGGAACCCGGCGTGTTCTCGGTTCGGCGAGATGCAGAGGCGGGTTTTTCCAAGGCCATTTTCCCAAATGAAGACGAAACGGAAGAGTGGGTTTTGCCAGAACAGCCGGCTGCAGGCCAAGCCTATAGTTCTGCTCAGGGATTTGTTGTATACTGGGGTGCTGACGACCATTTCAGTATTGAATTGGGTCTTCTTGATGGTGTGGAATTGACCTTCAATGGTCTGGTTCAAGACCTGAGACCCTTTGCATCCGGTCAAACCATTTTATTGGATCCTATTCTTCTGAGAAAAGCAGCTGGGAATTAAAGCATGGGGATGTTTCAGCTGTCATCACAATTTAAACCCACTGGTGACCAACCAGAGGCCATCAAGCAGTTGGTGGCCGCCGCCAATAATAATCATCAATACCAAACACTTCTCGGAGTTACCGGCTCAGGTAAAACATTTACCATGGCCAATATGATCGAACAATTGGATCGTCCGGCCTTGATTTTCAGTCACAACAAAACTCTGGCGGCCCAACTGTACGGTGAATTGAAGGGGTTCTTTCCCAAAAATGCCGTAGAGTTTTTTATTTCCTACTATGACTATTATCAACCCGAAGCCTTTATTCCCACGACCAATACTTACATCGAAAAAGATACAAGTATTAATGATGAAATCGAACGGCTGCGCCTGAGGGCAACCAGCAGCCTGCTTGCCCGTCGAGATGTCATTGTGGTGGCCAGTGTTTCAGCCATTTATGGTGTGGGAAACCCGGAAACTTTTCGCAGCAGCATGATCAGCCTGGAAGTCGGTCAGGAAATTGATCGGGACGATTTGTTGAATAACCTTGTGGATATTCAATATTCGAGAAATGACATTGATCCCACTTATGGAACTTTTCGCGTCAGGGGTGATACGGTTGAAATTCGTTCAGCTTTTGAAGAACGGGTGCTCAGGGTTGAGTTATTTGGAGACGAAATTGAGGCTCTCAGTTGGATTGATCCTTTGACCGGCAAAGGCCTGGGTGAAGCCAGCAATGCAATGATCTATCCAGCCACCCAGTTTGTTACCGAACGGGGTGGAGTGGGGTCCATTGTTGATGCCATCGGCAGGGATCTTGAAATTCGGCTGGGTGAATTAGATGAATTGGGAAAAGGTCTGGAAGCGCACCGTCTGGCCTCACGAGTACGCTACGATATGGAAATGATCACTCAAATTGGTCATTGCGCCGGGGTGGAGAATTATTCACGATATTTCGATAAAAGGGAGCCGGGAACACGACCGGCGTGTTTGCTTGACTATTTTCCTGACGATTATTTGATGTTTATTGATGAAAGCCATGCCACTATTCCACAGATAGGGGCCATGTATTATGGTGATCGTTCACGAAAAGTGAATCTGGTTGAACATGGTTTTCGGTTGCCCAGTGCAATGGACAATCGTCCACTTATTTTTGAAGAGTTTGAAAATATAATGCCCCAAACGGTTTTTGTTTCCGCTACTCCTGCCGACTATGAATTGGAAAAAAGTCATGGCGTGGTTGTGGAGCAGGTCATTCGACCCACCGGATTGCTGGACCCGGCCATTACAGTCCTGCCCGTGACAAATCAGGTGGACGATTTGTTGGAAAAAATCAGAGTTGTGGTTGGTCGAAACCAAAGGGTTCTGGTCACGACCCTGACAAAAAAAATGAGTGAGGATTTGAGTGAATATCTGGCTCTGGCCGGTGTGAAAGTTTCTTATCTTCATTCTGATATTTCTGCTTTGGACCGAATAGAAATTTTACGAAAACTGCGACTCGGAGACAACGATGTTCTGGTGGGTGTAAACCTATTGCGTGAGGGACTGGATTTGCCTGAAGTGGCTCTGGTTGCCATTCTTGATGCAGACCGTGAAGGTTTTCTGCGTTCGGAAAGAAGCCTCATTCAAACCGCTGGTCGCGCTGCAAGGAATTCCGATGGCCAAGTTATTATGTATGCCGATAAGGTTACCAGAAGCATGGACCTGGCCATTAAGGAAACAAATCGCCGCCGCAAAATTCAGATGGCTTACAATGAAAAACACGGCATAGTTCCGCGCACTATTGTCAAAAGTCGTGAGGAAATTTTACAATCGACCATGGCCGCCTCAGGTCATGGCGATACTCCCGATGCCCAAGTCGAAGAAATGCCCTGGGAAAAAATTATGGCTGGTGATTTCTCACCCCGCGATACCATTGAGATGCTTCACGACGCCATGAAAACAGCGGCTAAAAATCTGGAATTTGAAAAGGCTGCGGCCCTGCGCGATCGTATGGAAGACATGAAGGCCCAGTGGGGCCTGGGCACCGAATAGGTCGTCAGAAAAAGAGAGTACAATGGATTTGCAATTTCCAGCGGATGACTATACGGAACAACTGATACGCATGAGCCTAATGGAAGATTTAGGATCCGGCGATGCTACCACGAGCATTACCGTCAATGACGGCCAGGTCATTAGGGCTGAAATTTCCGCTCGCGAACCTGGGGTTGTGGCAGGCTTACCACTGTTGGATATTCTTTTTGAACAGATGAATACTCAAGTCAACATCGAGACCATTGCACCGGATGGAACACCTGTTCAAGTTGGCGATGTTGTGGCTGTGTTGGAAGGTCCGGCAGCATCCATTTTGACGGGCGAGAGAATTCTATTGAATTTTATGCAAAACCTGAGTGGAATTGCTTCTCTGACTTCTCTTTATGTCGCCCAGGTAAAAGGCACACACTGTAAAGTTCTCGATACACGGAAAACTCTTCCAGGCTACAGGCATCTGGCCAAATATGCAGTGCGTTGCGGAGGGGGACACAACCATCGAATGGGCTTGTACGACCGAATCATGCTCAAGGACAATCACTGGGCTGCAGCCGGTAACCGTGTGGCGGATCTTGTTGCTGCAGGTCGTCAGCAATATCCCAAACTGGCGATTGAAGTGGAAGTCGATACGATTGATCAATTAAACCAGGTATTAAAGTTGAATGTGGAATGGATAATGTTGGATAATTTTTCTTTTTCCGAGACTCAGCAGGCGGTGCAGTTACGAAACGAAGCCCAGTCAAACAGTATGCTGGAAAGTTCCGGAAACGTGACTCTGGAAACAATTGGCGGGTATTCTCAGGCGGGTGTTGATGCTGCTTCTGTGGGACGACTGACACACTCCATTCAAGCCTTGGATCTGGGATTGGACATGAATTCATGATGCACGACAATCGGAAAAACAATTCGGTTCACCGAGATTGGTTCGGACTCGATGTTTTTGAGTCCGGAGTACGATTTCGCAGGACTGGTGCCCAGCTGTTTCTCCTGGAAAATGTTCCCAGTACCAATGAATTCCTGTTAGGAAGAGGCCCTGCCGCTGAAGGTCGTATTTGCCAATGGCAGGATTGGGGATGGAAAGCTTCTGATCTTGGTTACCTCGATCCGGTGGCCAATCTTCAAAGGGGGACTGTTGTTGTTTCCCGTCACCAAAGTGCTGGCAAAGGCCGCCAGGGCCGCCAGTGGATTGATTGTGGGGGACTGCACCTTTCGGTGGTGATACCAGATCACCCCGCTTCTGCTCAAAAAGGTTTTTCCGTTTGGCTCGGTTTGATGGTCGTCCTGGCCCTACGTGAAGAATTTAACCTCGATGCCCGATTAAAATGGCCCAATGATATTATGGTTGGAAGATGTAAATTGGGTGGTCTTTTGATGGAACAGACAGGCACCTCTGGGCATTTGATTGCCGGGCTGGGCCTGAATATTCTCACTGATAAAAAGTCATTCCCAACCGAATTAAGAAACACAGCGACCAGCATTTTTCTGGAAACCGGGCAAAAACACAAACTTGGATCAATTGCCGGTTGCATTGTCAGGCGTGTGGAAGACGAATTTGATCGATTCGCCAGGGAAGGATGGCTGGCATGGCAATCGTCGCTCTCGGCTTTGGATTGCCTTCTGGGTAAAAGAGTAAGAATTCGCTCGGGGAACTCATTTTTTGAGGGGAGATCCATGGGCATAGGTCCTGAAGGGGCTTTGCTTATGGAAGATGATCAGGGTCAATCTACTATCATTCATGCAGGCGATGTGCACCTCCTGCCTGTTGAAGAAGGTGAAGACTGATGGCTTCCAGGATTGTCATCGATGCGGGAAATTCACAGGTCAAGATATCTGCTTTAAAACAGGAAGCCGCTTATTGCAAGTTCGGTCCGAAGGGATCTGAATTCCTTTTAAATGACCTTGAGTTTCAACCACTGGGAAGTATTCCCACTGCAAATGTATCTTCTGATACTGGAAATTTTATCGACCAAATTTCCCGATTGGATGCGCCACCTTCATCTGAAAAAATCCTGATTTCGGTAGTTCCTTCCGTCACTGAAATTATTCGTAACTTATGGCCGGATATTTTGGTTGTGGGGCAGGTCTCTGAATTGCCTTGTGATCATGAAATCATTCATCAGGAAACAATGGGACCGGACCGGGTCTGCAACATCGCTGCTGCTTTGGGTATTGGCCTGACTTCGGCCGTTGTTGTTGATGCAGGCACAGCGACTACTTTTGACCTTTTACTCGATGGCGTTTTTAAAGGGGGCCTCATTTCACCGGGCATGGAATTCAGTTCCCGCCAAATGGGAGCCAAAGGAGCTATGCTGGAAACGTTTTCTTTTGGAAAAACGCCTTCAACTGTGGGTCGCCACACAGAGGAGGCCATGAAAAACGGAGCCTGGTTGGCTGGCTGGGGTTCCATTGAATGGACCCTAAATAAACTAAAAGAGTCTTATGGCGATTTGCCTGTTATTCTGACTGGCGGGCTCAGTTCATTATTGCCTCTGGACGATCGCATTGTTGATCCGGCATGGACTTTACGGGGTGCGGTCTTTTTGGCTGGATTGA
Organism: bacterium; assembly: GCA_024223715.1. Taxonomy (GTDB): domain Bacteria; phylum Krumholzibacteriota; class Krumholzibacteriia; order LZORAL124-64-63; family LZORAL124-64-63; genus LZORAL124-64-63. The sequence continues at coordinate 49,320 of JAAEOA010000202.1, read as the reverse complement.
ATAAACAAGTCTGATTTTTTTTGATCATGGTGAACTGAAACCAGCATAGCTTAATGTCACCAGTCCTGTCCTGGATGGCTCTTCCAGGGTTTCCCCAAGAGGGGACGATTTTTCAAATTCTTTCCAACCTAGATCATGCGAATAATCCAGGCCCTGGATCGTTTTTTAACCCCACCAAACCACAGTGCCAGCGGGTACATAACAGCCAAAAGGACAACCCAGCCAATGAGCGATTCCATAACGGCTCCTTCGTGATAGAAGAAACCAAACCTGCGGGAAAAAATTGATAGCAGGGGAATGTGAACTGCATAGAAAAACAACGGAACTCGGCCCACGTTGGCCAAGGGGCGCAAGATTGGACTTCTTTGATCAATGTAACTGAATGCGCCGACCAATGAGATTACCGTTCCTGATAACCAGAGTTGGTGAGCCAGGCTGGGTGGATATTTCTGCACCAGAAAGAAGGAGTAACTGAAGAAAGTATCCCAGGCAAAAATGTTTCCAAAACCGTGTCCGAAACGAACCACATAGGCTAAGGCAATTAGGCTTAATCCGGTTAAGACAGAATTTCGAGCCCGTATGTCTGGGTCCTTCCAGCCTTCAAACCAGAAATGGGCCATCACACTACCCACTATCGCCAGAGCGAACCATGGCAAAACAGGGTATTTGTTGAAATGGCCGGAATCTACGAAAAACTGCATGACATAGTGGGCAGGCCCATCCATGTCGTAAGGAATTTTCAGAAGGAATGGATGAACTATGAAAAGAACAGCCGCCGTTAGAGCCCGCCATTGCCATTTCCAGGTTACAATCCAAATCAGCAGTAACATGCTGGTGCCAATAGTGGCAATGATGCCAAAATGGCCCAACCGCAGTCTGCTGAATCCACCCCAAGAAGCATTCACCCAAACCAATTGAACCGCAATGAGGAAAAGGCCCCGTTGGATGAATCCCCAACGAATGGAACCCAATCCTTCGCCGTTTTTCATACGACGATGAAAAACATAATAAATCATGGCCCCATTCATCATTAGAAAACCAGGGGCGCACAGGTATCCCATGTACCTCAGAAGGAACTGAGGTAAGTTGCTGAAAAACGGATCCAGGGGATCTAACGTTAACCATGCCGAATTGAAATAATAATTGCTGTGCCCCAGGGCCATCATCACACCGATGAGGCCCCGGAATTCGTCAATGAATGTGAAACGTTTTTTTTCAGCCATGACTTTCCTATTTGCTGAAGATGGTTCGGACCACGCGCAGGCCCACAACATCATCTGCTGAATCGGTGAAACGGGATTCTCGGTTGGCACTGCGGCAATCTTCACTGCCACCGTACCAGCTTCCACCGCGGACAACTCGTTGAGTTCCACTGTGTGCACCAGTGGGGTCAAGAACGACACCGTCGCCGTCTTCGTCGGCCACACGGTAGTCACCGTACCAATCCCAGCACCATTCCCAGACATTGCCGTGCATATCATACAAGCCGGCACTGTTGGCGGTTTTTTGAGAGACATCACTGGTGGAAGGATCGTCGGCAAAAGTGCTACCGCAATACCAACCCATGGCATCCAGGACCGGGTCCACATTGCAAACTCTGCCGGTCAATGGGCCGCCGGCGAAGGTGGTGGTGCTACCTGAACGGCACAGCCATTCCCATTCAGCTTCGGTAGGCAAACGCCAGCCATCGGCTTCCTGATCCCAGGTTACGGTTTCACCGGCAATGTCGTAGGCACTGGTGAGGCCATCATCAGCAGAAAGAGCGTTGCAGTACTGAACTGCTTGCAACCAGGTTACTGATTCCACCGGACGATTGGCACCAGAAAAGGAGCTGGGATTGACGAATCCGAGTGATGTCCACTGAGCTTGAGTCACTTCGCTGACCAATGATTCGATTGTATTGGAAAGAACGACAGTGTGTTGCCATTCGTCAGTCTGGCGTCCTGGTTCGTAATTTGGGTCCAGAGTGTTTTCAGTGTCTGAACTGCCCATGGTGAAAACCAGACTGCCAATAAGAGGGCCGGTGGTCTCTTCCGTTGTTGCCGGAGGAACCTCAGGGTCGGCAACTTCGAAATTGAAGGAATAGGTGTGAGAACCAGCGGGCAACTGAGTCTGATAAGTGTAGGCAATTTCATCAATCTTGGTTTCCGCAACGGACATTTCGAAAGCAGTGCCGTCAATAACCACCTGATGAACCGTTGGGGCTTCATCAAAAATATATGTCACACCGTAAGTGTAAGTGTCTTCGGTGGTTCCGCCCTGAATATCAAGGCTGCCATCGAGAAGCAGGATGCCTTCTCCCGGAATTCCGGAAACAGGGTTACTGAGAGAAGATATGTGGCCGACTTCATCAGAGAAGCGTATGGCAAAGTGTTTTTCTCCATCGCTAAGCTCAGATACGACAAAGCTCATTTCTGTTCCTGGCGGGTCTGGCAATGGAACACCGGTGACAATGGTGGCAGCATCCCAGCTGGCTTCATCAACGATGGGTGTTTCAGAGTATCTGATGTCCAGACTGGAGGCTTGCCCCATCATGCCATCGTCGCCGGTGGCAAACCAGTTCAAGCGAACAGCGCCAATGCCAAAACTCTGGGTCGTCAGGCTTCTGACGGGAGAAGGGGGAGTGTTGTCAGTAAATTCACCGGGGCCTTGAAGAACAATCAGGCCATTGTCTTTATCGGCAACAAGAATAAATCCTTCGCTGCTGATGGCCAGATCCATGGAATATCCAAGGGAGCGTCCCAAGAAAATGGGATCGGAGGGATTGGAAACATCAACAAAAATGGTTCCACCCCAACGGCCGGCCAAGGCCACCAGACCGTCACGAACAGCCACCGATTGGCAGTCCCCGGTCAGGTCGAGATTGGCAACTGGTTCAGGAGTATCGCCTTCATTGATACGGAAAATTGCGAGGCCTTTTTTACCATCGGCAACGTAAGCGTAATCACCTTCGAGAACCACATCAAGGGCTTCGCCGGGAGTATCGGCCCAACTGACGAGGCTAACGGCATCGAGGTCGAGAATGCGCACGTCCAGGACGGCAAGTCCCATTTCATCGTCAGCCACATAAGCATAACCATTGCGCACTTCAATGCCTTCGGCGTAACCCTGGGTGCCTACAAAAACACCATTATAGGCCAGAATACCGGGCTGGGCGGGAATGCTTTCAAAAATGCGAACGCCTTTCCAGCTTTCAGCAAGGAAAGCTACGAAAGGCTCATCTGGATCTTCTGGCTGATCTACGTATACCCGATTTCCAAAGACCGCAGTGGTGCCACTGTTAAAGCTGGTCATGTTTCCGGGGTCAGTAATATCGTAGCTGGTAATACCTTCGGTGCCTTCAACAACCAGAGCAATGTCCTGGAGCTGATGGTCAACAAAGGAACGAACCACTTCCACGCTCTCACTGTATTTGAGAGTATTCAGAGTTTGCAGCAAAACAGGATTGCGCGGGTCGGTGAAGTCGATGGAGTGCAGGCCTGCCTGACCACCAGCTACAAAAGCATAACGACCAATTATGGCCACGCCTTCGTTTTCACTGGGCAAAGGAACCCGTCCCACCTCTTCAAAAGGTGATCCCGGTGGTTCGTACAAATCCTGTTGGGCACAACCAACCCAAACAAGCAAGATCAGCAAAGCAAAGAACAGAAGGCTAAAGTTATTAGGGCGCGAACGCATGGTTACTCCTTAAAAGCGGTAATTCAGACTGAACCAGAACAGCCATTGGGAAAAGTCTTTGTCCGTGGTGATGTCGCCTTCCCAGGGGGAATAGACAACGCGCTCGGTGCGCCGCACGGCCAATTTTAACGTGAGAGGTTTTGCAATTTTTTTCCTGACTTCGATGGTTCCTTTGTAGAAAACATCGCGCCTTCCTGCATGGAAAGGATCTTCAGCCAGAGTTTTGTCGGTGGTAAAGTAATAATCCATGAACAGGAAGCTCAGGCCAATCCGGTCCACGTATTTCTTGAAAGAACTGTGCTTGAGGTCAACACCAATACGGTAGAGGTCACGTGCATACGAGCCATCTGAATCATCGGAATTGCCAGGCAATTCTCCGACCGTATCAATAGCCCGGGCTGTGGCATCTTCATAGCTGTAATCGAAGTTCCAGGTCATGGAACGGTTGAGTTTCCAGGTAATGTTCCCCCGGATTTCCCAAGCTTCAATATCGTTCTCAACGAACCATTCATTGTAATAACGATAATTCTCTTCGTACAACAACTTGAAGCTCAACTTATTATTCAGTTTTTGCCGCCAGGTCAAATTCCAGATGTTGCGCTGGAAACGAAACTCGTGGTAAACCAAATCAGAGTCAGGATCATCAAAGGGTGATCGGTCTGATAACTCCCGAATGTACTGGGCCGGAGCAGTGTGCAAATAAAGCTCAAGACTACTTTTCTTACCCAGGAGTTGCCGAATGTAAAAATCAAAATCAGTATTGGTTTTGATTGGGTTTACGGCATACATCCAGTGTTTGACTCTAAATTTAAAGCGGCTTTGTCCAAAGGAGAACCACTTGACTCTGGCTTCAATATTAAACGACGGAGCAATAACCATATCGTCAGTAGTATCGTGTTTGAACTTGTAGGCATTAAACCCACTTTCAAACTCGTCGACGTAGTCTGGACTGTTGCCCAGAATATTGCTGTTATAAATAACATCAAGACTGGCGTTGCTCAGCCATGATACGGAATTCTTCTTTTTCTTTTTTGGCGTTTTTGCCACAGGTGCAGATTTAGCCAAACCGGGCAAATCAGGTTGGGCTGGGCCATCGTAGTAGAGAATAACGAGAATAGGGTCACCGCTGGTGGCTGAGCCATTTAAAGAAAGGTTGAATTCACCTTCGGGAACTTCGAGTATGAATTTTCGACCTCCGCTCGGTGCACCAGGTCTGCTGTCTGACCAGGAGGATCTCCGGGATGCCTTAAACTGGAAAGGGAGCTTCTGAGGGGCGCCTGGAAGACCACCCAAGGTCAGAGTACCGCCAATGGCAGCACTCCCTTCCGTAGGCATGGCAACTCTGGCATAACCAGTAATTTGCCCGGGCCCAATAATGGGCACCTTGACTGTACTGTCACCAACAACCAGATAAACTTTTTCCTTCTTGCCAATGGCTACTTCTTCCACCTGACCCAAGGGCCGCAGGGCGGTCAATGCCGCCGAAAAGCCCAAGGTGGGAATAAAGAGGAAAATCAACACAGCAAGAGTTGATCTGATGTTGAGATTTGGGGCGATTGTTATCTTCATTGGGTTCCTTGCAAGTCCTTCCTTGGAATGCGTATTTGAGCGGCGATACCACAATTATCGGGACGAACGCATCGCACTTCGTAACTATGTTTTCCTGCCGGCACCTTTATGCTGAGCTTCTTTCGAACTCCAGGCAGAAGGTCCAGCTGAGTCGGATAAAAGGCATTGGCCAGTCGGGTCACATCGTAGTGAAAAGCCCGATACAGTTCACCATCGCAATAAACTTCAACAGCATATTTCTGGCTGCCGAGCATTCCGGTTTCAAAATCAAGACGGGTGCGTACCTGTAGTTTGGTCGGCCCGGTTACCGAAAAGGTCAGAGGTGATCCGGCTTCAAAACGATAATATGTGCTTTGAGAGCCGCTTTCAAATTGCAGGGTGGCCAATTCCAGATAACCTTCGGGTGAAAACGGAACCGTACCGGTAGATTTCCTTTTGCTGGCTTTAAAAACCCTTCCCACAACATCGCCGCTGCCTTGGCTCTGAGCGGTAATGGATAAGATATGGGCGCCTTTGGGAATATCGACGTAGGCCCGGCGCAAAGTTGAAACTCCGGCACCTTGGTTACACACAGTGACCCCGGCCATGGGTTTGCTGCGGAAGCTTTTTTTTAGTATTTCCTCGCCGTCCAGCTGTAGGGAAACATTATAACGTTGGCGTTCCGGATCACCGGGTCCACTAATATACCGGGTAATCAATTTGACCCGTCTTGGCCCGTTGACTTTGTATTCCATTCCTTTTGCCGGATCCAATAACAAGTAATTGAATTGCTGATTCCCGTTGTCGAGACAAACATCGCCCAAGGCGGATTGAGGCTCGATTCCACGCCAGCTTACTTCCGCAAGGGCTGAATAGTGGCTGGTGGAAATCAAACCGAAAACAATAAAAGAAATAACAGAAGCCACGGGCCGGCGTCCTAATTTGTCGAACAATCCTCTTCTGATTTCAGGCGCCAGTATGAGAACACAGGCCAGGCAATAAATGACCAGGAAACCAGCAGCCAGGGGCCAGCGGTACATGTCTCTGACAAAAACTTCACCTTCACCGGGCTGAGGTTGGAAATCCGGGGCAACCGGAAGGCCATATTCCCGGGCCAGAGAGGTGATGCGCAACAAATGAACCACCGGTACACCTTTTTCAGAAAACAGGATGAGAGAACCTTTACGGGGCCAGTTATGAGCACCAAGGTCAAAATTGATTCCCGCCGGAAGCAGACTCTTGTTATGGCTGCTGCCCAAACTGGCCACACCACCACCAACATTCACATACAATCGATAAGGCCGTCCCCGGGACGCTTTTTCGTAAAAAGTCATGCGGCCTTCAATGGCTTTTTCGATGTTATCCGATTCCAGGAATGGAACATCATTGCGTTCGATGCTTGCTTGGACCAACTGTCTGCCGTGGGGGCTGAGTCCACGGCCCATATCGTCGCCACCACCAAAAGTGGCCGCGAGGCTGCGGGTGTGGAAAATACCCTTATCAAAAAAGAGGGTTTCCATGTCCAACCAGGTAAAGTCAGGACTGTTGGCACCCCAGTTTGAAGCACCCACGGAAGTGATAACAACTGGTCGTAAATCCATTGCCTCAGCAGCAGCAAAAACAGCGATATTCATTCCCGGAAAAGAACCACTGACAGCCACGGCTATGGGATCACCTGGTTTTAATCCCGCTTGACGAAAATACTGAACGATAACCGCTGCAAAATTGGGATTCAAGCTGGTCAATTTGGCATCCAGATTCCCGGTTGCGTTGGTGATGGGACTAATTTCAGGTCCAATCAAACCGGTGCCGGCGGGGTCATTGACCAGGTCAAGGCTGGCATTTTCCAGCCCTCGGGATTGACGCACGGCGGCAAAAGCTTTTTCAGCTCTTTGGGCTGCATCCAGTTTGAGATCGAAATCCCGTTGTTGAGTAGGCGTACGAGTCATGTCCAGCACCATTTGCATCAGCAAAGCTACCACTGCAAGGCACATAAGAATGAATCTGCGCCGGTTATCCAATCGCCAGCTCAATGAGCTTACCTCCGTAGGCAGTGACCAGGGCCAGTCGTACAATAAACGAGGCCATGATCATGGTGCAGAGGGTTTCGACAATGCCCTGGCGCATCATCCAGTAGGCAATAAGCCCGGGAATAATGTAGCCAATGGACTGGATCACGCTTGTGTCCACGCCCAAATTAAGAACATCGTTGAAGACGAGAATATACCGTGTCAGGTAACCAAAGAGGAAGCCGGAAAGAACACTAAAAACCATGGTGCGTCGACCGTAGAGCAAAATAAAGCGCCCCAGAATTCGAATGAAACCATAAGTAACCAACGAGGCCAGAATAGTCCCCAGAATGCGCAAAGGCTGATCCAGATACAAGGCAATGTAACCGGGTACAACCAGACCACCGGCAGCCAATCCCAGAATTTCGGAAAAAACAAGGGCGACAACCAGACCCAGGCCTATGCTTTGGTAAATCATTGAACCTTCTCCTTCTGACGCAAATGGTCGAGAAGGCGGTTGCCAATGCCCGCAATGTTACCCACGCCAACAACCTGGCAACCATCGTTACCCAATCCAACAAGGCGGTCCCAAAGTTCGGTTGCTTCAAGATGACTGTAGTTGTAAATGGTATCGGCGGAAACTCCACCGCGACGGATCATATCTGCAAAAAGGGCGGTTTCTTCACCAATAAGCACATAATGCGCAGCGGACAATTCCTTACCAAAAAGCGGCGCCATATCTTTGCTGCGGCGTTGGCGGTCTGAACGAATGTTCATCAGCAGAATTACATTTTCAGGATTTTCATTCAAACCCAAACGTTTCCAAACCCGTACATAGCTGTCCGGATCGTTGGCCGCAAAGCCATTAATAAATTCAATGCGTTGAGTTTCTGAGTTGTCCGTTTTTTCGTCAAAAACCCAGCGGGTCATGGCACCAACATCTGGCGTGACGGACCACATACCATGCAGGGCAACATCTCTGGTAATGCCAACAGATTGGCAAACATCCAAAGCCAAACTCACATTTTCAGGAAACTCTTCGTAAGAAAAATTTTCCATTTCCTTTTCAGACACTGTTTCTGCCGTGCTGAGCGTGAACTTGCTGCGAGACCTTTTGGCTCGTTTGGCAAGGAATCCGTCGTACCGGTCTTCAGCGGTGAACAAATGGCTTCCTGAGGGCACGGTGCCGGCTAAACTGGCGGCCACATCATCCATGGTGGGGCCCATAACTTCCAGGTGATCGGGCCTGACATTTGTGATAACTCCGTGGGTGGCTTTAACAATGGAGTGCTCACAAACTGATTGCAGGTCCGGACGAACGGCCATGCATTCAATAACCAAAGCTTTCGGGTTTTGTCTGGCGGCCCGGCGAAAAACTCCCAACTGTTCTTTAATGTTAGGAGCGCCCCGGCGAACCACTGGAGTTTCACTGCCGTCAGTATTAATAACTGCAGCTGCACTGCCGGTGGTTTTGCCAACCACTGCAATGCCTCCGGCTTTCAACCCAGCGGCAATAAGCCGGGCCACGGATGATTTTCCGCGGCTGCCATTTACATGAATTCGAATGGGGATTTTCCTGCGATGATAGGCATGCCGAAACATTTCCCACATACCGAGGGCGGTTATTATCACCAGCAGGAGCAACACCAGTTGCACGTCAGACCATTTCCATAGATCACTTAAGACCTGAGTGAGGACCAACCACCGGCAAGGTTAATTTGCCGGTGGTCCATCTCAGTGAATTATCGAACCAGAATCATTTTCCGGGTCAGGGTTTTGGTGCCGGCTTCGAGGCGGTAAAAATAAATTCCACCGGCAGCCTGGGCACCCAGGTCATCGCGACCATCCCAGATTTTAATACCTTCTCCAGAACCTACCTGGCCATCGACCAAGGTACGCACCAATCGACCTGCCACATCATAAACTCTCAGGCGAGCCTGGGTGTTTTGCGGCAAGGAAAAGCCAATGCTGGTCGATCCCACAGCCGGGTTGGGGTGAGCCGGATACAAGGCCAGTTTCAGGGAGCTACTGCTGGTTACTTCCGTCTGGCCTGGTTGACTGGTCACTCCATAGGGGTGAAGGGCAGTCAACTGGTAAGTGGCGTCGGAATCATCCTGAATCAAGGTGTTGAAGTGACGGGTTTCGCCGGGCAGGGGCGAATCGGTCAACTGTTGGCGCTGTCCATCGGAAATACGATGCAAATGCCATCCGAGAACCGGACGATCATCTGCGGTTTGCCAGGTAATTGAAACCTGTCCATCGTTGTTGACTGCATTCATGGACTGCACTGCAAAAGGCACTCGAACAGGTGACTCCGTAGTCACACGAACAGCCAGTCCAGGTTGCAACGGAGCCATTCCGTTGGCATTGATGTTACCGTAACTCAATTGCAATCCATCGGTACCATCGGGGGATTCAATACCCACGGTGGCAAACATTCGCAAATGGTCATTGTTGTTTACCTGACGGTAGTAGAACAGCATTTCACCATCACCTGAGGCGGTGGAATGCTGAGCAGGGTCCAAAAGGACCAACTGGAAAGTCTGGAATCCCAGAATTTCCGGTTTGTAGTGAGGCAAGCGGCTCCATTCCACCACGAAGGCGCCGTTGTCGGTGTCGTCGAAGGTGTAGATTCCGTCCGGGTCGATACCATTAACATTCTGTTCCTCCGGAGCTGGAGGGACTGGATTCAAGTTGTCCCAGAAAGGAGCAACCAGGGCTTCCACACCGTATTGAGAGGGAATGGACCAGTTGTAGAAATCATAGTCTGAACCCGTATCGAAGCTTACCCAGCCATTATCACTGACCCTGATTTGGGTGTAATCCTGACCGTAATATTGGAACGTGAAGGGAAGGTCAACAACCATCCAAACCACTTCATTTTCAATGGGGAAGTCGAGCTTGGTTCCGGATCCACCCATTTCCGAAGAAATTTCCTGCCAAGTGTAAGTGGGGCGACTGTCCGGGTAATCAAAGTCGGCACTGTCGTAGGCGAAATAACCGTAGTTGTCGGGTCCAACCGGAGCCGAAACATTGACTGGTCCAACAACGGCAGCACACGTGGTTTCTGTTTCATAACCTGTTGTGGTGCTGACCTGAAGGTCAAAAGTCATATTGGTATTAGTGCCGGTCGTCGCTTCAACAGAGAGATCCAGGACGGCTTCGGTTGTTACCGTTGCGCCCACAGCACAAGCCGGTAAAACCGCCGTAGTTGTTCCGAGGGAGGCACCGTCAGTCAATAGATTCAACGTGACATTACCGCCAAGGGCATCAACACTTCCGGTGTTTCGCACAGTCAGGGCCAAATTGGTGGTCTGCCCTGCCTGAGGCGCATCACCATTGACATCGGCAAAACTCACAACTTCCCAAGCCGGTGCTTTTACCAAAAAAGTGGCTGTGGAATAATCGTGTTGTTCACCAGTTCTAAGAGCGTCCATTTTCAGGGAAATAACAGAGCCATCGGCAGCGTTTGTATCCACTACTAAACCAAGGGCCGAGGGTGCCACTTCTGAGGATCCACCAGCAACACCGGGGAAGTGGGCTTCATCGTTGGCGGCAACTGCCGGGCCGGTAATTTCAGAAATGGAAAGAGTGAAGGCACCACTGGCACTGCTGCCATAATTCTGTACCGTGGCAGTCAGGGCCAAAGTTTCTCCGGGATTGACAAAACCGTCAGCATTGCCGACAGCATCGTCAACAGCCACTTCAGTTGTGGCCAGGAAAATTGAAGCCGTTCCAGTTGTAATGCTTCCTTCGTAAGGAACCACACCTGCTTCTGAAACGGTAATGCTGACATCAGAACCCTCTTGCACTGGGGTCAAAAGAATATCCACATCGCCATTGCCATCGGTGATTCCGGACCCCAGTAATACGCCGTTTTGAACGATGCCTACGCGGGCTCCTTCAATAGCAGCAGCTTCATCATCGCTGACAACATTAACGTTCAAGCTATTGGATCCAGCGGCCAAACTGGTGGCGTGAGTGACCTGGATTTCTTCAGGAAGTTGACGCCAGAATTTCATGGCCGGGTCACCCAGCAGGTTGTAAATGTGGAAATAAAATTCCACACACTCTTCATCATCGCCCGTACCGTCGCCTACGTTAATTTCGTTGGGGAAATAATCCATGAAGCGCATTTTTCCGGAGTTCAGCAAAGTACCCAGGTCAGTGATGTTTTCATCTTCAATGCGTTCAAAAATACTGATGGCCATTGCATCATTATAACGAGTGTGCGACCAGTGTTCACCGTTGCCAATAAATGCCACGGCGCCTTTACCTGGTTCGTCGGGAGACCCCTGACGTACGAAAACCTCACCAAAGCAGGCACTGCTGGAAGTGTAGTCACCATTCAGGCAAACGAAACTCATGACAATTGGCGTCATGTTGTTAGTATCGAGGGCGGGAATATCGTTCACGGTGAAGGTTGGTGGATCCCATCCTGCGGTTCCGTAAGCCCAGCCGCGATAAACCACAAAACCTACGCCGGTATTGATTGTATTGCGAACCACCATGGCACCCTGCAAAGAAGGAAGCGGAGGAGATGATACGCCGATGGGATTCTGGAAACCAATATTCTCCAGCTGCTCGCCGCAAAAATCGACGGTATATCCCGGAGTGTCTGAAGCGTAAACACCGGCAACCATCAGGGAGCGGGTTTGCCAGGTATCGCCAGCCATTTCCGGGTGGCGTTCGTAATTGATGATCTTGTTGATTAAAGTCTGAGCTTCGTTTTCGTTTTCCACGGGCAATCGACCGATCATGGCATCCATGATCCAGTCATCTCCATCGAGTTGCACATACGGCTGGTCCGACGGGTTGCTGTAGAAGTTGTAAGTGGGGATTTGGTCAACATCGGCAACCAAAAGGACGTACTCCGGGGGAGAGTCCCACGTATCGTAAGCATTTTGGATATATTCCTTAATGCCTTCAGTAGATGCCCCCGTAACACTGGTCGATACCGTTCTTACATTAAAACCCTTAAGGGTTTTCCATTCCACCAACGGGGCAACCGCATTGGAAAAAGTTGGGGCGTAGACTACAAGATAAGAACCGCCGGTATTCACAGCATTGGAATAAGCCGCAGGCAGAGTTTGGCCCAAAGCCGACTGCATGGCCGTGGAAGCCAGTCGCTGGTTCCGGTTCTGTACCCACGAACCATTGTGAGTGATCGAAACGTTGACCGGGGTTTCAGAAGAACCGCTGGTTTTTACTCGGATGACCGGTTGGCCCCGCATGATCATCATGCCACCAGGAGCTGTAGCCTGAATGGAAGATGAACCTTCAACATTAACCTGATAGCTGGTTGTGCCCTGGGGCAAAGCTACCAGAATACTGCGGTCTTGCTCATCCTGGCTGTTTTCTGCATTGCGTCCGGTAGCTGATATCTGAAGCTGACTTACACCATCAGAAATACGGGCACTCAGAATTTTTGCTGCTTTTTGCTGGTCAGCAGGGATATCGAGTTCTTCACAAAAAACCGATCCCACTGTGACTGCCATTAAGGCAGCCACAATGAAGATCGTTTTGTTTGGGCGGGCGAAATTATTGGTTCGCATCATCTGATCAGACTCATCCTTTGACTGAGGGATTCATCGCTGGTATCTACCCGGTACAGGTAAACACCACTGGATTGGGCGCGGCCTTGTCGATCAAGACCGTTCCATTGAAATTCGGTACGACCCTGGGGCAAGCTGTCCCAGGAGCGGATTTGAACCAGACGACCAGCCATGTCGTAAATACGCAGGGTAGCGGCTCCGGCTTTGGGTAATTCAAAGAAGATGGTGGTGCGTGGGTTGAAAGGATTCGGGTGGTTACCCAGAGTCAATCCCTGCAAACCAGGCATGGGAGCGGGCGACTCACCGCAACCAGCGGTTTTGGCGCCAATCAATTCACCATCACACAAACCACCGGGATGGTTACCGGGGGCACACGGACTGTTGCTGTTAAGGTTGTATTCAGAGCCTTCAATGCCACAGAATAACGGATCAGCAGAAAAATTCCCGCCGTTGTCGGTTCCGCATACATCGTCACCACCGGCGTTTCCAAAAATGTTGGTGCAACTGACCACTGGTGTGGCGCTGGAGCAAAAAATTCCCTGACCGGCAGTGGAACCGGAAATGATGCATTTGTCAATGATAGGATTTGCATTCCATTGAATAGCAATTCCACCACCAAAACCGTTGCCGCTGGTGGAATTACCCACGATGGTGCAACTTTCCAGAGTAGGGGCAGGGCCAAAGCTGATATCCAGTCCGCCACCTTCAGCATAATAACCACTGGCAGTGTTTTCGGCAATTACAACCCGACGAAAAATTGGGCTGCTGGTCTGAGTAGAAACTCCGCCACCCTGACTGTAAGTAAAAGAAGCGTTGTTGCCTTTAATGAGGCAATCTTCCATCAGGCCCGTGGAGTTATCCAGAAAGGCGATGCCGCCTCCATAACCCAAGGTCGTATTGTTCAGAATTTCACAATTTGTAATGGTGGGTGAACTACTTTGCACAGATATGCCACCGCCGTTTCCCCAGTTGGCGTTGATGGTATTGTTTTTAACGACCGTTCCATCAATGGTGGGTTCACAATTTTGCCTGATAAAAATACCAGCACCGCTGGGAGCTTCATTATTATCGACAATGCAGTCGATAACCGATGGATTGCTGTCTTCTTCAATAGCCAGACCGCCACCCTGTTTGGCTTCGTTGTGGTCCATGGTCACCCGTCGCAAGACTGGATGGCTATAATTAATTGTCACAACACCACCATCAGTACAGCCGGTTACTCTTACGTCGGAAATTTCCACCGATGAGTCCACTTGGCGTATCAAAAGGCCAGCTCCATATATTGCTGCATATGCTCCGGTGACTTGCAGGTTTTCAACACTACAATCGGATACACCTTCAATAAAAATACCGCGACCAGCTTCCTGGGCATCGATAATGGTTAATTCAGGTCCTGCACCCCGAAGAGTGACCCCAGATTTCATGATAACGCAAGCGGGGGTGGATTCAGGCCCTTCAGTTGGGTGAGTACAATCATTGTAAGTACCAGCTGCTACCAAAACGGTATCGCCCGTCTGGGCAGCTTGTACTGCATCGTGAATGTTAGTATAGTCGGCTGGTACATTTATCACCGCAGCCCGGGCTATACCCAGACAAAAAAGTGAGCTGATAATAGCCAAAATTAGAATTCGTTTCATGATCGATCCTTTCAATTTTCAGACCCCGCGCCTTCGGTACGGAAACCAGCTGTTGACTCGCTAATTCCAAGGGGCGATTCAATGAGGCGTACGAGGTTCAGAAAGCAATCCGGAGTAATTTCCGGTAAATTGCAATTGCGCGCTCAAAAGTTGATAATAAGTATACCAAACACAACTAGGTTGAATCCAGAGGTAAAGATTAACTTTTGCGTGATAATATATTATGGATACATGTTTTATGGTTCCAAAAGACCTTAAATGTTGCGGAAATGTGAAGATAAACCTGAACATTTCCCTGTGTACTTCTGGTATAATATTATAGTTAAAGGTGAAATGGAGTTTGTTGCATCAAATTCATTTCTTCACGCCGGGGTTGAACTCGCTCAATTCCTTCACATTTTACTCAAGCCGGACACGACTCTCTGGTTTCCCAGGTTTCCATCCGGATTGGAGGACATTATGTTTCAGTGGCGCCGGGTCGCTTCTTTGCCTTTCTTCATGTCTGTTATAGCATTATGCCTGATTTTGACTGGATCTATGGTTCTGGCAGCTGAAGCTACCGACCTGATTCCTTTGGCAGCCTCCAATGGTGAAACCAAAGTTTCCGTGGAAAGTGCTTCAAAATCTGCTAATGGTATGACTTTAAACTTTCAGGCCCCATATCTGGAGTTAGGTTCGAAAAGCCAAAATGGTCAGAAATACCATCTGATCGATATGCCTGGCGCTGAAAGTGATGGCCTGGAGGGCCAGCCCGCTTTGCCTCTGATCACCCGTTTGGTGGCGATCCCCAATGGCCAAACCCTGCAGTTGAAAAACCTGCAAACTCAGGACACTGTGGTTGACGGTCCTTTCCTGCCCTGGCCTACCCAGGGCTTAAAAGACCAGGCTGACAATTCATTGTCCAAAGACATGGCTGTTTATTCCGGTAATAAACAGGTTACCAGCCTTCCCATGGTTGAAGTGGGAGAGCCTGGCTTGTTGCGTGGTGTTCGGGTTGTTCCTGTGCGCTTCCGTCCTGCTGTGTGGAATTCCGCCGATGGAAAACTCACCGTTGCTGCTGAAATTTCCGCCGAATTTGAATTTGTGGCCTCCAATGACAAGAATGTTAGCAATTCCGGGAGTCTGATTCCTGAATCTTTTGCCACCTTGTACGAAAATGAAGTCATTGGCTACCAACGCAATGGCCAGGTCATGCAGGGCCCGGGAACTTACCTTATTATCTATCCTTCCAGTTCCACTGTTCTTAACAACATTCAGCCTTTGATCGACTGGCGCTCGCGTCAGGGTTATAACGTTGTTGTGGCCAGCACCTCAGAAACTGGAAACACTACTTCGTCAATAAGGAATTACCTTCAGATTCAATACAACAACCTGAGCATTCCTCTGGAGTTTGTCACTCTTGTTGGCGATGCAAACGGTTCGGTCAGCATTCCCACTTTCATCGAGAACCAATCCGGTTATGGTGGTGAAGGTGATCATAGCTATACCCTTCTTGAAGGAAGAGACATCCTCTCCGATGTTCACCTGGGACGTCTTTCAGTTGAAAGCACCAGTCAGCTTGCTGACGTTGTTTCAAAAATTGTCAAATACGAAAGCGACCCTTACCTGGATAGTGATACCGGGTGGTTTGCCCGAGCTGCTTTGGCCGGAGACCCTGCTTCTTCCGGTTATTCCTGCATCTGGATCAACCAATGGGTTAAGCAACAACTTCTTGAGCATCACTACACCAGTGTAGACACCATTTGGAACGGTAATTTTTCAAGCCAGATGATGAGTTCCATTAACAGTGGCATCAGCTTTTTTACTTACCGTGGTTACTGGGGCATGAGTGGTATGAGCAGTGGCCATATTGGAAGTCTTTACAACGGCGAAAAACTTCCGTTTGCCCTGGTTGTTACCTGTGACACGGGTAGTTTCGAAACTGATGGCAACTGTCGTAGTGAAGCCTTCTTACGGAATGCTAACGGTGGTGGTATCGGATCAATTGGAACCGCAACCATCGGTACACACACCCGGTACAATAACTGTGTTTTTCAGGGTGTGGCCGAAAGCATGATCAACAGTGACGACAGCCGCGCAGGTGTTGGTCTCACTGCTGGAAAGCTTCACATGTATAGCAACTATTATGACCGGGAACCTAGTCAGGTTGAAGTCTGGTGTACCTGGAATAACCTGATGGGTGATCCTGCCACTGCTTTGTGGTCCGGATTGCCTAGGAGTGTTTCTGTCGACTATGCCAATACCATCACCTCCGGCGCCAACAGCCTGCCGGTTGTGGTTTCCGATGGTGGTCCCAAAGAGGGCGCCTTGGTGACTCTTTACCGAAAAGATGTCATTCAGGTCAGTGCCGTGACCGATGCCTTCGGTCGTGTCAATCTTCCTTTGACCGGACTTACTGACGGAACTTACGAAATGACTGTTACCGGTCGCAACATCCGGCCTTATTTGGGTGTCCTTAATGTTGGTGATCTACCCGCTTCGGTCAATTTCGCCAGCATGACCCAGGATGACGATAATTCCGGTGACAGCCAGGGAAATAACGATGGCGACATCAACCCCGGCGAAACCGTGGAATTGGACATCAGCCTGATTAATGACGGCACCGGTGGCGTGAATAACGTTACAGCCAACTTGTCCAGCTCCCATCCTCAGGTAACCGTGGTTCAGGCTGATGCAGCTTTCGGCTCCATTGGCAGTGGCGTTACAACCGATGGCCAACAAAACTATGTTGTGGAAGTGGATCCTTCGGCCATGGGTGGAAGCATTATTTCACTCGACCTGGTCTCCACTGCAGGTTCAGATGAATGGACCTCTTTAGTAGATCTGAGTATCTTTGGCCCCGCAGCTGAAGTTGAAGGTTATGTTTTGTCCGGTGGTAGCATCAACCCGGGTGAAAGCGCCTTTTTGGAAGTTGATCTGCGTAACACTGGTAACCTTCCAACCAGTGGTGCAACAGCGACCCTGAGTTCCAACAGTACCTGGTTGTCAGTAACCGATTCTGATGGCTCTTATGGTCCAATCACCGTCGGCTCTCGAGGTTCAAACGATCTTAACACCTTTACTCTGAATGCTGGTGTTGAATGCTATCCTGGTCATACGGCCACTTTAACCATGGATTTAGTCTTTGATGAAGGCGGAACCGTCAGTTTGCCTGTTTTGGTTACTGTTGGCACCGCCTCAACTAGCGATCCTGTGGGACCCGACAACCACGGTTATTATGCCTTCGACAATACCGATACCGAATACGCTCTGGCACCCACTTACGACTGGGTGGAAATTGCACCTCACAGTGGTGGACCGGGTACCAGCCTGGGTCTGCAGGATAATGGTCGCTGGCAAGATGATGTTGTCATTGTAGATCTGCCTTTCCCGTTCACTTACTACGGCCAGACTTTCACCAAAATGAGTGTCTGTTCCAACGGTTGGATCAGCATGGGTGGCACCGATTTGCGTCATTACCGCAACTGGACTCTGCCCAGCCCCGGTACCCCCGACAACTTAATTGCCGTTTACTGGGACGATTTGTACGAACAAAGCAGTAACAGTGGTATCTTCTCCTGGTATGACGAAGCCAATCACCGGCTTGTCATTCAGTGGGACAATGTTGCCAATGCGGTCAACTCCAGCGCCAAAGAAACCTTTGAAGTCATCCTTCAGGATCCCGCTTTCGATGCTGGTGATACAGGCGATGGCATCATCACCATGAACTACCAGGAAGTGAACCATACCGATGGTGAAACCGGTTATGCTACGGTGGGTATTCAAAATGAAGACCGCGACGATGCAGTCCTTTATACCTATTACCAGTTGTATCCCAATGGTGCTGCAAGCCTCGTGGATGGCCGCAGCATTATCTTCCGCACGGTGCTTCCTCAGGCTCAGGGAATTCTGCGTGGCAGCGTGACCAATGTTGCCGACAATGGTCCCATCGATGGCGCCTCGGTCAATATTCTGGGAACCGGCTTAAGCCTGATGAGTACTGAAAATGGTCTTTACCAAAGTGGCGTGACTGTTGGCACTTATAATGTTGCCGTGCATCATCCTTCTTTTGCTCCTGATACCACCTTCGGAGTGGTTATCAATGAAGACATGGAAACTGTGGTTGATTTCGCGCTGGTCGATAACGCCGGCCCGGTTTTCGACATGCAGCAACAACCTGAAAGCACCGGTGACACCGCTGGTCCTTACGATGTGGTTTATGAAGTCAGCGATTACAGCGGAATTCAGGAAACACATTTCTACTACACCAGTAGCAGTACCGGCGGTCCTTTCGAGTTGACCCCACAAGCTGAAGGACCCGAGGACACATGGCGCGTCTCCATTCCCGGCCAAGCCGACGGCACCCTGATTCAGTATTGGATGACCAGTACTGACCTAGTGGCCTTTAATACCATGGAACCGGCATCGGCACCGTACACCCCGTACAGCTTCATGATTGCTGATACTGCTATTCTGTACACGGCTGAAATGGAAAATGCCAGTGATTGGACTGGTGGAATTAGCGGTGATAATGCTTCTTCCGGTCTGTGGACCAATGTTGACCCTGTTGGTGTCTTCAACGGCCAAACTGAAGTTTCCCCTGAAGACGATCACAGCAATCCTGGAACCATGTGCTGGATCACCGGCCAGGATCCTGTTGGTGGCGAACAAGGTGCCAACGATATCGATGGTGGAGTTACAACTTTGCAGTCACCTCTGTTCGATATTGCTGGTTACGATGGTTTGGAAGTTCAATACTATCGCTGGTATACCAACGACACGGGATACAGCCCGGGAGAAGATACCTGGGTTGTACAGGCACTTTCCCAAAGCGGTGCCTGGGTCGAGCTGGAAAGCACTTCGGCCAGTAACCGAAGCTGGGAGAAAATGTCCTTCATTCTGGCCGATAACATGGACTTGGGCAACAATACCCAGTTCCGTTTTGTCGCCAGTGATTATGGCCAGGGTTCAGTGGTTGAAGCTGGAGTCGACGACTTCATGCTTACCAGCTTCCCTCAGCTTACGGACAGTGAATCACCTGTCGTTAGCCTGAACACACCCAACGGTGGCGAAACCCTGGCTATGGGTTCTGAAACCGACATCACCTGGAACCAGAGTGATGACATCGGTGTGGTTAATGTTCAAATTCTGCTGAGCACCAATAACGGCTCCAGCTTCGATGAAACCGTAGCTGAAGGTGCTTTCAACGGCACTTACAGTTGGACAGTTCCTTCGACTCCCGGCTCCGACAACCTGATTAAAGTTATTGTTCATGATTCCGCTGGCAACAGCACTGAATCTGTTTCCGCTGCCAGTTTCACCATTGGTGGAACCAGTGGTGTGAACGACGTTCCCGGCAGCCAGCTGATGTTGGCTCAAAACTCCCCGAACCCGTTCAACCCCCGCACGGAAATTAAATTTGCTCTGCCTTCGGCACAAAATGTGACTCTTCGCATTTATAATGTGGAAGGTCGTCTGGTGCGCACCCTGATTCAGGGTCGTCAGACAGCTGGTACTCATACTATTGCCTGGAGCGGAAAAAACGATCAGGACGGCCGGGTTGCATCCGGGCTGTACTTCTACCGGTTGATCACCGATAGTGGAACCCTGACTCGGAAAATGACCCTGCTGAAGTAGGTCTCATTTCCTGAAAAATGATCGATGGGGTCACCGGCATTTGCTGGTGACCCCAGTTCCAAATTCTGCCAAGACCCACGGAGGGAAATCTTGAAATCCCGTTTGTTTTTTTTGTTGTTCTTAATTTTTGCCGCTGTATTTGCTGGTTGTTCCAGTGAAGAGCTGAAGCAGGTTCGTGCGGCAGAAAAAGGAGAACTGCTCCCCGGGGATGCTTTTTCAGTGGAAACCACTCTGTGCCGCAAGGTAAGCCGCAAAAGTGGCCGCCGCATAGGTGAGGGAACGGAATTTAAAGTACGGAAAAAATCTTATGTTCGGGCCCTGGTCGATTTTGACAACGTCAAAACCGAACGCCCATACACCATCCATTTGTCCTGGCTGCGTCCTGATGGCAAAGAAATGTTTCGAAAATTTGCTGAAGTGCGCCAAAGTCAATTGCAGGATGGTCAGTTTCAAACCGTTATTAATTGGCTGAAGGCTGAAAACCTGCATTACAGCAAAGCTGATACTCTGGTTTCCGATGAACCTGAATTCACTATGGAATCCAAATTTAACATTTCTGAAAAGAAGGCCCGGGAACCCGGATTGTATCATTTTCGGGTTTATCTTGATCGGGGACTGCTGATGGAGGAACCCTTCGAAGTGGTTGGTCCTCCTGTTGAGGTTGAAGAGTCCTGACCTTAAGCTTAAGGCCTAAATATGAAGAGCTGGTTTTTGGTTCTTATTTTTGTTTCTTTACTGTTGCTGGGGTGGCAACCCGGCATCAGCCAGCCGATTCCTGCTTTCGCACCTCTTCCTTTTTCTGCCCATGCCCATAACGATTACCAGCATGAAAATCCACTTTGGGATGCTTTGCACTATGGATTCAGTAGCATTGAAGCTGATGTTCATTTAGTGGATGGTGAGTTTCTGGTGGCCCATGACCGGGAAGATTGCTCACCCGAAAGGACTTTGAAGTCACTTTATCTGGATCCTTTGAGGCAGTTGGTGCAACGGCATGGGGGCAGTGTTTACGAAAATGGGGCTGGGGTTATTCTGCTGGTCGATGTGAAATCTTCTGCTGAGATTAGTTGGAAGGCGTTACTGCAGTTGTTGTGGAGCTATGAAGACATCATCTCTCACGGTAATTCGGAGACAAGAAAAACGGGTTTGGTTAGGGTGGTGGTTTCCGGAAAACGAGATTTCCGTTCCATGTCCAGGTGCAAACAACCCATTGCAGATTACGATGGACGATTGGCAGATATTGAGGAACACCCGAACAAGAGCATTATCACTTTAATCAGTGCTGATTGGACTGAGGAGTTTAAATGGCAGGGTGAATCAACCCTTCAAGATGAGGAAACAAGTAAGTTAAAAAATATAGTCAGGCTTACCCATGGTCAAAATAGGCGGGTCAGGTTTTGGGGCACAGATGTTCCGGATTCCACAAAACAGCAGGCCATTTGGCGGGTTTTGCAGGAAATGGAAGTTGATTTTATCTCCACCGATAAACTGACAGATCTGCATACTCATTTAAAGGTTAATTCCCGCAACCGCCCAAAGATCAAAAAAACACATTGAGAGGAGAGGGCTTCCTGCCACTCTGTCACCCCTGCCACCTCTAACTCATTTTTTCCCTAAAAACCTTTAAATTCCCTTGCACCCAAGCAAACCCATAGTATCTTACCAAGCGATTAGCAATCGAAGGTCGAGACTGCTAACGCACCTCGGCATTGTTTTGGCTGGCCCGTCAAATCCGACAAACCAGCTTTATATCACGGATGGAGGAAGACAATGGCTCTTAACATCAAGCCCCTGGCTGATCGTGTTATCGTTGCTCCCATGGAGCAGGAAACCATGAAAGGCGGAATCATCATTCCCGATACCGCCAAAGAAAAACCCCAACAGGGTAAAATCGTAGCTGCCGGTCCTGGCGTCGTTCGCGAAAATGGCGATCGGGTTGCTCTGGAAGTCAGCGTTGGAGACACCGTCATGTACGGTAAATACTCCGGCACCGAAGTCAGCGTTGAAGGCGAAGACTACCTGATCCTGCGCGAAAGTGACGTTCTGGCTATTCTTGGCTAATAACCTTGGCTAAGACTGTCATTTCGGGAACAACAAGCTACTTAACCGGCAAAAATCCGGATAATTAAAGGAGTCATTAAAATGGCTAAAGCAATCTATTTCAACGATGATGCCCGCGATCAACTCAAAAAAGGTGTTGATGCTCTGGCTAACACCGTCAAAATTACCCTCGGCCCACGTGGTCGTAACGTGATTCTGGATAAAAAATTCGGTGCACCTTTGGTAACCAACGATGGTGTAACCATTGCCAAGGAAATCGAACTGGCCGAACCGTTCCAGAACATGGGTGCTCAAATGGTTAAAGAAGTAGCCAGCAAAACCAACGATGTTGCTGGTGACGGAACCACTACCGCTACTATTCTGGCCCAAAGCATGATCCACGAAGGCCTGCGCAACCTGGCTGCTGGCGCCAACCCCATGTTTGTGAAAAAAGGCATCGAAGCTGCTACCGATTGTGCAGTAGAGGCCCTTCGCAAAATGTCCAAACAGGTTAAAGATGGCAAAACCATTGCCAGCGTAGCTTCCATCAGTGCCAACAATGACCTCGCTATTGGTGAAATGATTGCCGAAGCCATGGACAAAGTTGGTAAAGACGGCGTCATCACCGTTGAAGAAGCCAAAGGCACCGAAATGGAACTGGACGTTGTCGAAGGCATGCAGTTCGACCGCGGTTACCTGAGCCCTTATTTCGTGACCAACGCCGAACAAATGCGCGTTGAAATGGATGAGCCTTTGATTCTCATCTACGATAAAAAAGTAAGCAACATGAAAGAACTGCTGCCAGTTCTGGAAAAAGTTGCTCAAATGGGTCGTCCTCTGATGATCATCAGCGAAGATGTTGACGGCGAAGCCCTCGCAACCCTGGTTGTGAACAAGCTGCGCGGTACTTTGAACATTGCTGCTGTAAAAGCACCTGGCTTCGGCGACCGTCGCAAGCAAATGCTCGAAGACATCGCCATCCTTACCGGTGGACGGGTTATGAGCGAAGATGCTGGTCTGAAACTGGAAAATACCACCACTGCTGACCTGGGCTCCTGTGCCAAGATCACCGTGGACAAAGACAATACCACCATCGTGGGTGGCAAAGGCAAAGCTGGCGATGTGAAATCCCGCATCGGCATGATCCGCGCCCAAATCGAAGATACCACCAGTGATTACGACCGCGAAAAACTGCAGGAACGTCTGGCTAAACTGGCCGGCGGTGTTGCCGTTATTCGTGTTGGTGCCACCACTGAAGTGGAAATGAAAGAGAAAAAACACCGTGTGGAAGACGCCTTGAGCGCCACCCGCGCTGCTGTTGAAGAAGGTATCGTTGTTGGTGGTGGCGTGGCTCTGCTGCGTATTGCCAAAAAAATCCAGGCTCTGGAACTCGAAGGTGAAGCCGCTGTTGGTCGCGATATCGTAGCCCGCGCTGTGGAAGAACCCGTACGCATGATCGCCGAAAACGCCGGCATTGAAGGCAGCCTGGTTGTGGCTCGTCTGCGCACCGAGAAAAAAGCCACCATTGGCTTCAATGCTGCCACCATGGAATATGAAGATCTCATGTCCAAAGGCATCATCGATCCTGCCAAAGTTACCCGTAGTGCTCTGCAAAACGCAGCTTCCATCGCGGCTATGTTGCTGACCACCGAAGCGTGTGTCACCGATGAGCCCGAAAAAGATGCTCCTGCAATGCCCGACATGGGCGGCATGGGTGGCATGGGTGGCATGGGCGGCATGCCTGGCATGATGTAATCAGCCAGCAGCTTCTCAGCCTGAAAGCCAAGAATAACGGCCTCTCTTCGGAGGGGCCGTTTTCTATTGGGCAAACAGTCTAAAAAGGTTACCATTGGACCATGAAAGTTCTGCACATAGGGAAATACTATCCTCCTTACAGGGGAGGAATGGAAACCGTACTGGAAAACCTGATGACAGGTCTTCTGGATGCCGGTGTGCAGGTTCAGGCCATCGTATCTTCAGAACATTCCCATGATTCAACCCAAATCATAAAAGGGCTGAATACGAAAAATAGCGGCAAGCTGATACGCACTGCCCGGGTGGGGCACATCAATTCCCAACCTATGAATCTGGGCCTGGTCAATGTTGTGCGACGACAGATTGAATCGTTTAGACCCGACCTGGTTCATTTGCACCAACCCAATCCGCTGGCCGCTTTTGTCTGGTTCCTTCTGAAGAATTTTTGGAGAATAGACCTGCCCCCCTTAGTCGTTTGGCATCATGCGGATATTACCCGTCAAAAACTTGGCGCCCGTCTGGTCAGTCCACTGATCGGTAAGTGCTATGGGGCTAGTCTGGGGATCTGTGTCTCTTCTGCTTCTCTGGCTCAGTCATCGAGTCTTTTAAAAGTAAGTGGCCAGCAGGCAGAAATTATTCCTTTTGGAATAGAGGGCCACCCCTGGCTTGAAATTGCCCCTCAAAGATCAGGAAATTTCTTATTCATTGGACGATTGGTTCCTTATAAAGGCCTGAGTGTTTTGCTCACCGCCTTACAGCTATCAGGTGAATGCAAACTGGATGTAGTGGGCGAGGGCCCCCTGCTGCTGGAATTGCAGAATCAGGTTCAGCAACTTGGGTTGTCGTCCCGTGTGTTTTTCCACGGTTCGTGCGAACCCGCCCAATTGGCTAACCTTATGTCCAAAGCCAGAGCCCTGATTTTGCCCAGCATTAACGAAAGCGAAACTTTTGGACTAGTACAATTAGAGGCCATGGCCTCCGGACTGGCCGTTATTGCCACTCGGCTCAATTCGGGTGTGGCCGAAGTGGGAGTTGATGGTGAAACCTGCCTGCTGGTTCCCCCAAACGACAGTAAATCCCTTGCTGCCGCTATAACAACGCTTATAGAAGATGATGATCTTACTGCCCGGCTGGGCCAAAAGGCCCGTGAACGATTTCAACAACATTACACCCGGGAAATCATGGGTAATCGGGTGAAGAAATGGTACCAAGAGCTACTTGATTTTCCGAATCAGGAAGGTGTTTCGTGAATTTTTCATTTGTCGATCCCTGGCACCTTTTTCTTCCTCGTGACGGTGGTCATGTGGTGGGCATTTGTGGCTCTGGAGGTAAGACCAGTATCTTGAAGGCTATGGGAGAAGTTTTAAAATCAGAAAATATTCGGGCTATTCTGACCAATACCACTCGCAGCGAAGCGGTGTCTGGCTTCCCGGTATTCGACCTGTCTGAACTTGAAACACATTCTGGAAGTGAACTGCCAGGTATTTTCTATCTGCGGGACGGAACCACCAGTGACGGGAAATGGCGGGGTTTGGCAGCTACCGACGTGGATCGTTTGGGCGAGCGCTTTAACGACAGGGTTATTGTCGCCGAAGTGGACGGGTCGGCAGGGTTGCCCCTTAAGTTCTACCGTTCAGGTGAACCCGTCTGGCCGGCTCGCACATCATTGGCGGTTTTGGCCATGAGCCAAAAACCCGTCGGTGAAAAAGCAGGGGCAGTGGTTCACCGTTTTGGAAAACAAAAATTCGAACCCCTTAAAAATCTTTCAGCAGACGATGTCTGGTTGTGGGACCACAGCCTTACTTTACTTACTGCTGAGGGTGGCTATCTCGACCAGATTCCCCAGGAAGTGCCTTGTGTTCTCGCTTTACCGGGAATGGGGGAACAGGACGACAGCATTGGTCTGTTTGATTTTGTGGGTAGAGCCATGCTCGAAGATCGATTGCCTTTGGTTTTATTTTGTGAAACCACTGGCGATGAACCGTATTTCAGAACGGCCTGTCGCCAGGAGGGTTCCGAAGACGGGATCAGCAAATGACCAATAACTCCCAACCCACGCTTGCGGTGATCATGGCCCGTGGCAACAGTCAGCGCATGGGAAGCCCCAAAGGTTTGTGCCGACTACCTGGCCAGGATTCTTCTTTTGTTAGTGAAATTACAAAAATATATAATCACAAAGGCCTGCAAATTCTGCTGGTGGTGCAAGCGAAAGAAAAATCTATCTACCAGAATGAAGTCCAAGATTCCGCAGTGCATCTTCTGGCTGAATCCGAGGGTGGAGATACTGCCCTGACCCTGCAATTGGCCTTGAATTGGATTGAAAATAACCAGCCAAATATTAAAACAATATTGGCCCATCCTGTTGATTTGCCTTTGGTAAAAACTGATACGATTACCCGGCTGTTGAATCATTTTCACGGTAAATCTTTAGCGGCACTCAGGCCGACGTTTAACAATCAACCCGGGCACCCTGTAATTTTTTCTGTCTCAGTGTTGAAGTCCGTCCTGGCCGGCAAAAATTCAACCAGCTCCATGTCTCATGCTTGGCAAAAAGCAGAAGCTTGTAGTACTGTATTGCCCATGGACGTTTTGCCTGTGAATGATCCTGGCGTATGTGCTGATTTTGATGCTCCTTCTGATTTATGCTGTCATCAGAAACCGAAAGACCCCAGTAATGACTAATTCAAAACCACCCATCTCAACCCTTGGTGTTTATGAAACCTTGGCTCAAATGACTCAGCTTAACCAGGATGGTGTTTTGGTCACCGTGGTGCAAACTCATCTTTCGACACCCCGCCACGAGGGCAGCAAGATGGTTATTCATGCCGATGGCACAGTGACCGGCAGTATCGGGGGTGGAAATAGTGAAAAGAGGGTTCTTGAAGAAGCTCAGTTGGTTTTTCAGGATCGGCAATGCCGCAGGTTACAACTGAACCTGGCCAAAGGCCTGGGCGTTTGCGGTGGCAGTATGGAAGTTTTCCTTGAGCCTGTCCTTGAGTCAGCATCTTTTGTGGTTATTGGTGCTGGGCATGTAGGCTCGGCCATGGTGCAGGTCGGTTCGGTTCTGCCTTTCCATTTTACTTTAATTGATGACCGCCCAGAGTTTTTGAACACCTGGAATAACAACCCAGGTGTAAAAACGATACTCAGCGAACCAGCGGAAATAATTGAAAATCTGTCAATCCAGCCCGGATCGGCTTTATTGCTGGCCAGCAGGAATCATGAATTGGACGCCGCCTATTTGCAGGCCATTCTTGAAATGGAGCTTAATTCTGGGGTTGAATTTAAGTATTTGGGACTTCTTGGCAGCCGATCAAAAGCTTTAAAATTGCGCAAAATGGTTGCCGATCTGGATCAGGATTATTCCCGCCGTATGGCCATGGTC
This sequence comes from bacterium, assembly GCA_024223715.1. Taxonomy (GTDB): domain Bacteria; phylum Krumholzibacteriota; class Krumholzibacteriia; order LZORAL124-64-63; family LZORAL124-64-63; genus LZORAL124-64-63. Next base: position 22,097 of record JAAEOA010000202.1, on the reverse strand, counting down.
AGCACTCCGGCGGGTTTGGATATGGCAGCGGAAACCCCAGTGGAAATTGCTCTCAGTATTTTTGCTGAAGCCCAGTCCATTCTGCGTGGGGTTGAGTATATAACAAACGAAAACAATGAAAAAATTGGTTTGCCCTTGCACTGTGCTCGCAAACCCAAGACCAACAGTAAACCCAATGAGTAACCAAGGTAGCCTTATCTGGATTCAGGGAGCCGGGGAACTGGCCTCTGGTGTGGCTTTGCGCCTCATTCGTTCCAATTACCGAGTGATAATGGCCGAGATTTCAAACCCTCTTGCTGTGCGTCGGCAGGTTTGTTTCAGCGAAGCCGTTTTTGATGGCAATACCGAAGTTGAGGGTGTTCAAGGCCGGCTTTGTCAAAAAATTGAAAACAACTTGAAAGGTGTTATCCAGGTTGTTGTTGACCCAATGGGTGAAATGATTGTCGATGTCAGCCCTGCGGCTCTAATCGATGCCAGGATGACCAAAAAAGCACCCCAGCCATTAGCAAAAGTTCTTCCTTTTATTGTGGGCCTGGGGCCTGGTTTTCAATGCGGAGTTAATGCCGATAGAATTATCGAAACTCATAGAGGTGCGCGTCTGGGTGAGGTCATCAGTGCAGGGCAGGCCTTCCCTAATACTGGCACTCCCGGCGTGGTTGGCGGACAGGCTTCCCGCAGAGTGATTTATTCTCCTTGTAAGGGGAAAATGATTTCCATTGTCAAAATTGGCGATCAGGTTATAGAAGGACAATGCCTTGGTCATGTCGCAGGTGAAGAAGTTTTTAGCCGGTTGACCGGTTGTCTGCGCGGGTTGGTTCATCCGAAAGCGGAACTTTCTGCCGGAGAAAAGGTTGCAGATGTTGATCCTCGTGGATCTGAAGTGAATCCCGCCCTGGCAACAGACAAGGCCCTGGCCATAGGCGGAGGAGTTTTGGAGGCTTTGCTGGGCGCTGGAATTTTGCCAGATAGCTGATTTCGGTTTCGGCACTTATTGACAAACCGGTGGGAAAAGCCTTACTCTAGTCAGGCGTCCCACCTCACTGGGATTGTCCCAGCTCGGGACTTTTTTTATGCGTTTAACGGGGAATTTCCCTGGTATGGGCATCGCAACCCACTTAAACAGCCCGATTTTACCCCATTTGGAGGTTCGTTCCGTGTCCCGACTCAAGATGACCCCTGTTCTTTTCGCCCTGGTTTTACTTCTGGGCACTCTTGCTTCTGCATCTTTTCATGGTTCGGTCCAGGCAGCCTGCCAGCCGGGTCAAATGCATGAAGCAAATTTGGCATATAAATCAGCTGAACAATTTATTAATGGCAAACAATGGGATCAGGCTATTGCCCGCATGAATTCCATTGTTGAAGTATGCCCTGAGCATGTTGAAGCCAGCCGTGGACTGGGCACTGCTTTTATGGGTAAAGGCAATTTTGATATTGCTGCCAAATGGTTCTCCAAAGTCGTTCAACTGCGGGGAAAAGATGTACAGGCTGGAGATTTTGCCAATCTGGCCAAAGCCTACGCAAAATTGAAGCAATACAAACAAGCCCGTGCTGAATACATGAAAGCAGAAAAACTGGAACCGGACGATTGTGGTGTCTTGTTTAATCTTGGTGTTATGCACTATGCAACCAAGTACCACACTGATTCTGTGGAGACTTTGCAACGTGCTCTTGGTGTGTGTCCCCAATACAAAGATCCAATTTTGAAGCAGTTGGCCAAATCTGCCGATGCAGCGGCCAAGCAGCAGCAAATAAATGGTAATGTCGATAAAGCCAACTATTACAAAAATCTGATGAACGAATACAGTGGCGCCGCTGGTGGTTCAACTACTTATGATCTGGTCAAAAAGAAGATGGCGGCCAAGCAATATCAGGAAGCTTCAGTACTCCTGAAAAGAATGTTGGCCAAAGATCCCAAACAACCTAACGCGTGGTTGACCTTGGCCCGGGCCAGCGATGGCGCCGGTGACAAAGCTGGCAGCATCAAGGCATACAACAAATACTTCGAATTAAAACCAAGCGATGCAAAAAATTATGGCACCATGATTCAGGTTATGGTTGAAGCCGGTCAATGTTCCGCCGCAGCTCAAAAAGCCGCTTCCGGAAGTAAGCGCATGGCTGGTCAGAGTAAAGAGAAGTTGGCCAGCCTGTACTACTCATGGGGTCTGGCCCTGGAGTGTCAGGAAGATTTTGCTGGGGCCAAGTCGAAATTCCAGGTTGCTGCCAGCAGTGGCAGCCGGACATATGCCGGTCCGGCCCGCACTCAGGTTGGGCGCATGGAAGATTTCCTGAAAATGACCGACGCCCAGCGTAAAAAAGCCGCCCAAAAGTAATCAATGGGTAGCTGAATCAGCACAATTGTGCCATATTCTGTCCGCGGATCTTTTTAAGGATCCGCGGATTTTTTTATTTGCAGAAATAACGATGAATTTGGCTTAATAGGTCACTCATCTGACGAAAGGTGCCCTCCTTGGGACGTCTGGATAAATTGCCCCCCTATTTGTTTTCCGCCATTGATAAGGCCAAAGCCGCAGCTTTAGCCGCAGGCGTTGATGTGGTTGACCTTGGCATTGGTGATCCTGACCGGCCTACGCCTCAGGCTCTTGTCGAGGTCATGGCTGCCGCAGTTGCTGATCCGGCTTTCCACCGATACCCTGCTCAGCGGGGAATGCCTCGTTTGCGGCAGGCTATTGCTGCCTGGTTAGGAGCACGTCATGGGGTCGACATTGACCCGGATACCCAGACTCTGATTCTTATTGGCAGCAAAGAAGGTCTGGGGCACTTGCCAACCACTTGTGTTGAGGAGGGCGACAATACTCTGATCCCTGATTTGGGCTATCCGGTATACGGGCAGTCCACTTTGCTGGCTGGCGGCGATCCTCGCACTTTCAGGCTTAAAGCGGAGAATGGATTCCTGCCCGATTTCAGCGAACTGAAACAACTGGCCGATGAACGCACCAAAATGATTTTCCTTAACTATCCCAACAATCCCACGGGTGCAACAGCAGACCGAAAATTCTGGCAGGAAATGATTGCTTTCTGTTCTGAGCGAAACATTCGTTTGGTCAATGATGCTGCTTATTTGGAAGTGATTCCCGGAGGCAAAGCCGCCCTCAGTTTGCTGAACGTAGCCAATCCTTCACAGGATCGAGTCATTGAGTTGCACAGCTTAAGCAAGATGTTCAACATGACCGGCTGGCGTATTGCTTTTGCAGCTGGGCATCCTGAACTGGTGGGCGATTTGGGTCGTGTCAAAGAAAGTATGGACAGTGGTGTTTTTTCTGCAGTACAGGAAACTGCAGCTTTTGCCCTTGGCGACGCATTCGAAGATTTGCTTCAGGAAGTTATGGCCGTTTATCCTGAGCGCCGCCGCATCATCAACCAGGCTTTGGAAAAAATGGGTGTGGAAGTTTTCCCTTCACCAAGCACATTTTATGTCTGGGCCAGAGTTCCTGGAAATGAATCTTCCATAGATTTTTGTGGTCGTGCTCTCAAGGAAATTGGCACCGTTATTACTCCTGGTCTTGGTTTTGGAAGCGGGGGGGAAGGTTGGTTCCGAATCAGTCTTACTGCCAGCGATGAAGCCATTGCCGAAGGGGCCCGTCGTTTGGGAGAATGGAAATAATGGATCGCATTTCCCTGAAAGGAATCCAGGTTTTTGGTTACCATGGAGTTTTGGCCGCAGAAAAAGAGCTGGGGCAGAACTTTAACGTGACTGTCCATTTGCTCGGCGATTTTTCTTCAGCAGCGATGGGCGACAACCTGGAAGAAGCCATCAATTATGCAGAGGTTCACCAACTGGTTTGCGATTCTCTAAAAAATGAAAAATTTAATCTCATAGAAAAAATGGCAGGCACTCTTTGTGAAGTTCTGTTGAGGGAAACAACTGCTGAATCTGTGGAAGTAATGGTGGAGAAAATTCATCCACCCATTCCAGGTTTTAAGGGGCAGGCTGCGGTAACTCTAATACGCAATCGTCAATGGTTTCTATCTTTGGACCAGGGCTGATATGGACCTTTATTTGGGAATTGGCAGTAATCAGGGCGACAGGTTAGCCCATCTGCAGAAATTTGTGTCCTGGGTGCAGGAAAACCCACTGCTGCAATTGTTAAAAACCAGCTCTGTATACGAGACTGAATATGTGGGGCCAGGTGAGCAGGACGATTACCTCAATGCTTGCCTCTGTCTTCGCAGCGAAGTGCCTTTGCTGCGTTTAATGGCTGAATTTCAGGATCAGGAAAGGGCTGCCGGGCGTCGACCTGATGGACATATGAAGCCACGTCCCTTGGATGTGGATATTTTGCTGGCCGATGATGAAGTTTTTTTTCAGGGTGATCTTGAAGTGCCGCATCCGCGCCTGCACCAGCGACTTTTTGTGCTTTTGCCATTGAAAGAAATTGCACCTGAAAAAAATATCCCCAATTTAGGGGAGACAGTGGCGAAATTGTGTGCGAAAATAAAGCGTAAAGAGGCAGAGTCGGTTAGGTTGTGTCTCGGAATGAAACTCGGAATGAAACAGGAGTCGGAAATTGCCGGCCGTATCACGGAGGAATGAATTGCTCCCCTGGGATTACATTGTGGTTGAAGGTGTTATTGGGGTGGGTAAAACCAGCCTCAGCAAGTTGCTCTCGACCAAAACCGACGGCCGACTGAATCTTGAAGTCGTGGAGGAGAATCCTTTCCTTTCCAGCTTCTATCTCGACCGATCTGCTTTTGCTTTCCAAACTCAGATTTTCTTTCTACTGAGCCGTTTCCGCCAGCAGCAGGACCTTTTCCAGGATGATTTGTTCAATAGCACTCTCATTTCAGATTATCTTTTTGCCAAAGACCGAATTTTTGCCAATCTGAATTTGGGTGACGATGAGCTGACGTTGTACAATCAACTGGCCACCATTCTGGAACAAAGGGTCCGCAAACCTGGGTTGGTTATTTACCTGCAGGCTCGCACCGAAGTTCTTTTACAGCGCATTAACTGGCGAGGTCGCAGCTTCGAACAGGACATGGATGCCGGTTATCTGGATGCGCTCAACGGCGCTTACAGTTATTTTTTCCATCATTACAAAGACGCACCCCTGTTGGTGGTCAACACCGACAATCTTGATTTTGTCAACGTGCCCGGTGACTTCGATTTGCTTTTTGAGCAAATTCAGGAAAGTTTTACCGGGACCCGATATTTTGCTCCGGATACGAGCAATGGAATGTAAGGGATGTTCTCCAAATGAATAGGCAGGATAAACCCCAGACCTTGAGGGTTTTTGGTCGCAATAAGAAACAGGGTAAAAAACTCTCTGTGGTCACCGCTTACGATTTGACCAGTGCTCTGATTGTTTCCGCTGGCGGGGCTGATGCTATTTTGGTCGGCGACTCTCTTGGAATGGTTGTTCTCGGTCACGAGAACACCCTTCCGGTAACTCTTGATGACGTTTTGCATCACTGCAAAGCTGTTACCCGAGCCAGACCCCAAATTCCAGTTATTGCTGATATGCCTTACGGCAGTTTCCACATCTCCAGTGAAGAAACAGTTCGCAATGCTTTGCGCTTGGTTAAAGAGGGTGGCGCTTCTGCTGTAAAAGTTGAAGGCGGACGCCAGCGTCTGCAAACCATTGAGGCGCTGCTGGCTGCTGAAATTCCTGTTATGGGCCATTTAGGGCTCACTCCGCAATCGGTCAACCGTCTCGGGGGTTATCGGGTGCAAGGTCGCGGCTCAAAAGCTGCTGCCCGTATGGTTGACGAAGCTCGACTTCTGGCCGATGCCGGTTGTTTTTCCCTGATCCTGGAATGCATTCCTTCGGATTTGGCACAAAGAATTTCCGAAGCGGTAAACATACCCACCATTGGCATTGGTGCCGGTCCCGATTGCGATGGACAGGTTCTGGTTTTTCATGACATGCTGGGCCTGTTCGATGGTCTGAGTCCAAAATTTGTCAAGCGTTACGCCAACCTTGGCGAGCAGGCCCGCGAGGCAATTGCTCAATATACCCAGGACGTACGCGAAGGTGTTTTTCCTGGCCCTGAACACTGTTACACGAGTGAATCGGCCTCAACAGGAAAGGGTTTGAATAACGCAGCCCAGCCTGGTTCAAGCCTGAAACACAAAGAGGAAAAAGAAGCCGGTTACCTGGCAGACATGGAAAATGGAAAGGGCTGAGTTGGAACTCTGGCACACCCGGAAAGATCTAAAAAATCTGGACTCACTGCGTTCGAAAGGACCCATTGTTTTGGTTCCGACCATGGGAGCGCTTCATCAGGGTCATTTAAGTCTGGTGGAAAGAGCAAGCGAATTAGGCACTGCGGTGGTGACTATTTTTGTGAACCCAACACAATTTGGACCCAACGAAGATTTTGATTCTTATCCTCGGACTTTGGATCGTGATTTGGAATTGTTAAAGGACTATCCTGTTGCCGGTGTGTTCGCTCCGGAAGTTTCAGAAATTTATGGCGCGCCTCAAGGGGTCATGGTGCAACCGGGACATCGGGGAATGGGTCTTTGCGGAGGCAGTCGACCCGATCATTTTTCGGGAGTTCTAACTGTGGTGGCCAAACTTTTTGGGTTGGTACAACCCGATATTGCAATTTTTGGTCGCAAAGATGCCCAGCAGTGTCTGGTTATAGGCCAAATGGTTGAAGATTTGAAAATGAACATCGAGCTTATCGATGCACCCACCTTGCGCGAATCCGATGGCCTGGCTATGTCGTCACGCAATCGGTATTTATCCAATGAACAACGGCAGCAGGCTCTATGTTTGTCTCAGGCTCTCAACAAAGCCAAAGACCTTCTGGTAAAAGGTTGTTGTCAACGTAAAGAGATTGTTGGGACCATGGAAGAAATTTTGCAAACAGCCGATGCTCTCGACTATGCAGAAGTTCGCCAGGTGCCCAATTTGGAAATTGAAGAAACTTTGACCGGGAAAATCCTTTTGGCTGTTGCTGCCAAAGTTGGACCGGCTCGGCTAATCGATAATCTTGTTCTGGAACTGAAAAATAATCAGGTTGCCGACAGCTATTTGTTGGGAACCGGGAGGAAATCATGAATCCAACTATTGATGCAGTTATTCTGGCAGCCGGCAAAGGCACTCGCATGAAGTCAGATTTGCCCAAGGTCCTTCATGAATTGAATGGGCGTTCCCTGCTGGATCACGTTATGGATACCTCTGCTGCGGCGGGCATTGACCGTATGGTTGTGGTTGTGGGCCACAAGGCTGATTTGGTGGAAGAAACCTGCAAACGGGCAGGAATTGAATTTGTTTTGCAGGAACCACAATTAGGTACTGGCCATGCGGTTCAAATGGCTGTCCCGGCTTTGCGTGAGGGTGGTTACTGTGTGGTTCTGGCTGGAGATGTTCCTCTTCTGCGTACTGAGACCCTCAAGCGTTTGGTTGATGGCACCGTTGAATCCAAAGCCGCTGCCGTAGTGCTGACTTGCGTGGTTGACGATGCAGCAGCTTACGGACGCATCATAAAGGATGAAGCTGGACGGGTGACCAAAATAGTCGAAGCTGTCGATGCCACTGATGAAGAGCTTGCAGTTGGTGAATACAATACTGGTGTTTTCTGTTACCGAACTGACCTGTTGCTCGAGGCCCTGGATAATTTGACCACCGATAACCGGCAGGGCGAGTATTATCTTACTGATACCGTAGCCTGGCTGGTTGAGAACGGTCATCCGGTGGAAGCGGTCATCACCAATGATCCAGATGAGGTTGTTGGTATTAACACAGTAGATGAATTGGGTCGTGCGGCTGAATTGTTGAACAAAAGGCAATAACCAGGGGATTTGAGGAAGACCATGGAACGACTTTGCACACCCTGGAGGTTCGATTACGTGACAGGACAAATTAAGGAAGAAGGTTGTGTGTTTTGCAACCGGCTCAAATGCGATGAAAAAGAACACTTTGTTCTGCACCGGGGACAGCACTGGTATTTGATTCTCAATCTGTACCCTTACAACAGCGGTCACATTCTTCTGATCAGCAATCGGCATCAGCCTATGCTGGGCAATTGCAATGCAGAAGAGCTGGCTGAAATGGGACAGTTTTTGAGAATAATGGAGAAAGCTCTGAATGAAGTTTTTGCTCCCGATGGAATTAATTGCGGATACAATGGGGGACAAAGTGCTGGAGCTGGAATTCCCAAACATCTGCACCTGCATATGCTTCCTCGCTGGACTGGCGATACAAACTTCATGAGCACCATTGGCGAAACAAGGGTTATGCCTCAAACTCTGGACATGACTTACGAAAAATTGCTACCGGTGGTCAAACGGCTGGCGGAGGAACTGTGATTCTTCGCTCCTTGAATTTCTGGCTTTTTCTCATGGTCATTGTTTGTGGTATTTCTTTTTGGCTTGCCGCCGGATCTCCTTTGCCTTCTGGTTGGAATTTGGCTCTGCCTGGCGATTTTGATACAAATAGTCTAAACGCGAGCGGGGGCGAAACACCAATTTTTGAACAGCCGGTTCATCTACGCATTCTCAATGGTACGGGTGAAAATGGGCTGGCTCGCCAATTCAGTCTTTTGGTTGCTCCTCGCGGCTGTGTTGTTGAAGGAGTTGGCAATGCCAACGGAAGTGCAGCAGGGTCTTGGCCCGAATCTATGCTGATTTGCCGGCGTCTTGACCTGGAAAAAGCCGAAATTCTGGCTAAGGAATTTGGTTCCATACCCATCATTCGCCAATGGGATGAAAGAATGACTGAAGATGCGGTTCTTGTATTGGGGCAGGACCATGCCAAGATCAAGGCAGCACTTAGTCAATAGGTTGTGTTTTTTTCAACAAAATGGTGGTTTCAAGGGCAGGAGCGGACTATACTTCTAGTAACCAACCGGATGTTTTTGATTAACATCAGGCATTTATTACCTGCAGCTACTCTTCAATAGTATCCTGCAGTGGTTTAAAACCGTGATTGAAAGTAGTTTGATAAATGAAAAAGTCCATGGGCACTGTGGTGCTCACTTTGGTTTTGGGTGTTTTGATAGGAGCAACCATCAGTGAAGTGATTGGTCTGTTCCTTAGTGAAGGTTCTGTTGCTGAACAGCTCTTCGTCAGATACATAACCTTTGGCCCCGATGTTGTGCATTTGAATCTGGTCATCATCGATCTGACGTTTGGATTCCAGATTCACTTTAACCTGATGAGTGTCATCGGCGTATTCGTAGCTTCACAAATGCTGCGTTGGTACCGTTGAATAAAATAGGAGGCTGCTCATGATTCCCTTTATCGCCATGCCTTTCGGTGGCCTTGGCTGGCCCGAAATTGTAGTGATTCTGGTATTGGTCCTTATCTTTTTTGGACCCAAAAGATTGCCTGAACTGGCTGAGTCGGTGGGCAAGTCCTTAAGATCTTTCAAGTCTGCCACCCGTGAAGCTTCCGATGAAGTGAAACGTGAGCTGGACGACGTGAACCGAGAAATGAAAGAAGACTCCAAAGAGGATTGACGGCAAAACAGGCTGCTATCCCGATAGTTTGAAGCAAAGGGAGTGGCTGTTGAACCTCGCTCAATTACTGGACCAACTGAAAGCCGATGGCCGATTTACACGCAATGTGACTCGCTGGCAAACTCTGCCTCCCGAATCACCGGTTTATGAACCTTATCCCGATTTATTGGATCCCAGTCTGGTTAATGTCATGCAGCAGCGTGGCATTGACCAACTTTACAGCCATCAGGCTGAATCGGTAAAATTAGCCGCTGAGGGAAAATCCTTTGTAGTTCCCACGCCTACCGCCAGTGGCAAAACTCTTTGTTATAATCTTCCTGTTTTGAACACAATTTTAGATAACTCTCAGGCCAGGGCTCTGTATCTCTTTCCCACCAAAGCCCTCAGCCAGGACCAGATGCACGAAGTGCACGGTATTGTGGGCGATCTGGGTGTGGATATAAAAACTTTTACTTTCGATGGCGATACACCGGAAACCGCCCGGCGGGCCATTCGCAGTAGCGGGCATATTGTTGTCACCAACCCGGACATGCTGCACCAGGGAATTCTGCCTCATCATACCTTGTGGGTTAAGCTATTTGAGAACCTGAAATACGTGGTTGTGGATGAGGTTCATCAGTATCGCGGTGTTTTTGGTTCCCATGTTGCCAATGTTATCAGGCGGCTCAAGAGGGTGGCAGAGTTTTATGGCAGCCATCCGCAGTTCATTTGCTGTTCGGCAACCATTGCCAATCCAGCTGAGCTGGCTCAGCGTTTGACCGGTCTGCCCATGGCTGAAGTGGACCGCAATGGTGCTCCAAGGGGTGAAAAACACTTTATTTTTTACAATCCTCCGGTGGTTAACCAGGAGCTTGGCATTCGACAATCGGTAGTGAAAACTACCCGTCGCATTGCTGAACGATTTATGAACAGTGGTGCCCAGCAAATAGTTTTTGCCCGCAGCCGCATGCGAGTGGAGCTGTTGCTAACGTACCTGGAAAAAGCGGGCCGCCGGGTAGGTATCAAAAATGGCGATGTTCGCGGTTATCGGGGCGGTTATCTACCTCTTGAAAGACGGGCCATTGAGCAAGGTTTGCGAGACGGTTCTGTGGGTACTGTGGTTTCCACAAATGCTCTTGAGCTGGGAATAGATATCGGGCGTCTGGATGTGTGCGTCATGGCTGGCTATGCCGGTACAGTGGCCAGTACCTGGCAGCAGGCTGGCCGGGCCGGACGTCGGCAAAACCTCAGTGCGGTTGTTCTTGTTGCTTCCAGCAGCCCAGCCGATCAGTACATCATCAACAATCCCGATTATTTTTTCGGGCGCAGTCCCGAACACGCCACCCTGGATGCGAACAACCTGGTCATTCTCATCAGCCATTTAAAATGCGCGGCTTTTGAGCTTCCTTTTACAACCGATGAAAATTATGGCGACCAGCCGGTTATGGAAATTCTCGACTATTTAGTGGAGCAGGGAGTCCTGCACCGTAGTGGCGACCGATTCCACTGGATGGCCGACACCTATCCCGCCGAAGATGTGAGCCTGCGCAGCGCTGCTCCAGACAACGTAGTGATCATCAACCAGAGCGTGCCCGGTGGTCGCATCATTGGCGAAATGGACTTGTTCAGTGCCCAGGAAATGTTACATGACGATGCTGTCTATTTACATGGAGCCCAGCAATTCCATGTAGATAAACTGGACTGGGATCGCCGTGAGGCCCACGTCAAACCCGTTCAGGTTGAGTACTACACCGACGCCCAGCGCAAAAGTGAATTAAAAACCCTTACCGCCGATGATACCCTGCCTTTCACTTATGGCGATTTGGCCGTGGGGGAAGTAGGGCTGGTCTCCAAGGTTACTGTTTTTAAGAAAATCAAACTGGGCACCCATGAAAATGTTGGATCCGGCAGAGTTCATTTGCCGGAAATGGAAATGCATACGGTAAGCTTCTGGTGGGAGCTGCCTGAAGAAGTTACTGAAGAAATGAGTGCCGATGGACTCGATCTTGGCGATGGCCTCAAGGGTCTGGCCCATTTATTGAGCCGAGTCGCGCCTGTTTTTATTATGGCTGACCCATCGGATTTGCATTCAACTGCCATGGTGCGGTCACCGTTCACCGGCAAACCCACTTTGTATATATACGACGCGTTTCCCGGTGGTGTTGGGTATGCCAGACGCATTCATCAACAGTTTTCTGAAATCTGTCTGTCGGCCCGGGAACACCTTCATGGTTGTCCCTGCGAGAAAGGTTGTCCTTCATGCGTAGGTCCTGCTGTTGAGAGTGGCAGCACAGCACGAAAAGCTGCAGCCTGGCTATTGAATAAATCTGTTTTCGCCGCTGCCGAGGGCTGATATGGATTTACGCAAACGTTTGGCTGGCATTAATAATTTGAACAAAAAAAAGAAGCAGGATTCTGCTGAAAGCAGGAAACGCTTTTCTGGAATATTGCCGGAAGAGTCTTTAATAAATCTGAAATTAAAAAAAGCCAACGATGAAAAATGGCCGGTTTATATTCGGGATTACACAGATGAATTGGCCATTCCTTTTGTCGAGATCCCAAGTCTGAAAGGTTTTTTCACAAAAGCAGAAGAAGCATCTCCGAAAATTTCTGAAATTCTGTTTCTGGACACAGAAACCACCGGCCTTGCCGGAGGCACCGGGACCCTTGCTTTTTTAGTGGGCGTGGGGTGGTTCGAAGGACCCCGTTTTATTTCCAGACAATACTTCCTGCCCGATTTTGCTCATGAAATCAGTATGCTTGACTATCTGGAGGAATTGGGCAAAAAATTCAAAGTAGTTATGACCTTCAATGGCGCTTCATTCGATTTACCCCTCATTCGAACCCGGGCCCTGATGAACCGCATGCCCGATCCCTGTGCCCAATTAGTGAGCTGGGATTTACTGGTTCCCGGCAGGCGAATTTGGGGCCGAAGTTTTGAGAATTGTCGTCAACAAACTCTTGAAAAAGGATTGCTGGGACGCCAACGTGGATCGGGAGATATTGACGGCGCTCTAATACCGCAAACCTGGTTCGATTTTCTTCAGGACGGAAATCCCGAACTTATGGAAAGAGTTCTGCACCATAACCAAAAAGATCTTGTGGGAATGGCGGAGATTTTCATTCGTGTGGTGGAAAAAGCTCAAATTATTCATAACTATCCTGCTGCTCAGGATTCGTGGGTTCTGGCATGGTCCTTAGCTAGAATATGCGAAAAATCCCGGCAAAATATTACTGCCGGCCAATGGATTGACAGCGCCTTAAACCAACCGGGAATTGAACTGTCTGATGGTTTTGCCCATGAAAAATTTATTGCCGATTCCATTAGAATTTTGAAACGCGTTCAATCTTGGAAAAAGGTTCAGTTCATTTTAACCAAGGCCTTTGAGAATGGACTCAAAGATGCTTGGCTGCACCGGGAAGCAGCCATACTTTACGAGCACAGACTTGTGGATTACCATCGTGCCCTGGGCCATGCAAAACTCAGCGAAGAAGGCAGCCGTTTGAAACGGCTGGAAAAGAAAATTCAGTCAATCAAAAAAGGGAAACTGATATGACGAACCTGACTCGAAACGAAGCCCATTTACTGGTGGCTGCCATCCGTATTCTGGAATATTCCCTGGACCGTCCGCCAACTCCAGCGGAAATGGCTGACTTGTTGAATACCAATGAGAGTTCCATTCGGCTGGATCTTAATACTCTGGCTGAAATGGGCATTGTTCTCATAGTCGAAAGTGCTTACGAAATTCATGCAGAGGTAAAGAATTATCAGCTTATCGATGATTTGCCCGAAGACTCCGGCCCGCAAATTTCCGATGACCTGGCGGCTTTTGATTTGGCAAAAGAAGAAGAGGCACGGAAAATGGCCCAACTTTTTGATTCCGGAGAGCATGAAAAAAATCGTCAGGATCGCATCAATAAAATGGATCAGGAATTAGAAGAGTTTAAAAAAGAAAAACCTCGTAATCCCTTTGGAGATGATTGAGTTTTCACAGATACTAAAAAGAAAGAGCCCGGAATCCTGAATGATTCCGGGCTCTTTTTATTGTGCTTTCCAAACGCCGAGAAAAAAACCTACCGGTAGTCTTCCACATCAGCAGCTTCAAGCATGGCTGTGTAGAATTCTTCCATTTTCTCGTTCTGAGCCTGGCTCAAAAGATAACTGCGAATATCTACCTGACGCTGATCGTAGTCAGCCTGATCGAAAGCAGAGATCCAGGTTGGAGTCAAGGCGAACAAGCCCCGCAGAGTTTCAACCTCGGGAACCAGAGTTCCCACTTCGCCTTCAATGGCGAGTTTGTTGAAGTCGGTACCGTAACCAACATCCTTCACGTTTCCATTATAAGTGAAGGTGTCGGTAAGGGCGTGAGCCAATTCAGTGTCGGCAGAGACTTCAGCCATGGTGCGTCCCATTTGAATTTCACCAACGGCAGGGCTCAGTTGAGCTGAAGCCAGATTTTTATTGTTCACTTTTTGCAGAGCCAGAACGACTTGACTTTTGACTTCATCAAGATCGGCAGGACCGGCTGGAATTTTTTCTCCGGCCAAAACTACGTAGAAGAAGTCACGGTTGCTGAATACAGGGCTGACATCGCCAGGGTTGGCGCGGTGAGCCCAGAGGCTTCCTGCCAGGGACAGAGGAAGGCCCGGAATGTCACGTCCTTCAATGAAGGCTTCAGGGCTTAGCAGATCCATGGCTTCGGCTTCAGCTGTGGTAACGAAGTTTCCACCATTAACACGGTCAGCAAAGTTCTGAGCCGAGTCGTTGATCAGGCCCACTGTGTTATCGCTGGCCACCACTTTCAACAGGATATGACGAGCGGTGACTTCAAACAGTTCTTTGGTCTCATCATCGAAGTGTTGTTCGGTCACTTCAATAAGGTGGTATCCAAATTTAGTACGCACCGGTTCGCTGATCACGCCAACGTCCAGGCTGAAAGAGGACTCTGTGAATTCCGGGACCATGCGGTTACGGTCGAAAGTCCCGAGGTCGCCACCAATGGAGGCACTGCCATCTTCACTGTAACGAGCTGCGGCATCTGCGAAGGTGACGCTGCCGTTTTCAATTTCAGTGCGGATTTCAGAAATCTGTGCCAAAGCACTTTGCCAATCAGCGTCACTGGCTTCTTTGTTAAAGCGAACAACCTTGGTTGATACTTTTTCTTTCCGCAGGTAGTCATCGCCATGACTCTGGAAATAGGCATTGATTTCTTCATCAGTGGGCTGGTAGACCGAATTCAGAGTGCTGTAAAGAACTCCGATGTACTCAGCGGTAGCTTTTCCATTCTGAGCCAGATATTGGCTTCTGACTTCATCGTCGGATACTGCCACACCATCGGTAATGATGGATTTCAGTTTTTCTGTCTGAATAACTTCGCGAACATATTCTTCAGCGAAGGACCAGTCATTTTCGGGGTTCTGCAAATCGGCGTAGTATTTTTGGATATCTACGGCGCCGGTTTCAGGGTCCCGGTAATTTTGAAGCAAGGCCGGGGGAGGGTTATTTTCAAATCGAGCCAAAATTTCAGCATTGGAAACTTCAATTTTATTATCAGCAATGGCCTGAGTTTGAAGTTGCAGACGGACCAGTTGATCCCATGCCTGCTGGCGGGCACCGGCGACCTGGTTAGCGTTAATTTCACGGCCCTGGCTTTGCGCCCGGTTATACTCCATAATACGAGCATACATGTTTTCGTACTGGGAGCCCGTTAGTTCGGCTCCATTGACTTTTCCTACCAAACCAACATTTTGAGGGTTGTTGCCGCTGTCGCTTTGACAACCACTGGTGGCTCCTCCGTAGGAAAAAACCACACCAAATAGGATAAAACTGACAGCAATGACCCAGTAAAAGATCTTTGCTTTTGAGCGAAGCATTTCGAACATTTGATTTCCCCTCGGCTCGGAGTCGAACATAACAAAAGGACACGCCGCAGCTACGGCGTTCCCGATAATTGAAAAGCACGTCCATAAAATGGTACGCAGTGGCTCATTCCACAAGTTACAGGTTTGACGAAACCCGGAAAGTTGCTAAAGTATCGGCAGCAGAGAGCTTCGCATAAACCTTTAAGAAGGAAAAATCATGATGAATCCAGGGGTTTATGCCCTGTTGAGCGGTCTTTCGGCCCAGGCCTTTAAAGTCATTCTTGAATTGGTGTTAAAACGCCGCTGGAAACCCACTTTGTTCGTCTCGAACGGGGGAATGCCCAGTTCTCACTCTGCGACTGTTACCACGCTTACTTTAAAAATTGGTCAGCTGGAGGGGTTCGATTCGTCACTTTTCAGCCTGGTTCTTGTTTTTGGCCTGTTTGTTATTATGGAAGCAACGGGCTTGCGTCAGGAAATTGGACATCAGGCTCAATTGCTCAATGATTTGATGGACAGCGCCCTGCAGGGAGAAAAAGTTGACGGCAAAAGGCTCCGGGAGTTGGTTGGACATACCTGGAATGAAGTTTTTGGAGGAATTCTTTTTGGTGTGGCCTTTTATTTCTGGGTTTAGGCCCATGAAATAAGGAATTTTGGGGATCCGATGGTTTTTTCCTTTAGATTTCATATCGGTTCACCGAAAAGTTCTTCATTGCGGTGGAACATTATTGACAATTCCAATGTCAGTGAACATTATTGTCTACCTCAGGAGGCGGCATAGCCAAGTGGCTAAGGCAACGGTCTGCAAAATCGTCATCCCCAGTTCGACTCTGGGTGCCGCCTCCAGTGTTTACAAAAAGTTTATGTTCCGTCCGCTTTTGCGACGGTTTTTTTGTTTTTTTTTCCCGCTTTTCAGGATATGCTACCAATATCCTGAAATCCCGTGCCGGGATGGCGGAATTGGTAGACGCAAGGGACTTAAAATCCCTCGGAGCGTTGCTCTGTGCCGGTTCGATCCCGGCTCCCGGCACCATCCTACCTACTTCACCCATTCGGGGGCACAATGCGTCTCGCCTTTTTATCAATTGGTCGTCACATTCACACTGAACGCTGGATCCAATGGTTTGCCGAAAAAGGCCATGAATGCCATCTGCTAACCGTGCAGCCGGGTCCCGTGGAGGGCGTTACGGTTCATGACATTACCAGCAATACAGGCCCAAAGCCTTTGCGGTATTTTAATTCTTTGAATAAAGTCAAAAAAATCCTGAAAGAGATTCAGCCCGACCTTTTGAATACCCATTTTTTGACCGGTTACGGTTATTGGGGGCATTTTTCCGGTTTTCAGCCGAATGTACTGACTGTGTGGGGTGACGATGTTTACGTTACCCCTTTCGAAAACCCCTTAAAAAAATGGCTGGCTCAGGCCGCATTGGGAAGTTGTCAGGCGCTGACAGGTGATTCGGCCGACATTCTGGAAAAAAGTGTCGAACTGGGAGCCAATCCAGACGAAAGCTACCGGGTCTTATGGGGCGTGGATTTTGAAAAGTTCAAACCCTTTGATGCCTCTCATTGGCGACAGAAACTGGGTTTCAGTGACGACGAGATTTTATACTTCTCTCCGCGCAGCTATACACAGCCATATTACAACATCGATACGGTCATCGCGGCGGCTGCCAAAGTTAGCCGTGAAGAACCCAGAGCACGTTTTCTCTTCGCTGGTTATGAAGGTGATCCCGAACCCTTTCGGGCCAAAGCCAGGCAAGCCGGTATAGAAGAAGTAATGGCCATGGTGGGGCGTTTGCCCCACGATGAGTTCGCAACCGCTCTGAATGCCTGCGATGTTTTTATCAGTGTCCCTTCGGTGGATGCCACGGCAGTCAGTTTGCTGGAAGCCATGAGTTGCGGGGCCGGGATTATTATTTCCAGTCTGCCGTCTTCCATGGAGTGGATCACTCACAACATCAGCGGGCTCATAGTCACTCCCCGGAGTGTCGATGAATTGGCCGATGCCATGCTGAAATTTGCCAAAGACACAGAATTCAGGCAATCTGCAGGAGAAGCGGCCTTGTCTACAGCTCTTCAATACGCTGGTTTTGATTCAAATATGCAATTTGTCCAGCAGATTTTCGACAATGCTCTGGGCAATACAGCTACCGGTCCTAAGGAAGTCTCCTTAACCCGGCTGATGAATAATGATGTTGAAGGAGATTCCGGAGGAACTGGGTGAATCTTTCGGTTGTTGTTCCCACCATGAATAAGGTTGACCTATTGCGGCAAACCTTAAAAGCCCTTCAGGAGCAAGTCGTTTCCGACAAGTGGACCTGGGAAGTTGTGGTGGTAAACGACGGCAGCACTGATGGCACCGCCGGTTTTCTTTCTGAAATTGAAGACACTGGCCAAAACCCAAAATTCAGAACAGCATCTCCACCACATAACGTGGGCCGGGCCAAAGCCAGAAACTGGGGGGCTCGGGCCGCTAAGGGTGACAGCATCCTGTTTATGGATGATGATATCGTAGCTCCCGCGGGCTTGGTGGAAAGCCATCTGAAACTTTTGACCGAAAACCCCGGCTTTGGAACCATTGGTTATGCTATTACTGCCCCCGAAGTTAACGATGCACCCCATTTTTCCTATCTCGATTCCCGTGGAGTGGCCAAGTTGACCGATGGCCAGGCACCTGGACGTTTTTTTGTAACCCAGAATGCTGCAGTTCCCCGTCAGGCTTTTTTGGATATTGGCGGCTTTGATGAAGATTTTTCCTCTTATGGTTTCGAGGACATGGAAGTGGCTTTCCGCCTTGAAGAGCAGGCCCAAATCCAGTTTTTGGCTTTAACCCATCCGGTTCCCATGCATGTTCATCACCATACATTAGATGAATATTTGGAGAAAAAGATTGAGTGCGGGCGGCATAGCCTTCCCCATCTGGCCCAATTGCATCCCCACAGAATTGTGGAGATGAAGCTGCATCATGTTGTTGATTATCCAGGTCAAAAAGGAGTGGGGGCTTTAAGCCGGTTAATCAGATTTCTTTCTCGAAATTCTGTCAAAACGATTTTGAAAGCCCCATTGAGGAATTGGCCTGTGGGGCATGGCCAGCAACCTTTTCTTCCTTCCATTCACCATCGTTTAATGGATCTGCTCGTCTTGATTTGCTTCCGTCAGGGTGTCATGGATGGTGACAGGTCCTGATTTAGTAATGACAAAAAGGCAGTTCAGCCTGTCGTTTTGTCTGGCCTGGCTTTTTTTGTATTTTTGTGACTCGTGAAGAAAAATTCTTAATTCTTTTAATTTAAGTAAGTTATAGATTTTGTCACTAATGCCAACCTATGGCACGCCTCTTGGTATATAACCGCTGAGATAATAACTCCACCTGAGGGTGGATTGCATTGACCCCAAAGGAGAATACCATGGGTAAAATTATTGGAATCGATTTGGGAACAACCAATAGCGTTGTTTCTGTTATGGACGGCGGCGAAGCCAAAGTCATTCAAAATAGTGAAGGCAACCGGACGACACCGTCGGTTGTGGCCTGGAACAAAAATGGCGAACGCCTGGTGGGCCTTTTGGCCAAACGTCAGGCTGTTACCAATCCCACGCAGACCGTTTATTCGATCAAACGTTTCATGGGCCGTCAATTCGACGAAGTTTCCACTGAAATGACTGAAGTGCCTTACGATGTCACCAAAGGTAGCAATGGCGAAGTTCGTGTGAAAACAGAACATGGTGAATTCAGCCCGCCGGAAATCAGTGCTCAAATTCTGCGTACTTTGAAAGAAACGGCTGAAGAGTTCCTGGGTGAAGATGTTACTGAAGCAGTAGTCACCGTGCCTGCTTACTTTAACGACAGCCAGCGTCAGGCCACCAAAGATGCCGGAAAAATTGCCGGTTTGGAAATTAAACGCATTATCAACGAGCCCACTGCTGCGGCTTTGGCTTATGGTCTGGAACGCAAAGGTGAAGAAACTATTGCTGTTTTTGATCTCGGTGGTGGAACGTTCGATATCTCCATTCTGGAAATGGATCAGGGCGTCTTTACGGTTCTGGCCACCAATGGCGATACTCACCTCGGTGGTGACGACTTTGACCAAGTCGTAATTGATCACCTGGTTGATACATTTGTAAAGCAGGAAGGCATTGATCTGAGTAAAGATCCCATGGCCCTGCAACGTCTGAAAGAAGCTGCAGAGCAAGCCAAACGCGAGCTGAGCAACTCTACCCAGGCAGAAATTAATCTTCCGTTTATTACTGCTGACCAAAACGGACCCAAGCACCTTACTTTGACCCTGACCCGGGCCAAATTTGAAGCAATGGTTGCCGACCTGGTTGAACGCTGTGTACAGCCTTGCCTCGATTGCATTAAAGATGCCGGCTTGAACACCAGTGAAATTGATGAAGTTCTCCTTGTGGGTGGTTCTACCCGTATTCCTGCGGTTGCTGCAAAGGTTGAAAAAGTCTTTGGCAAAGCCCCCAACAAAACCGTCAACCCCGACGAAGTGGTGGGCATGGGTGCAGCCATTCAGGGTGGTATTCTCGCTGGTGATAACGAAGACCTGGTGTTGTTGGATGTAACGCCCTTGAGTCTCGGTATTGAAACCATGGGCTCTGTGATGACCCGTCTTATAGACCGGAACACCACTATTCCCACTGAGAAATCTCAAGTGTTTTCCACCGCTGCTGATAACCAGCCTACAGTGGATATTCATGTATTGCAGGGTGAACGGGAGATGGCCAACGATAATAAAGCCATCGGTCGTTTCCAGTTGACTGGTCTGCCGCCTGCGCCTCGTGGTGTGCCTCAGATCAAAGTGACTTTCAACATCGATACCAATGGTATTCTGTCGGTGTCCGCTGTTGATCAGGCTACGGGTAAAGAGCAGTCTATTCGCATTACCGGCAGCAGTGGTCTGACTGACGAAGAAATTGATCGTATGGTACAGGATGCTGAAGCCAATGCCGATGAGGACAAGCAAAAACGTGAACTCATTGACGTGAAAAATGAAGCTGAAGCGCGGGTTCACGCAGCCAAACAGAGCCTGAAGGAACTGGAAGGCGATTTGGACGAAAACCTGAAAACAGACGTTGAATCCAAAATCAAGGCTGTGGAAGAAGTCACTGAAAGCGGCGATGTGGAGATTATTCGCGCTGCCAGCGACGCCCTGATGACTTCAGTCCAGGAACTGTCTACAAAAGCTTATGAAAAGGCCGCTGCTGCCCAGGGTGGTTCCGGTGAAGCCGGCCCTGATGCAGGAGCTGGAGCCGGTTCTGCCGAAGAACCAAAAGCAAAAACAGAAGAAGACGGCTCCGTTGATGCCGATTACGAAGTTGTTAACGAGGATTAAAACCGAATAACCAGCCTGTCTCTGAAAGACGATTATCGTTTTTGGTTGACAAAAGTTGGATTAGTGGTAGGGTCGGATGCACGATAGTGAACTGCATCCGGCCCTCCAGCATCGTATTTTCTTAAAAAGGATAAAATTAGTCTTTGACCGGAAAGGCAGGATTGATTAAAATGTTATTAGTAATCATTCTTACTGAATTCGATCTTATAAGTTTGCCTTTAAGCGTTGATTTCTGGTAGATAAGGGTTTCTTCGGGAACTTTTCATCGGATGTGGCGTAGAGTGTTTTCGAAATAATGGGATAAACTTGACCTTTATGGTCATATATAAATAGCACCTCGATTAGGCTTTCAAATCGGGGATCAGGAGGATGCAGAATGTTTGAAGTTGAATTGAGCAGCGACCGCCGTGAGGATCGCAGTCTCCAGCACTATCTGCAAACCATCGGTAAACACAATCTGTTGACCCGTGAAGAAGAGTTTGAACTGGCCCGGCGCATTCGCACAGGTGATAAAGCTGCTCTCGACAAGCTGGTCAATTCCAACCTTCGTTTTGTTGTCAGTGTGGCGAAAAAGTTCCTGAATCAGGGACTTAGCTACATGGATTTGATTGCCGAGGGTAATATCGGCCTTATTACCGCTGGTAAACGATTCGATGAGCGGCGTGAATTCCGGTTCATTTCTTATGCCGTATGGTGGATTAGGCAAGCCATTCAAAAGGCCATTGCCGAGCAAACCAATACTGTGCGCTTGCCCATTAATCGCAGCCAGCAGGCCCAGCGCATGAAGCGGGTCAACCAACAGCTGGAACAAAAGCACAAGCGCAAGGTTGATCAGTCGGAAATTGCCGAAGAAATGAGTCTGGATGTTCGCAAGATGAACCAGATCCAAGCAGCCAGTAAGCCTTTAGTCAGCCTGGACAAACCTCTTTACGAAGATGACGTGACTTTGGCCGACACTCTTGCCGATCCGGATGAACTGACCCCGGATGAGGGTTTTGTTGTGGAGGAGCTGGAGCAGGAGCTGACTGCAGCCATGTGCAACCTGACAGACCGGGAAAAAGACATTGTGACTCGGTACTATGGGTTGGGTTCTGTGGAAACCTGCAGTCTGGAAACCATTGGGCAGGACATTAATTTGAGCCGGGAACGGGTTCGTCAAATCCGGAATCAGGCTTTAAATAAAATGCGGGCCCAGGGCCGGGGGGACCGGCTGGTGGATTATTTGTATTAGGTTGGAATCGATGGATTTTGGATGACCCGTGCCTTTGTTGGGATTTATCTTTGACAATGGGCGGGTCATCTGTTTTATTTTGGCTCCTTGTGGGGCGATTAGCTCAGCTTTGGTTAGAGCGCTTGTTTGACAGACAAGAGGTCACTGGTTCGAATCCAGTATCGCCCACCAACCAACTTATTTGATATTAACGGGTTGCCTTTTTTGGGCGGCTCGTTTTTTTTGTGTATAACGTCCCTGGGTAAACCACTGGGTAA
>JAAEOA010000201.1 GCA_024223715.1 bacterium | reverse complement strand
GTTATAACTGACACCATTGCAGATGATACCCAGGTTTCCGCTTCCGGTGATGAAATTGTATTCGGATTTTTCGGCAAGCTGCCGGGCGGTGTCATAGTTTTTCAATAGTTTAACATGCAGTTTCCGTGCAACAGCAGGGACGGGCACCAGATTTAAGGGGTCTTTCGTAAAGTCACCCTTTGTGACGCGTTGCCTGATTTTGCCGAGCTCCACCACACCGGTGGAGTGATTAATTCGGGTGGTGGTCCGGAATAGTACCGGTTCCTGGAGTTTCTCCGAGAGATCAAATGCATAGGCAACCAGTTCTTTGGATTCTTCCACCGATGAAGGCTCAACCATGGGAAGTCCCGACAGCTTGGCGTAATAGCGGTTGTCCTGTTCGTTCTGGCTGGAAAACATGAAGGGATCATCGGCCGTCAAAATCACCATTCCGCCTTTCACCCCGATGTAGGCCAGGGTCATGAGGGCATCCGAAGCCACATTTAAGCCCACGTGCTTCATCACGCACATGCTGCGGACACCGCAATTTGCCGCCGCCGCAGCGACTTCCATGGAAACCTTTTCATTGGTGCTGTATTCGAAATACAGATCACATTCTTAAAACAAAAAGAAAAAGTTGGTTGTAATTTCCGAAGAGGG
>JAAEOA010000200.1 GCA_024223715.1 bacterium | reverse complement strand
GAAGGCCAAAAAGGTAGTCGCCAATGCTTTGAAAGGAGGGCATCTCGCGGTTCGTGACGCTACCACAGACTCCCGATTGGAAAACCACGAGGCTAAAAAGGCCGAAGGGATTGCTTCCATTCTGGTCGTGCCGGTCATGGTTAAAAACAAGGCCATTGGGGTCCTGTCCCTCTATACGGCCAGCCCCAGGGATTTTTCTGAGGACGAGATTAATTTTTTGAGCGCTCTGGCCGATCAGGGAGGCATGGCCATTGAAAATGCCCGCTTGTTTGAACGCATAAGGCAAAATTCGACCCTTTTTCTCGACCTGGCATCCAACATCAACTCCAGCCTGGATATCAAAGAGATCCTGCATAATCTGACCGGCGAGTTGGCCAAGGCCCTCAATTTGAAGGGAGTTGCCATTCGTCTTTTGGATGAGGACACCGGAACCTTGAAGCTTGTTGCAAGCCACGGTCTGAGTGAAGAATATCTGAACAAAGGCCCTGTTTCGGCTACCAAAAGCATAGCCCCGACCCTTAAAGGCGAAACCATAGTCATCGAGGATACGGCCACCGACGAACGCATCCAGTACAAAGGGGAAACCCAAAAAGAAGGGATTGTTTCCATGCTTTGTGTTCCCATCAAGGTCAGGGAAAAGGCCATCGGCGTGATGAGACTATGCAGCGGCGTTAAACGCGATTTCCCGGAAGATGTCGTAACACTGGTGAATGCCGTGGCCCATCAGGGGGGGTTGG
>JAAEOA010000199.1 GCA_024223715.1 bacterium | reverse complement strand
TGTCTGGCCGCAGTAATTGTATATGCATTTTTTATCAATGCTCCGCTGAAAGAGTTGGCCAATCCGTTAATCCCTGAAAACCCTGCCAAGGCACCGTGGTATTTTCTGGGGCTTCAGGAGCTGGTTTCTTACTCGGCCTTTATGGGCGGTGTCGGCCTTCCTTCCGTGGCCCTGTTGGGACTTGCCTTAATCCCTTATCTCGACCGGGAAAAACGCTATGTGGGCATCTGGCTTTCAAACAGGCAGGGCTGGCTGGTGGCGGTGATTTCATTGATTGTCGGCGCGGTTGCGCTGATCGGCTTGCTTGCTTTTACGGTCAACTTCGGCTGGTTCAGGAATTGGTGGCCCGATATTCCTCAGTTGATCATTGTAGCCATAAATCCAGGCACTCTCTGGGTTGGTTTTGTAATGGCCTGGTCGCTGGGAGTGCTTCACCTGACCGGATCAATCAGGATGGGGGCTATCGGCATGTTCACCCTGTTTCTGATTAGCTACCTCATATTTACCTATGTGGGGACTGAACTGAGAGGACCCAACTGGGAATTTTTCTGGTCAAAAAGCCAGTGGCCGGTCCATTAAATAATAAGAGGTGTGATTCATGC
>JAAEOA010000198.1 GCA_024223715.1 bacterium | reverse complement strand
CCCAGCGGAAGCTCCGGAATTCTGGTCAGCCACATTGAAGCCTTTGGCAACTACCAGCTTGAAGATGCCTGGACCTGGGAACATCAGGCATTGATCAGAGCAAGACCGATCTGTGGAGACGACATTTTAGCGAATAAATTTGAAACCATCCGCCAACATGTCCTTGCCCGACCACGGTTTCGGGAAAAGTTATCAGCGGAAGTCGTCGACATGCGCGAAAAGATGCGCAAAGAACTGATGAAACCGGAAAAGGGTGTTTTTGATCTGAAGCAGGACACCGGCGCCATGGTGGACATCGAATTCTTGGTGCAGTATCTGGTGCTGTTAAATTCCCACAAGTATGGCGGTCTTTTGAAATGGACGGACAACGTCCGCCTGATTCAATCCCTGATCGAAACCGGCACCATGGACGAAATCACCGCCCATGTTCTCAAACATGCCTATCTGATCTATCGTGCTGCCGCACATCAACTCAGTCTCCAGGAAAAACCCGCGAAAGTCCCCCGCAAAAAATTCTTTCGCCTGCAGAAGCGGGTGGTAGAAATCTGGCAGTCATATTTCAAAAGCGAATAAGTTCTTGCCCCTCTTT
>JAAEOA010000197.1 GCA_024223715.1 bacterium | reverse complement strand
GGAAATGAATGTTGAAATGATCCTTTTGGCCATGGCTTTGTTGTTCGGGTTTTACATGGCCTGGAGCGTAGGCGCCAATGACGTGGCCAATGCCATGGGCACGTCGGTGGGTTCAGGCGCCCTGACGTTAAAAAGAGCCGTTATTATGGCGGCTATTCTTGAATTTTCCGGGGCATTCTTTGTGGGAAGTCATGTTTCGGAAACGGTGCGGAAGGGCATTATTGATACCCAAAGTTTTAATAACCAGCCGATGTTGTTGGCGTATGGTATGCTGGCCGCCATGTTGGCAGCTG
Source organism: bacterium (assembly GCA_024223715.1). Classification (GTDB taxonomy): domain Bacteria; phylum Krumholzibacteriota; class Krumholzibacteriia; order LZORAL124-64-63; family LZORAL124-64-63; genus LZORAL124-64-63. Next base: position 691 of record JAAEOA010000197.1, on the reverse strand, counting down.
CTGCCTGGCTGCAGTTCGCCTCTTACTATGGCTGGCCCATTTCAACGACACATTCAATCGTAGGTGCGATCATAGGATTTGGGATGGTCGTTGGCGGTGTATCGGCGATTCACTGGGAAAAGGTGGGTGCCATCGTTTCAAGTTGGGTGATTTCACCGCTGCTCAGTGGTACGATTGCGTTTTTTTTATTTAGCCTGATAAGAAGGCAGGTATTCGACTCGGCGACGCCCGTATTAAAAGCCAAACAACTCACTCCCTACCTGGTTTTCTTTGTATTTTCAATTCTGAGTTTGGTCATGGTGTTTAAGGGGTTGAAAAACCTGCACTTGGATTTGCCTTTGGCGCAAGCACTTCTACTGGCTGGTGGTGTCGGTCTGGTTGCGGCAGTGGTAAGCCATTTTTTGGTAAAAAACATCCAGGAAATTCCCGATGAAGCGGAAACTTTACCCCCCTCCTGGTCGCTTTCCCTTGGCTTGGGCCGGGCAGATAAAAATCTGAAAAAAGCCCTGGAAAGCTCAAATGCCGACATGCAGACGGAGCTGAAGGATATCCTTGAAAGAGTGGGCAGAATGAGGGCAGAGGTAAAACAGAAGGCCGACTCTGAAAAGGAAGTCGTCACTTACCAAAAGGTGGAACGCATTTTTATATATCTGCAAATTTTAAGCGCCGGTTTCGTTGCCTTTGCCCATGG
>JAAEOA010000196.1 GCA_024223715.1 bacterium | reverse complement strand
GGCAGTTGTTCAACCGGCCAGCGGTCACGATACAAGTTTCTAATACTTTGGGGAGAGAGTTCGGTCAAGGAGGTGGCCAAAAGCCAGGGTTTTTGGTAGCGCGGGTCGTGGATGGCGATCACATTGAAGCTCTCTGCACCGGGCTTTTGATCAGACAAAACCAGATTTTTCCAGATATCAGCCGTAAAGTGCAGTTCCTCGTCAGCCCAGGAGACCTGTCGGTCAGGGGGGGTAGCCTCAATGGTTTTACCCTGGTAAGTCCGGGCCAAAGGGCGGACTTTCTCGCCGTACTCTGGTTTCCGACCCTTGCCTTTGTAGGGAGGCAATTTGTTGTGTCGCCCAACAAAGTTCGTGGCTAGCCGCACCACATATCGTTTCAGGCCAGCCTCATGGAGTGCATTGAGCTTGAAACCAGCATCGAGGATGGCCACTTCATTAAGAGCCAGCCCCAAGACCACCTGCTCAATCAAGCGTTTTTGTAAGGTAGCTTCGCTGGGGTCATCTTCATCAACCCGGATAAAAGCACGGGGTAGCGGGATGCGCTGAGAATCGATGCTCCCGACCCGACCTATCATACCAAAGATAATGGCCGGCAAAGCTTTACCAGCCGGAGCATAGTAATGTTTGGAGGGACAATCGTGCAGAGTTGGTCGCCAAAAAGCGGTAATATCGACCCCGACTGGGCTATAGCCTTCATAGCTATGCTCCTTCCAGATCCCTTCTGCCTCAACATATGCTTGCCAGACGGTCAATAAATCATCAATTTGCCAACTTCCTCCCCGAAAAGCAGCCCAAGCCCGTCGTATTTCCTCATCTTCCAGCCCGGTGGCCTGTAAGGCTGGGAATATGGCGCCCCGACTGGCTAATAACTGACCACTGGTCAGCATCCACAGAAACTGCAACATCGCCAAATTAGTACCGATGGGCAAGCCCTCGGTTATCTGGGCCAGAGTGGTCATCATCTCGACCACAGGCTCTGGCAGGGCGGGGGCTTCTTCGGCCTCAAGGACAGGTGGGCTTGACTTAATTTCGGGGGGGTTGGCTACTTTTTCCTGCACTGAGGGGCTGTTTGGTTTGGTCTGCTCTTGCTCCAGCGTAACCGGATTATCCGTAACCTGTATTTGCTCAGTCAATGCTGTCAGTGAGGTCAAATATTGGTGCTGTTGCTGTTCCCAATTCAGCTCAATACAATGCCCACTGACCCACCCCAAATGCGTTCTCAGCTTATGGCTGGCCCCCAAGACAACCATCCACATCCACCACGACCCAGAGGCCGAAATCAGAAACCACAGCAGCCCGCCCGTAACACCTAACCAGAACCCGCTCTGTCCCCACTGCCATACTTTCCAGAAACGTGGCCACCAATCCGGCAGCCCAACACGGCGGGTGGTCACCGTTTTGGTTAAGTAACCTTGTCGTTCTTGCTCTATCCACCAGCCCCCTGCCCAGACTTGTTTATTTGGCAGGCTCGGCTGACTTGGCATAACGCTCAGCCACACAATTAGAACCAACAACATCATTAACAGATTTTGGCGCCTGATAACTAACCATTCCATCATTTGGGCCTCTCTTCTCAGTTTGGTTGGATGACATATCGCTTTGGCTCTGTTTTACAACCAGTTGCTTTTGCATGCAAATTACCCAACTCAAGCTGACCTTATTTTCCAAATTTGACCCTGACCTATACGGTTTTTAAGGTGCCTTGTATGAAATTCCTCGATTTTTTAGGGGAAAGTAAAGTATCATTGACTTTATCTTTTGAGTTTATTGATAATGCTACGGTCGACTATGGGGATGCCTGCCGCAGTGAAGGTGAGGGTTCCTTTTTCCAAGAATTGTTTGTCAGCTTGATACTGAGGATG
>JAAEOA010000195.1 GCA_024223715.1 bacterium | reverse complement strand
TATCAAGTACTTTGAAGTCTTACCATACCTCACAACTTTTTTGGATTGAGCCGTTCGAAATAAAACTTGAATCGTACTTTTTCCCGGTTCAGGTCCAATTTCAGTTCGGCTGCATTGCAGGAATGGCTGCCGAATTTTGAACGGGGATTATCCCTTAACCAAACCTTCATCCGTTTTTCAACTGTTCTGTTAAAGGGGATATCAAAATGTTTGTAAATTTCTTTCATGGAACCGACCGGATTTTGGCTCAGATCTGGATGAAACAGATCAAAAACCTGTTCTTTCCCCAACTTGCTCCAAACTTCCAAGGCCCGCTCAAGTCCTCTGGCCCATAGAGCAGGATACCATTCGGCTATTGCCGGAATATCCACCTGACCAGTGGTGAAGCGGGTCCAGTGGGAAACCATGCTGACACCAGATATCATGGCTTCGAATGGATCACGATGCGTAAATATGATTCTGGCGTCCGGATAGGTTTTTAAAAGGGCTTCCAGGCCAAAAAGGTGGACAGGTGCTTTGAGCACCCAGCGTTCATTGGGTGATTTCCACTGGAACATCTGGAGCAGCCTTTTGTGCCAGGCATACGCCTGGGTCATATCACAGTCTCCCACCCAGTTGCCATGACTAGAAAGGCTGGACCCGGCACTCCAGCCAGCATGGACAAATTCATGAGCCATGAGATTCTGGCACTCAGCCGTGCCTAAAGCCATGAAATTAATACCGTTGATACCCCGCAGCTCAGGCCCCATTGAGTATAACCCTTCCATAGCATCGTGTCCTGCCTGAATCCGTGGATCAGGCTCCTGGGGCATCAGGGGCGGAGGCGGGCAGACAGCAGCAGCAGATTCAAAATTTCTCAGGAACCGGGACAAGGGGTCCAGGGCCATCAGAGTATGGGTAATGGTCGTGCCGCTCCTTGGTAGCCCCACGATGAAAACAGGCGCTTTGATTTTTTCATCCTCAATTTCAGGATGATCTTTTATCAGCTGGGTGACCTGCAGCCGGTTGACAAGGATCTGGGTAATCACCTGCTCAAAATATCCGGTATTAACTTCAGC
>JAAEOA010000194.1 GCA_024223715.1 bacterium | reverse complement strand
TGGTAGTCTATGAGAAAATTAGAGCTTTTCACCGCACTCGTCGCAGTAAATCGATTCAGCCAGGTTCTCTGAACCGCATTTTGAGCAGGTTTTGGATTTTGGTTTTTCCTCTGCCGGATGACCACAACGTGAACAGAACATGGCGTTGGGCGTCAGATTTTTTCCGCAATTTGTGCACTGGGTGAAAACAAGTTGCTGATGTCCGCAGGATGGGCAGAACTTTGAATCTGTCGGGATTGGATTTTGGCATTCCTGGCAGGTAAATTTTAACTGACCGCTTTTTTGACTGTCGGCAGGTTTTGCCGATGCAAAGTACTGGGCAAACATGGCCGGCATCATCAATCCCATTCCCATTCCCATGCCGGTACCCGACCCGCCTTCGGCTTCCGAGGCTTTTTCCATGGCCATGGCTGCTTTCATCTGCATGAGTTTATTCATGTCCTTAAAGACGCCCATTCGGCTGCGGTCGTCAATGGCCTGCTGTACTTCGGGTGGTGGTGTAATGGAGTTCATATAAATATGGGTCAGACCGAGGCCGAAGTGACTGAAATCTTTTTGCAATCGTTTGGCAAGTCCCTCAGACAGTTCGTCATATTTATCAGGAAGGGTAAGGATTGA
>JAAEOA010000193.1 GCA_024223715.1 bacterium | reverse complement strand
GAAAATTACTCGAAGGCACCTCTTCGGTCTTATGTCAGACGGGCCTTGCTCCTAGTCGGTGGGCCAAAGCCCTGACACATTTTTGTCTCGCACATAATATCCCACAGATCCCTCCGGGTAGGGCCACACAATGTTAACTTGGAAAGGGATATGATTTCCATGGGCAGAAGATTCCTTCTGGATGTTTAATCGACTACAAACCGACCACGCAGAGGGTGACCTCCGCCATTCCAAAATTCGACACCAAAACAGTGCCGGGTATTTTCCTTGGCTGGTATGTTGCTCCAGGTGCTGAATGGACTGGAGACTACCTGGTGGTCGATTTAAAAGCAGTGGCTGCCGACATTGACGGTGCTTATGTCAATGTACAACGGGCGAAAGAGGAGTTGTTTAATGCGACTAATTTGACCTTTCCTTTGAAACAAGCCTATGATGATTCGCGTAGAACAATTTTTGGTTTACAGCGCGGACATCAGGCAACTATCATGGATCTGTTTGAAACAGATAGTGAAAGAAAGGCCCACATTTGGGATGTGCCACCTGTCGACCCCGAAAGTGGAGGGAAACCTCCGCGCGATTCCTCAAGGTCTCCTTCTTCATCATCTGATGGTGAAAAATGTTTTCCACCTATGAGTGGTGATCTAACGGGTGAAAAACAAGATGAAG
>JAAEOA010000192.1 GCA_024223715.1 bacterium | reverse complement strand
TGACGTTGGTACCCCGTACGGGACTCGAACCCGTGTTACCGGCGTGAGAGGCCAGCGTCCTAGGCCACTAGACGAACGGGGCCCGATATTTCAAAAGCAGGCTCATTAATAATAACAACCCAAAGGCAATTTCTGAACTATGAACTATAAAGGCAATTTCTGAACTATTTAGAGCATGGTTGCCCGGGAAGGATTCGAACCCTCATCGACTGAGCCAGAGTCAGTTGTCCTGCCATTGGACGACCGGGCAATCAAGGGCCAAAATATAGGCTTCCCCTCTGGGCTGCGCAAGTTCTGGTACTACTTTTTCATAAACTCCCGTTTGTTTCCAAATCTCCGCCATTGGGCCTGCTGGGCATCATCCGGCTTTTTTCCCGAAATAGAAGCCAGTGCAAGGCTTCGGGAGATTCCAAATCCATGCCTTCAACAATCCAGTCAGAGGGTAACAGTACAAATGGCTCGGTTTGTTTGCCTCCAAAACCACCATGGCTGCTGGTTTGCTCTTCCAGAACCACAATTCGGTCTTTGTCCTGGAGCCAGGCCCCGTTCAAGACCAAATCTCCGGTATCAGAATAGCTCATTAACTGAGCCAGTTCCCCAGCCCAGCGATCCCGTTCAGAGAATGGAGCCAAAGGATCATGGTTGCCAGCCAATTCCCCGGTAATAAGATTTCGCACACCGTCATCACACAGAGCAACCGGTTCATCGCCATCTCGGCGAGCGGCCACCAAACCCACCCCTTCATGCTGCAAAAGAGCGTCAATCAATCCAGGATGCAGCTGGCGAATGTCGTCTAAAGTCAGGGGCAGGTCATGACCGGTGAAATACACATGGGCCAAGCTGCCACTGACACAAACCACTGCCTTGGGCAAAGATCCGGAACTGTCCTGATCCGGATAAGCCGGGGTCATGCGACGCAAGGCGCGACGGCCCCGGTCAGCGGCCCAACCCATATGACTTTCCGCCACATCGTCCAGTTCGGCCAGCAGAGATGCGGTATGACTAAGCTCCGGATCGAAAGCCAGTTGAACATTCCAGGGCTGGCCGGTGCAGCTGGTCATGATATCAGAAAGGGCTTCTTCAATGGTTTGGCCATACAGCACACGGAAAGGAATGCTCTCGGTTTGGCCGTGATCCGACAATAAAACCATTTCATAACGAATGGGTGAAGCTTTGCGAGCCCGGCGTTGCAACTTTCGCAACCGTCGATCAAATGCCGCCAAACTGATTTGGGCTGCATATGTATCTGGACCTGAATGATGCGCCACATCGTCGTATCCGACAAAGTTGGAGTAAATGATGGGCACACCACGAACCATATCCTGCTTCATCCAGAAGAAACTCAGGTTGCGCAAAAAAGCATTTGCCACCGATTGCTGGGCTACCCTCTTGATGCTGAATTTTAGTCTGGGCCGGTCACGGGCCAACAACCCAATAAGGGCCAAAACCAGGCCCGCAAGATAATCCCAGGCACTGTCCAAAACTGCTTTCGTATAAGCGGTGGGGCTAAGAAAAAAGAGATTAAAATCGGCCCGCTCACCCTCACGTTTATGGGTTGGGTCTTCACCTACGGCACTAACTGTCATCAACCTTTTGGCCGCACCTCCGGACATAAAGCTGTTAATGCACGAGCCTCCAGCCAGCAAAGGTTGCCCGGCAACGGCGGCCCGCTCTTCCAGAATGCGTAAATCTTCAGGCCTGGTTACGACCCGCAATTTCTGCTCCTGACGGTCAAACCAGCGGTACCCTGGAATGTCTCGCCGGTCGCCATACAGCATTCCCGCCTGCACCGCCGGGGTATTGGAAGGAATGCCGCAATGCCACTTATGCAAACGATGACTGTCCTTGGCCAGCATTGCCGAAACAGTGGGCATGCGTCCTCGGTCCACGGCTTTTTTCAGACTGGAGAACGACAATCCGTCGATTTGAAGGATGAGCAATCCACGCAAAGGTTTTCGCTCGGATCGGGGACCAAACCGGCGGCCCACACGATAAATAACTGACTGATAAAACGGGTACGCTTCGTCCAGCCCCAACCAGCCGGTAATGCTTGCCGAAATGGCCGTCATTACCAAGGTTCCAATTAGCGCTTCGCCGTAGTTGGAGATCACAAAAGCCGGTTCAACCTGGACAGCCAGATACAAAATGATTCCATTGAGCAACAGGCTGGGAAAACCAAGGGTCAGAGAATTCAAAGGCAGGGTCAGGAAGACCAGAATGGGGCGCATCACAATCAGGCCCAGCGCAAAAATAAGGGGCAGCCGCAGAACAGCTACCCACCAGCGAGGATGCGTTGTGTCCAGACGAAAGCCCGGCAACAGGGAGGTGGCCAGCAGAAGGGCCAGCACAGCCACCACCCAAACCAGAAAGTATCGTCCGACAATGCCCAGAAAGGTTTTCGAGCTGTCTCCTAACTGTTGGCCGCGTTCTTCATACGGGCCACGGTACGCCGAGCGCCCACCAGCTCCATCACTTCAAAAATTCCGGCGCTGCGTGTTTGGCCAGTTAAAGCCACCCGTGAAGGGTGTATCAGTTCACCGGCTTTGACACCCATTTCTTCGGCGGTGGTTCGCACCAGTTCTTCGAAGGCGGAAGCGGGTTGAGCCACGTCCAGATCCATGCCTTTTTCAATGGCGGAAGCAAGTTTGACCAGAATGGCCCGGGCTTCTTCAGGCGCCACATTTTCATTCCAGGCATCGGCATCAACAAAATGTTCTTCGGTGAAAAAGAAACCAATTTGATTGGGCAGGGTCAGCAGGCTGCTGAAGCGGTTGCCCAGAGTTCCCAGCACCCGGGCCAGGTAATTATTTGTATCGCTGACACCGTGAATGAGCCACTCATCATTCAATTCCCAGCCGTCTTTGGCGATAATGGGTTTGGCCAGTTCCAGACGTTCCTTTGCCGACAAATTCTTGATGTGCTCACTGTTGATGTGAGCCAGTTTGTCATAATCAAAAGAAGCAGGGCTGCTATTCACTTTTTTCAGGCTGAATTTTTTGACGATTTGATCCACAGACATGACTTCGTCGGCATTTCCACCAGGTGACCAGCCCAGCAGGGCCAGGTAGTTGGTCATGGCTGCAGGCAGAATTCCCTTGTTCTCAAATTCTTCCACACTGGTGGCACCATGGCGTTTGCTGAGGCGTTTTTTATCGGGCCCCAGAATCATGGGCATGTGACCAAATTTGGGTGGTTTCCATTCCATGGCTTTGTAAATGAGCAACTGGAATGGAGTATTGCTGACGTGGTCGTCGCCGCGCAGAACATGAGTGATGCCCATGTCGTGATCGTCCACCACTACGGCAAACTGATAAGTGGGAAAACCATCAGCTTTGACAATGACCCGGTCCACCAGCAATTCGTTTTGAAATTCCAGTTTGTCGAGCACAATGTCGTACCAGAAAGTTGTATCTTCGTCGGGTGTTTTCAGTCGCCAGGCAAACGGTGTGCCGGCTGCTTCCTGCTCGGCAATCTCTTCGTCACTCAGATGCCGGCATTGCCCATCGTAGCCAGCCCACTGGCCACCATCTTCAGTGATTTCTTCCTGCCGGGCTTCCAGATCATCGTTGCTGCAGAAACATTTGTAGGCAAAGTCGCCATCAATTAAAGTTTGCAAATGTTTGTTATAAATATCCAGGCGTTCGCTCTGTTTGTAAGGGCCAAAGTCGCCGCCTTTGTGCGGGCCTTCGTCCCAGTCCATGCCCAGCCATTCCATGCCCCGCAAAATTGCGGAATAAGATTCTTCGGTGCTGCGTTCCTGGTCAGTGTCTTCAATACGCAGAACAAATGTCCCACCCTGACTGCGGGCGTACAACCAGTTAAAAAGGGCGGTGCGGGCACCACCTACGTGCAGAAAACCCGTGGGGCTGGGTGCAAAACGAACACGGGGAGAATTGGGGTTGCTCATGTCGGAATTTACCTTTCCTGAGGCGGATGGGCTGGCCGACGATTCTGGTAGTTTTCTCCCAGAGGCTCGCCTGCGGTTACGGGGTCAAGTTTAGCAGCCAGTTCGTCCATTGTCAGGCCATAAACCTTCTTGCTGGCTTTATCAATATCTACATTCTGACTCACGAGAACCAGAAAATCGCGCAGACACCTTATGCCTCCATTATTTTCCACAAGATCCCAGGTCATCAAAAATGCACTGTAATTGGCCCGACGAAACATTTCACGGTCTCGGCCGGGGTCTGGATCAACCGGTTGACCCAGAATATGATTTACCAATGACGGAGAATACAAAACCGACCCCTGAGGCCTGAATTCCAACATGTAATTACTCAGATGAACACCGTTTTGGCCAAGATAATGAACCAAACCGGAGTGCAGCCACCCGGGCAAATCCTGGGGCAGACTTTCTTTCAGCAACCAGTCGGCTACCAGCATAAAAATTCCATGCCCATCCAGGGTTCGCGCCTGCAGGGTGCCATAAGGTTCAATAATGGCCAAATTACCTTTGAGTTTATAAAGACGCCAAATGTCCTGCCCTGTTTGCTCTCTGTATTGGGGAATATTATCCGGGCTGATCACCGTCAGAGTGTCCTGACAAACAAGCCCCAGCAGCTGAGAAAACTCATGGTTGGCCCATACAAGATTTTCCAGCAAGGGTAAAATGTCGCAGGTTTTGTAAGCCTGGTTCTGAATGGTGACAAAATCCCCATAGCTGAACCGGCCCGGTTCAATGATCAAACCATCCTGCTCAACCAGTTGTTTTCGGGAACAGAAAGATCCAGCGCCGTAAATGCGACCATCTGCATCAGCTTCAGGTTGGTGCGAAGGCCACCAGTAAGCGTGCAAGTGATCGGGAAATCCGCTGGCCGCCAGTTCATCGGCACTGAGCCTGGGATAAGAAGCATCCAACTCCATTTTGGGCATATCGTTGGGATGGGTCTCGGCAAATGCTGCAGTGCAAAGCAAAACAATGACCAGAACTAAAAATAATCGAGTCACTTATTTGCCTCCTTTAAGAGCTTTTGCGTCGTCGTAGTATCGTTTGGCAGATTTTTTATCGCCCAAAGCTGCGTACACCAAACCAATGTTGTTCAAAACATTCACAGTTTCTTTTTGCTCCAGGGCCATGTCGTAAGATTCGAGAGCTTCGTCGTATAATTCCTGATAATAATAACTCAGTCCCATACTGTAATAAGCCCGGTAGGTATCGCCTTCCAGCTCAACCAACTTCTGGAATGAGTCAACCGCTTCACTGTATTTTTTTGCGTCCATGAATGTCAGTGACAAATTGTAACGGGCTTTCACATAACCGGGATCATCTTTCAAGGCCCCTTCATACGCGGAGATGGATTTTTTGTACTGCTTACTCTTCTGGGCGCAACGTGCCAAATGGAAAAGCAGCTTGGGGTCCGGGTTCAGAGCGTAGGCCTTTTCATAAGGGGCCACGGCCAGGGAATATTGCTTGGTTTGCTGATAACACTGAGCCAGAGCCAGCCATCCCTGATACATTTCCGGAAGCTGTGCCGTAACACTTTTTAAGGAAGGGATGGCGCCATGATACTTTTTATCACGCATCAAACTCACTGCGTAATTGTAAACAACTTCAGGTTTGGTCTCGCTGGAAATGACTCCGTCTTTCAAATATTTTGACGCTTCCCTATCTCGGCCCTGACGCATAAGCAGGTTGCCAATGGCCACTCGCAAACCATCAATTTCCGGGTCAATTTCATAAGCTCTTTCGTAAGCGACAATGGCATCGTCGAGGCGGTCGTGAGTTTCGTGCACTTTGGCCGTTGCAATCCAGGTTCCGGCTTTGTCCGGATGATCGTCCCGGGCCAGACGTGCCGCCACCCGGGCATCCATACTGCGGCCTTCTTTCAGGTACACATCGACCAGGCGGGGCAACAGGTCGTCCCGTTCCGGGGCCATTTTATAAGCTTCGGAGTATAATTTTCCAGCCTCGGGCAACAGACCGGACTCCTCCATGAGCTTGCCATCATCAACCATTTGACCCACCTGATTGTGGATGATGGACTTGGCTTCCATGTAACCGTCATCGGCTTCGTCATGAGCATTTTTTACGAAAGTAACAGCAGCCGGAGTATGCTTTTTCAACAGTTCGCGAACAACGTCATCCTTGCCGGCATTCATTTCCAGCTTATTCAAAGCCAGAACCAGCCGCAGTCCTTCAGCACCCAGGGTGGGCGAAAGCATATCGATGCCTTCATTAAAAGTTGCCCGGGCGTCATCTGTATTTCCGGCCTGAACCTGGGCGTGCCCAATAAGACGCCAATAATCGATGCCACCCATGGCATCGAAGCGCTTATAGGCTTTGAACTCAGCAACGGCCAGGGAGTAGTTATTCAAGCGGGAAAAAGCCAATCCCAGATTTCGGTGAAAGTCACCTTCCTGGGGATTGGTTTGGACCGCACGAATGAAAGAATCGCGGGCCTGGTCGAATTGGCCCTCCTGGGCGTACAAAACACCAAGATCGTTCCAGCTCCGGCCATCGGTGGGATCTTCCTGAACCTTGGCAGCCAGCCGGACAATTTTTTCTTCCACGGTGTTGGCTTTGGCAACAGCCCAGCTGGTTCCAGCTGCGGTCAAAGTTACCAGCAGAGCTATCATCACCATCAAACCGGTATTTAAACGAAATATTCGAAGGAGCATGCCAAACCTTTCAAAACAGTAAAATGAGAGCAGGAAGCTGGACTATGATACGGATTGATTGGGTTTATGTCCAGAATTGGACACTATATACACATAAGGTCGCTTGACGTTCCCGCACAATACCTTTGTTTTATCACCATGATCAACTTCCACATTCTGGGTGCCGGCGGGGCCGTACCCACACCAGAACACTGTCCGGCTGCCTATTGGGTGGGACTTGACGATGAATATCTGCTCCTGGACCCAGGGCCTGGCGCCTTGGTACGCCTGGTTAAGTCGGGCCTTAACGATGAGGGTGTCGATGGTCTCGGGGCCATCATTTTGACACATTTGCACCCGGATCACAGCGCCGACCTGCTGGCCATTTTGTTTGCTTCCCATTCAGTGGTTTGCACAAACACAACTCCCCTGCGGCTTTTTGGACCCCCGGGCCTGAAGGTTCTACTCGAAAAATTGTTCGATATTTACGGTTCCTGGCTAACCCCGCGCAGCCGCTCTCTGGAAGTTGTTGAATGGCACGAAAACCAAGCTTTAAAGCTGAATAACGGCGGTATCATTAAACCTTTCAAAGTTAATCATCCTCAGGATCGACTTTCCGATTATGCCGTTGGCTATCACTTTACCGACTGCGAAGGGCACACCGCTGTTTTTTCCGGGGACACCGGCCCCAGTCCGGAGTTGAACAAGGCGGCACGAAACGTTGATCTTTTGGTGGTGGAATGCTCCACACCCGACCATCTTGCCACAGCCGGTCATATGAGTCCGGAAACTGTGGGCCAACTGTGCCAGGACAGTCAACCCCGGAAGACCGTCCTGACACATCAATACCCAGCTGCCGCAGGCTTAAATCTTGTGGAAGAGTTGAGTAAATTTTACGACGGGCTGGTATGCCAGGCCCGCGATGGCAGCTCATTTCAAGTTGGCGATAACTCTGCGGGAAGTGGCTCCGAGCCAGGTCCTGAAAGGAATTAAAGATGATCTTGCGGCAAATTATGTCTTCCACTTTTATGGTTCTGGTGCTTTTGGCACTGACCACGGTCCCAAGCTCAGCCCAATCCCAAGGTGAAAGCCAAGTCCTGGAAGGGCGAGGCGAATTTGAAATAGTCCTCATTCATGGCCTGGGCTCCAACGCCAAAGTCTGGGACGAGGTGGTGCCCTATCTGATGGGAACTTTCAATGTGGCAGTTTTCGAAATGGCCGGTCATGGTAAAACCCAACCAATCGCCGACAATACCATCACCAAGGAAGTACTCCGGCTGGAATCTTTCATCAAAGAAAATGGGTTTGTTTACCCCACTTTGGTGGGTCATGGAATGGGTGGCATGATCGCTCTGGAATATACCATGGATCATCCGTCCGATGTGTACCGCTTAATGATGATTGATTCTGCGCCGGTTCAACTTGCATCTGCCGAACAAAAACAAAACATTGCCCAGGCTTTAATTGATGACTACGAACACTTTGTAGCCGCACGGTATTCAGCAATGAGCCCCGATGAAGAAGTTACGGAAAAGATTATTGATTCTGCCATGAAAACAGAAGCTGCCACCTTTGTTTCTCTGTTAATGAGTAGCTTCGATTATGATGAAACCGAGAGGTTAAAAAGCCTATCGGTTCCTCTGCTGGTCATAGGCAGTGAATTACTGTTTCCCAACCCGGAACAAAACCGTGCCATTCTCGATCAAATTGGTTTTGGGTACGCTCGCTCTCTGAGTTTCAAGCGTTTTGGACGCACCGGTCATTTTATGATGCTGGAAAGACCATCGCTGACCGCCAGTGTGCTTTTGGCTTTTGGGGTTAGCGCTGAGCATGTGTTTGATTATTAAAAACACCCTGAACCACCAAAATACGGCCTTCATTCAGGTTCCTGAACATATTTTTGCTTTTGATTGACGCTTGTTCACCCATCACCAAACCAAGATTGGGACGGGCTGGATTTTTGGGAACAGGTCCCTTCAGGCCCGCATTCAAACCATCGATCCACTGTAAAGCGATAGCTGTTACATCTTCCCAATGTTCTTCCTGCAAAGAACTGCCGGACAATTCCATCCTTAACTCATTGGCTGTTGGCAAAAAACTGTGGCCGGTTTCACTGGCCCACGGCACTGGTAAATGAACCGGCAGGCCGTTCCCCTGACACACTTCATAAAAGACAGCCTTGCCTCCGGGCCGTAATACCCGGGAAACTTCTGCCACCAAGGCAGATTTATCCGGAATATTCATAGTTGTGTGCTGGCTCCAGAAAAAATCAAACTCATCATCGGCAAAGGGCATCTTCTGCATATCACCCTGCTGAAATTTCACAAGATAGGAAAGCCCCACCAAGTCAGTTAACTCACTGGCCACTTCACAATAACTCTCCACAAGATCCATCCCGGTGACCTGGCACTTAAACTGATCTGCCAAAAAACGGGCGGGCCCGCCCAGACCACAACCTGCATCCAATACCCGATGATGTTTTTGAAGGTTAACCAAAGCCGCCAACTCAACAGTTGCTTCACGGCCACGAATGTGAAATTCGTCCAGCAGGTCAAGATCCTGGCGGTTCAATTGAGCCGGATCAATGTTGGCCTGTTTTAGAGCCTGATAAATTTTCTGAATCAACTCGGGCTGGTGGTAATGGTTTTTGAGTGAGTCACTTTCCATAACTACCGTTCCGGAGCAGATCCTGTTTTACCCTGTCCATTAAAAACTATCCTAACAATTCCAGATCACTGTCCACCATCATGGTGACCAATTGTTCGAAACTGACCTTTGGCTCCCAGCCCAGAATTCGTTTGGCTTTGCTGTTGTCGCCAATGAGCTGGTCCACTTCGGCAGGACGCATAAAACGGGGATCCTGAGTAACATAATCTTCGTAATTAAGTCCCACATGGCCAAAAGCAACTTCCAGGAACTGGCGCACTGAATGGGTGGTGCCAGTGGCCACAACAAAATCGTCAGGTTCATCCTGTTGAAGCATCAGGTGCATGGCCTTTACGTAGTCACCGGCAAAACCCCAGTCGCGTTCTGCGTCGAGGGTTCCGAGGGCCAGCTCTTTGGACAGGCCCAATTTGATACGCGCCACGCCGTCGGTAATTTTCCGGGTCACAAATTCGCGTCCCCGGCGGGGGCTTTCGTGGTTGAACAGAATGCCCGACACGGCAAACAGGCCAAAACTTTCACGATTGTTCACGGTAATATGATGGCCGTAGGTTTTGGCCACGGCATATGGGCTGCGCGGGTGAAAAGGAGTCATTTCCGTTTGGGGAACTTCACGCACCTTGCCAAACATTTCGCTGCTGCTGGCCTGATAAAATTTGGCTTCGGGACAAACCTGGCGCAATGATTCAAGAATGCGGGTCACTCCCAGACCGGTAAATTGGCCCGTAAGTACAGGCTGACTCCAGCTTGTAGGCACAAAACTCTGGGCCGCCAGATTGTAAATTTCATCGGGTTGGGAAATATCGAGGGCTTTGTCCAAAGAGGCCTGATCCAGAAGATCAGCCTGCACAAACTCAATGTCGTTTTTGATATGATCAATGCGTTCAAGGTTTTCAGTACTGCTGCGGCGTACCATTCCGTAGACATCGTAGCCCAGATCCAGAAGATATTCCGCCAGATACGAACCATCTTGGCCGGTAATTCCTGTGATCAATGCTTTCTTAGCCATTTCAAACTCATCTTTCTGAACGTTTCTGCGATAAATTCTGGCCCCTTCGGATCCTACCTTGTAGAATTTACACTTCCTTGCGGTCCGGGACAAGGGATACAATCTGAAAACAGGGATGCAATCCGAAAAACCGAACCACCTCTGTGTGATCTGCCAATTCGCCCCAAAGGAGCTCAAACCATGGCCATTGTCTTATCAGGTTCCAATCTGACCATTGAAAAACTTGTTGCTGTTGCCCGCCACAACGAACCTGTGGAACTGGCTCCGGAAGCATTGGAGCGAATCACACGTTGCCGTGACCTGCTGGAAGAAAAAATTGAAGCCCGGGAAATCATGTACGGAGTCAATACCGGCATCGGTGAATTCTCGGAAATTGTGCTCGACGATGATCAGGTCAGAGAGTTTCAGAAATATCTGATTTACAACCACGCTGCAGGCATTGGCGATCCCGCCCCGCTGGAGTATGTACGGGGTGCAATGATGGGCCGCGTTAACGTGCATGCTCATGGTCGATCCGGCTGTCGACCCGCCATTACCCAAACTCTGGTGGCCATGCTTAACAAAGGCGTGACTCCTTTTGTCTGTCAAAAAGGCTCTGTGGGTGCCAGTGGTGACCTTGCCCCCATGAGCCAGGTTGCACTTTTGCTAATGGGCGAAGGACAGGCTTATTATCAGGGTGAGTTGCTGCCCGGTGACGAGGCCATGAAAAAGGCCGGCATTAAAGTCCCGGGACTTGAAGCCCGCGATGGTTTGTCCACCATCAATGGATCCAATGTGCTGACGGCCATGAGTGCCTTGCACATTAAAGATATGGAGAACTGGCTCAAGCAGGCGGAAATTACCGCGGCCATGTCGCTGGAAGCCCTTCTGGCCAACATGAAACCCTATGAAGCCCCTCTGCACGAAGTTCGTGGTTTCAGTGGAGCCATGCGAAGTGCTGGCGCCATTCGCAAATGCACTGCCGGCAGCGACCTGCTCACCGGCAAAGTCAAAACCAAGGTGCAGGATGCCTACAGCATGCGTTCCACCCCTCAGGTTATTGGCGCGGCCCACGATGCGGTGGCCTACGCCCGCAGCCAGGTGGAAACCGAACTCAACGGTGTGGGCGATAACCCCATTTTCTTTCCTGAAACCGACAGCTTCCAAACGGGTGCCAATTTCCAGGGCACACCCGTTTCTTTGCCTATGGAAATGGCGGGCCAGGCCATCACCATTGTCAGTGTTCTTTCAGAGCGTCGTTTGAATCGTTTGCTGAACCCTGCGTTGAGTGCCGGACTGCCGCCATTTTTAACCAAAGGTGCCGGTATGTTCAGTGGAATGATGCTCAGTCAGTACACCGCCGACAGCTTAATTGTGGAACAGAGAATTTTGTCGACCCCCGCTTCAGTGGCCTCCATACCCGCGGCCGCAGATCAGGAAGATTTTGTTTCCATGGGCATGAACACTGCCCTGAAGAATGAACAAATAATTGACAACGCTTACGGCGTTTTGGGTATTGAAATGATGGGCGCAGCTCAGGGTTTGAACCTGCGGGAATTCAATCCAGGAAAAGGTGTGAAAGCGGCCTGGGATTGTATTCGGAAAACCGTTGACTATCTGGATGTGGATCGCAGTTTGGCTCCGGACCATACAGCTATGAAAGCTTTGGTCAAGAGTTGCGATGTACTAAAGGCAGTGGAAAACGTGGTGGGAGATTTGAAAGAATCTTAAAAGGCCGAAATACCGGAGGTCAGGCTTCAGCCCGGGCCTCCGGGTCATTTCCCCCAGTACTCAAATTATTAGCCTTGTTGACTTCAGCAGCCTCCGAGCAGGGCATGGGCACACCAAATAAATATCCCTGGCCAAAGCGCACGCCCATTTCCAGAAGCACACGGTAATCATCAGCATCTTCAATGCCTTCGGCCACCGTTTCAGCGCCCAGGACATCGGCCATTTTCAGGAGCCGACCAAGGGTTTGCCGCATATCACCATCAGCGGATACACCCTGGACCAATCGTTTGTCAATTTTCATCACCTGGGGATCGAGCATGAGCAGATTTTCCAGGTGACTTTTTCCATATCCAACATCGTCAATGGCAATGCGAATGCCGGCTTCCTGCAAACTGCGCACTCTCGGCAATAAGACCGAAGGGTCACCCAGAAGTTGCTGCTCGCTCAGCTCGAGGCAGCAATGGCCAAAGTCATTGTTCACCTGCAAAACCCGAACCAATTCTTCAACCGGAGTTTGCAAAAGAGTCGCCGGCATGATGTTCACGTGGTATCGCGGAGCCTGTCCCTGGGCAGTTCGGGATGCAGCCTTGGCGCACTCTTTCAGGCAGCGCAAATCAACAGCGGAAAGAATATCTTTTTCCTGACAATATCTGAATAGAGCATCGGGTGATCTTAACGGGCCTTCCGGGCCACGTATTAACAGTTCCTGAGAAACAATCCGGCCATCGAGCAAATTGACAATGGGCTGGGAATAAACATTCAGGACAAAACCGTGCAACAGGGCGCGAATCATGTCGGGCCCCACTTCCGAAGGACGAATGAGACGCACATCGGCCAGACTGGCTGCCCTTGAAACCCGATTTTTTCCCTTCAGCTTGCTGCGCTGAAGAACAAAATGAGCCTTGGCCAGTACTTCATCAAAACTGATGGTGGATGAGGAAATGCCTGTCACACCCAGGCTTGCTGTAGTTGCCAAACTGTTATCGCCCGCCTGAATCACATCACGACTGATGGCCAGACGGATTTTTTCTGCCAAAGTGCTGGCATACTCTTCACAGTCCTTTGCCAGAACCACCACAAAACGGTCGGTTCCCACTCTTCCCACTTTATCCTTTTCACCAATGAGGTCATTGATGCGTCGAGCCGCCGCCATGAGAATCAGGTCGCCCACACCATGGCCGAGAGTGGAGTTGATGCGGCCAAACTCATCCAGATCAATAAGCAAGACCTGCAGGTCGCAGTTGTTTTTACGCGCGAGGGCAAGCAGAGCCAGAGTTTCCCGTTCCATTCCTTTTCGATTTAGCAAACCCGTTAAAGAGTCGGTATTCTGCATCCAGTCGATGCTTGCTGTTGCACTTGCCAACTGGCTTTTCAGGGCGCTTTCCTGAATGCAATAGTTCAGGGTGCGAAACCAAAGATCGCTATGCAATTCATTGATGGACAAACACTCACTGGAACCAGCTTTCTTCAACGCAAAAATAGAGGCGGAATTAATACTGCGAGATAAAGCGATGATGGGGATTTCCGGATATGCAGCACTGATTTTTCTAATGGCTGCCAGTTGATCCACATCTGCGGGAGCTGGACCGACCAGAACCAAATCCACGGGGTTAACCATGAGATAAGTCAGGCCATCCATGAGGTGGTGATAATGAGCAACAATGTGACGGGGGTTCCGAAGAGTAGACAGAAGCTCACGCACCCCCGCTGTTACATCGGGGTTTTCGTGTATTAGCAATAAACGACGGACTTGTTTTTCCGGGGCCATAAGCGCTTGCTGAATCCCTTCAGGCGAAATACCACAGATCACATCCTTGTGACCGGGCGCTGCAAAGCCTCCCTCCGAAACAGAAGCTACAGGGTGGAAGTGGATCTGGCAACAGTTATATTGATTCAAATCCCAGATTATTTTCCCATAATTATTATTGAAATATCAAAACAGGAATCAAGCTTTTTCAGCCCAATTCCCGAATAATATCCACCGTGGTCCTGGCGTTGTTCATCACATAAAAATGAATGCATTCAGTGCCTGAATTTACCAGCCCCTCAAGCTGCTTGGCAGTCCAGCTTTTGCCTATTTCCTTCACGTGTTGGGGCGATTCCATGATTTCATCGACCAGATCTTCAGGCATGGAGATATGAAAATGCTTGGGCAGGCTCGATAATTGGCGCACACTTTCAATGGGTTTCAAACCAGGGATAATGGGGACGGTTATTCCAGCTTCGCGGCACTTGCGCACATAATCCATGAAGAGGGTATTATCGAAAAACATCTGGGTCACAATATAATCGGCCCCGGCATCGACTTTTGCTTTCAAATATTTTAAATCAGTTTTCATATTGGGCGATTCAACGTGCTTCTCCGGATACCCGCCCACACCCACACAAAAGTCGATGGTTTCACTGTGGGCAATGTCTTCCAAAAATTTCGCTTCCCGTAAATCAATGACCTGTTCAACAAGATCCTGAGCGTAAACATTGCGGGTACGACCGTCGCGCAAAACTTTGTTATAATTACTTTGGTCTCCTCGAATGGCCAGAACGTTTTCAATGCCAAGATAATTCAGCTCTATAATGGCGTCTTCGGTTTCTTCCCGGGTAAATCCCGCACACAACAGATGAGGAACCGTTTCAATTCCGTATCGGTTTTGAATAATCCCGCAAATGCTGATGGTTCCCGGACGCTTTTTGCGGATTCGGCGTTTGATGGAACCATCATCGAGTTCTTCATAAATGGCTTCGGCCATGTGGCTGGTCACATCAATAAAGGGAGGCTTCACTGGTGCAATTTGTTCAACAATTTCAATAATATCGCGTACGGTTTTTCCACGGGGTGGTGGAATAATTTCAAAACTGAAAAGAGTGCGATCCGCGCGGTCAAGATGCTCCGTTACGTGCATTATAATTCCTTGTTTGTTCAGTCAATATTGGCTGCCAACCAGCGGGCAGCCTCTTCATTTTCAATTCCGCAACGTGCGGCATAATCATTTACCTGATCGGTTCCCAATTTTCCGATTCCAAAATACCGGGCCTCAGGATGTGCAAAATACCAGCCACTAACCGAAGCGGCTGGCTCCATGGCACAGCTTTCGGTCAGACTTAAGCCCATAGCCGAATCTATACCAAGCAAAGCGAAAAGTGCTTTTTTCGCAAAGTGATCCGGACAGGCAGGGTAACCGGGCGCCGGGCGAATCCCCTGAAAATCTTCTGCCACCAGATCGGCAGACTCTTTTTCATCGGGACTGTATCCCCACCACTGTTGCCTAACTTTCAAATGCAGATATTCGGCACAGGCTTCAGCCAGGCGGTCTGCCACGGCTTTGACCAGAATTGCCTGATAATCGTCGCCGTTATTTTTGAATTGTTCTGCCAACTCGGCAGCACCAATACCTGCAGTACAGGCAAAAGCTCCAGCCCAGTCTGAAATTCCTGATTCTTCCGAAGCTACAAAATCTACCAAAGAAAGGTTTGGTCGGCCGGCGGCGCTGTTTCTTTGCTGACGAAGGAAGGGAATTCTGTTCTGTTCCGTTTGCCGATCTTCGGTCTTGAAGAAGACCAGATCATCGCCCCTGGTTGCGGCAGGGAACAATCCAACCACGGCTTTGGCCCTTAGTTTTTTTCCGGCAATAATATCATCCAATAAAGCCTGGGCATCATCAAATAACCGTCTGGCCTCAGCCCCAACTTCGGGCTTTTCAAAAATGGCTGGATAAGTACCAGACATGCGCCAGGTGTTAAAGAAAGGAGTCCAGTCGATAAAGGGCCGCAGGACAGACAACTCGATATCCTCGAGTATGGTCACTCCTGGTTTCTCCGGAGCGGCCACAGGATTGGAAAAATCGCATTTCATTCCCCTGGTCCGAGCCTCGGTCAGGGACAGAAGATTTTTGCCTGGGCCACCACCATTGCGCGATGCTCTCAACTCTGAATACTTCTGTCGAGTCGAGGCAACGACTTCCGCTTCTGTCACTGGATTCATCAGGGAGCCCAACAAGGAAACCGCCTGAGAGGCATCTTTCACATAATAAACCCCGGGCTCGTAAAAAGGTGCAATTTTGACTGCCGTATGCAACCGACTGGTTGTAGCCCCACCAATAAGCAGGGGAACTTTTAAACCCGCCCTCTGCATTTGATCAGCAACCTGTTCCATTTCCGTCAGTGAAGGAGTGATCAAACCACTCAGGCCAACCACATCCACTTTTTCAGCCAAAGCTGTCTCAATGATTTTTTCGGTGGGGACCATGACTCCTAGGTCAATAATACGGTAGTTGTTACAACCCATGACAACAGAAACGATGTTCTTACCGATGTCATGCACATCACCTTTAACAGTGGCCATCAATACCGTTCCGGCCCCTCTGTCCTCCCCATTTTCTTCCACTTCCAGATACGGCTCCAGGACGGCCACTGCCTTTTTCATGACCCGGGCCGAACGAATAACCTGAGGCAGGAACATTTTCCCCGCTCCAAACAATTCACCCACATGATTCATGCCAGCCATTAGCGGACCTTCGATGACCTTCAAAGGAGTTTCCAGCTCCTTAAGGGCCGTCATGGTATCTTCTTCAACAAACTTGGCTTCACCAGTAAGCAGGGCGTGTTTCAAACATTCGGCCACCGAGTTTTCCCGCCAGCTGAGATCTTCTTCGTTTCTGGTTTTTTTCCCAGCGGTGCTGGTGGCCATTTCGATCAAACGATCGGTTGCTCCCGGCTTTCGATTCAGCACCACATCTTCAACGACTTGGCGAAGTTCGGGTTTAATTTCATCGTAAACAGCCAGCTGCCCGGCGTTGACAATGCCCATGTCCAGACCCGCTTCAATGGCGTGGTACAAAAAGACCGAATGCATGGCTTCACGAACAATGTCGTTGCCCCGGAAACTGAAACTCAGGTTACTGATTCCACCACTAATCAAAGCACCGGGCAGGTCAGACTTGATGCGCCGGCAGGTTTCAATAAAATCAACCGCGTAGGAGTCGTGTTCCGGCAATCCCGTGGCCACGGCAAAAACATTGGGGTCAAAAATAATGTCACCGGGGTCCCAGTTTTCTTCTTTAACCAGAATATCATAGGCCCGCTGACAAATTTCGACCCGACGCGAAAGAGTATCTGCCTGACCATCTTCATCAAAAGCCATTACAATAGCCGCGGCTCCGTAATCCTGCACCAGTCGGGCACGCCGGCGGAATTCATCTTCGCCGTCTTTCAGGCTGATGGAGTTCACAACACCCTTGCCCTGAATTCTTTGCAAGCCAGCTTCCAGCACTTCCCAGCGGCTGGAATCGATCATGACCGGCACTCTTGAAATTTCAGGATCACTGGCCAGAACATTTAGAAAATCGCTCATGGCAGCCACGGAATCGAGCATGGCATCGTCCATGTTCACATCGACAATCTGAGCTCCCCCGCGAACCTGTTTGCGCCCCACTTCCAGGGCTTCTTCCAGTTTATCCTCTTTAATGAGGCGGGCAAATTTGCGACTTCCCGCCACGTTGGTACGCTCGCCCACATTCACAAAAAGGCTGTCGTTGGAAATGTTCAACGGCTCAAGTCCCGCTAACCAGGTGCCTGGTCTTTTTTCCGGAATTTTGCGGGG
Organism: bacterium; assembly: GCA_024223715.1. Classification (GTDB taxonomy): domain Bacteria; phylum Krumholzibacteriota; class Krumholzibacteriia; order LZORAL124-64-63; family LZORAL124-64-63; genus LZORAL124-64-63. Next base: position 50,243 of record JAAEOA010000192.1, on the reverse strand, counting down.
TTCAATACCAGCCAAAGCACGATCAATGGCTTCAATATATACCGGTGTAGTGCCGCAACATCCTCCAGCAATATTCAGCAATCCACTTTGGGCAAAATCGGCAAGAATGCCTGCCATTTGGTCGGGTGTTTCGTCGTATCCGCCCAGCTCGTTGGGTAAACCGGCATTTGGATGAGCCGAGACCAGAGTATTGGCGTGCCAGGAGACTTCTTCCACAAAAGGCCGCATTGCTGTGGCGCCGAGGGCGCAGTTCAACCCGAACACGGCGGCATCGGTATGTTTTAAACTGGTCCAGAACGCAGCCGGGGTTTGACCGGTCAACGTGCGTCCGCTGGCGTCGGTTATGGTTCCGGAAATCCACAAAGGCATTTCCAGAATGCCACGTTGACGCAGGATCTGGCGGCAGGCAAAAACGGCCGCTTTGGCATTCAACGGATCGAAAACAGTTTCAACGACCAGGAAGTCGACGCCACCATCGAGAAGAGCTTCCGCTTCTTCACTGTATGCAATAACCAAATCGTTAAAGGTAATGTTGCGCATGCCTGGATCGTTCACATCCGGGCTGATGGAACAAGTGCGGTTGGTGGGTGCAAGACTTCCGGCTACAAAACGAGGGCGGTCTGGATTCTTGGCTGTGATTTCATCGGCAGCAGCACGAGCCAGTTGGGCTGCTGCAAAATTGATGTCCCGAACCAGATGCGCAGTTTGGTAGTCAGATTGAGCTACGGAGGTTCCATTGAAGGTATTGGTTGTAATAATGTCCGCACCGGCAATCAGGTAATCCCTGTGGATTTCCGATATCACTTCCGGGCGTGTCAGACACAGTAAGTCATTATTGCCTTTTAGATCCACCGGGTGCTCGGAAAGCAACTCTCCACGAAAATCGGCTTCGTTCAGACCATAACCCTGAATCATGGTACCCATGGCGCCATCCAGAATCAAAATACGATCGGAGGCAATTTTTTGCAGTTGTTTTCTCGTAAGGCGTTGCATTTAAAGAAGCTCCAGGGAATCCAAGGGAAAATTAATAGTTATGGTCAGTGCCGGTTATCCAAACCTGACTGTACCAATACCATCGTCCTGTGTCCAAAACCGGTGCTGTCACGTTATACCGACTTCGCCCCCGTGGCAATGGGTTCGACGCCTGGACCTTTAACAAGCCCACATTTTCCTCATCCCAAATAGAGGATATCTGTCCTTGCCCACTGGCAAAAGCGGTGATCACAGCTCCCTTCAAACAATCGAAATCTACTTTCAGCAAGAGTTGAGGTGCTTTCGTTTCAAACTGTTCTGAATTGAGGTTGGGGTCAATTACTCCATTCGAAATAACCGGCAGGGGCAAGGCGGAGGTTTTAATTTTAAAACCAGGCATTTGGGCAAAACCCGCAGCCATGGGGAAACGAGGCAAACAGGAAAAATCGCTCCCTGAAAAAACAACTCCCGATTGTTGGCCAAATCCAGTCCAACCCAATTCGTCAACAACCGACAACACCGTGGACGAATATTCTCCATAAGGAAAAGCCAGCAAAGAATGGGCTGGAAGTTGATTTTCCACCAGCCTTTTTTGAGCCTGAATTAATTCGTTTTTGAGTCGGTCGTGGTGTTGACTTGGGTTTTCGCCCTTTTCTGCCCGGTTCATGAATCCGTGATGCAATCCATGTAAGGCAATGGTTGCTCCGTGGTTAGACATTTCCCGCAACTGATCCCAGGACACTACCGGACCTCGGCGATGGTCTAATGCTTCAGGGCAAACAAAAACAGTGAATGGCCATCCCAGTTTTTTTAATCGGGGGAAGACCTCGGAATAAACAGATTCATAACCATCGTCAAAAGTCAAAACCACCGTGCTGTCAGGCAACGATTCACCCTTGCGAAGCTGGGCCACCACAGTTGGCAAATCCATAACTTTGAAATTGTTCTCTGAGAGAAAATCCAGGTGTTGGTCAAAAAGATCAGGTGATACGCTGGTGGAAGCCGGAGTATCGAAACTTACATGATGGTAAATCATTATCACTGAATGAGATGGCAGACAGTGATCTTCCGCAACTGAGCGTACGGGGACCCAAACGAATACAAGCAGGACTATGATAAAACACCAAATTTTCATTTTCCCACCATTCAAAAAAACCCCTAAGCCAAATCTGAGTTATGCCGATAATGGAGCTGTATGTCAGAATCGGATCCGCATGATAACAAATCTCTCCTCTTAAATCAAAGGAGAGGCTCACTCTCGGGGACCAAAGAAAAACCTGGATTGTGCAATCATTCCAGAAAAAGTTGCCAAATGACCGTAACAATTGATCATACCGACAAAATTATAAAAAAGATCAGGGAGCTGCCGCCCATGCCTCTGGTCATGCATAAACTATTGAAAGTCATGGAAGACCCAAACAGTTCTGCGAATGACATTAGCCAGGTCCTGAACTCAGACCAGGCCATGGCCAGCAAAATACTGAAATTAGTTAATAGTTCTTTTTATGGACTGAACGGAAAAGTGACCACTGTTCCCAAAGCCATCGTCATTCTGGGAGTGGCCGCCCTGCGCAATCTGGCACTGGGATTGGGTATCACCAAGGTCATGTCCGGTGCTGGCAAAGGAAAATTAATTGAAAATTTCTGGGACCACAGTATCTGCACGGCTTCAGCTTGTGAAGTTTTGGCCCGGCGCACCAATAAAACAGCCCCCGAAGAAGCTTTTCTTGCCGGCCTTTTGCACGATATAGGGCATTTGGTTTTTCTCACCGCCGTGCCCAAAGAGTTCAACGAAGCTGTTGAACTGGGTCCTGCCAATTTGGTTGAGAATGAAAAGAAAATTATTGGCATGACCCACACCCGGGCTGGACATAAACTTATGAAGCTGTGGAAACTGCCCCCAATAATCAGCGATGCCGTAAGGTTTCATCATACACCCAAAGTCATTGTGGGAAAAGACGACCCTCTGATAAGCCTGGTAGCTTTGGGCGATTGTTTTGCAGGAATTTCCGGCAAGGTTTACGAAAGATCCCTAACCGAAGAAGATTTTCGAAAACTGGTCAAAACCACTGGATTCAATATTGAAGAAGCGAAAGAAATTTTCGAAGAAATTGAAACCCGAGTTAAAGAGACCAAACTCTTTTTGCAAATTGCAACCAACGGGGATTTGAGCTCAGGGGACCAGAAAACCTACGCAGCCAAAAAGATTACTGTTATCAGCACTGACACGATTGTTTCAGAATGGAGCAAACAAGTTCTCACCTATTATGGACATGAGCTGACCCCCATGAAAGATTTCGTTGCCAATGCAGAGACCGAACAGGACATCGATCTGATCATTCTTGACTCCCGCAGCCTGAAAACTGAGCAACTGCTGGAAATCAAACCCATTCTTAATAAATATATTAATAAGCTGTTAATTTTAGGGTCAAAACACGACTGTGAGTTGGCTTCTTTCTTTGGTCCCAACCCCCGATTCATTCCCTTGTCTTTCTCCCGTGAGGATCTGGAACTGGAATAAATTGTTCCAATATTTCATTCTCAAAACCATTTTGATAATAATGAAATGGATAGGTTGTGCCCAGAAGAATGTCGCTGAGTGCTTTTTTGCAAAAATATCCAGCAATTTTCAACCTAAAACACATAAATCTCCCGTGTTTAATCAAATCTATGGCCACAAATTGAACCAGCGACATTCTTTTGGGCACAACCGACGATCTGCCATTGATTGCACAGCCCTGCATGGGTTATATTCCCTGCTGAACAGTCTCCCCGACTTTAGTTTTACTCAGGCTGCCCTATTTGTCAGCCCCTGTTGTCCTCTGAAAGAGAGTTATCATGCGCCATTTCCTGTCCTCAGGTATTGTCTCCATTGCCCGGCTGTCTCTGCTGCTGGGCCTTATCTTCCTATCTCTTGGTGCGCCCGCTTTGGCCGAGGACGACGCTCCCTGGAGCAGCGGAGACTTTGGTAGCCTCACTTTTCGGGAAATTGGTCCGGCCATTGCCTCGGGTCGTATTGCCGATTTTGCTGTGGATCCTCGCAATAAAAATCATTATTACGTGGCTGTGTGCAGCGGTGGTATCTGGGAAACTCATAACGCGGGCATCACTTTTAAGCCCATTTTTGACCACCAGGGTAGTTATTCCATCGGTTGCATGACCATTAGCCCCAGCCAACCGGATGTTGTCTGGGTAGGTTCCGGTGAAAGCAATAGCCAGCGCAGCGTCGCTTACGGCGATGGTGTTTATAAATCCATCGATGGCGGAAAAAGCTGGAAGAACATGGGCCTGAAACGATCTCTGCACATTGGTCGCATTGTGGTTCATCCCACCGATGCCAATCGTGTGTGGGTGGCAGCTGAAGGTCCTTTGTGGGGCCCGGGTGGCGACCGTGGCGTGTATATGACCAGCGATGGCGGCCAAAACTGGGAACTGGTCCTGGAAATTGATGAAAATACCGGCGTGGTCGATCTGGTGGCCGACCCCGGCAACCCGGATGTGCTTTACGCGGCCAGCTACCAACGCCGCCGTCATACCTGGACTCTGATCAATGGCGGACCCGGCAGCGGCATTCACAAAAGTACCGACGGCGGCAAAACCTGGACCGAGCTGACAAACGGTCTGCCAGGAACCGACATGGGACGCATTGGCCTGGCCATTGCCCCCAAAGCTCCCAATACTGTTTATGCCATCGTTGAAGCAGCCAAAGATAAAGGCGGCTTCTTCCGCACTCAGGACGGAGGCGCGTCCTGGTCCAAAATGAGCAATTATGTGGCAGGCAGTCCGCAATACTACAATGAAATCATTCCCGATCCTATCAATCCTGACCGGGTTTACAGCATGGATACTTTCCTGAAAGTGACAGAAGACGGAGGAAAAAACTGGCGTCGTTTGAGCTATGCCAGCAAACACGTTGATGACCATGCTTTGTGGATCAACCCTTCGGACACTGACCATTTGATCGCCGGTTGTGATGGTGGCGTCTACGAAAGCTTTGACCGGGGCGACCACTGGCGCTTCTTCCCCAACCTGCCCATCACCCAGTTTTACCGGGTGGCCATTGATCAGGATGAGCCCTTTTACAATGTTTATGGCGGCACCCAGGACAACAATACCATTGGAGGCCCTTCGCGCACCACGTATGGCCATGGAGCCAGCAACCGTGAGTGGTTCTTCACCCTGGGTGGCGACGGTTTCAAGCCTGCCATCGACCCCACCAATCCCAATATTGTTTACAGCCAGTGGCAATATGGAAACCTGCACCGTTACGATAAAGTCAGCGGTGAAAATCTGGATATTCAGCCCCAACCGGAACTGGGGGAAATACTGAACTGGAACTGGAACTCTCCGTTGCTGATCAGTCCTCATAACCACGAACGTCTTTACTATTGCTGCCAGAAGGTTTTTGTCAGTGAAGACAGAGGTCACAGCTGGTCCAAAATCAGTGACGATTTGAACAGCGGAGTGGACCGCAACAAACTGGAAATCATGGATCGTGTCTGGGGTGTGGATGCCGTTGCCAAGAACAACAGCACTTCTGTTTACGGCAGCATTATTTCCTTCAATGAATCGCCCGTAACCGAAGGGCTGCTCTTTGCCGGAACCGATGACGGTTTGATTCATGTGCGTCAGAGTGGCCAAAGCGATTGGAAAAAATACGACAGCTTCAACGGTGTTCCCGATGGTTCGTACGTTAGCGATCTCGAACCTTCACTTTTTGACGACCAGGTTCTTTTTGCAACCTTCGACAACCACAAAAGAGACGACTTCAAACCCTATGTCCTGAAAAGTGACAATCTGGGAAAAAGCTGGAAAAACATTGCCGGAAACCTGCCTGAACGCGGTACCGTTTATACCATCGCTCAAGATCATGTTGACCCGGAACTACTCTTTGTTGGGACTGAGTTTGGCATGTTCTTTACCCGCAACAACGGCGAAAACTGGACTCAGTTAAAAGCAGGCCTTCCGGTCATTGCCTGCCGCGACCTGGAAATCCAGCGCCGGGAAAACGACCTGGTGATCGCCACCTTTGGTCGGGGTTTCTATATCCTTGATGACTATTCTTCACTGCGGAACCTTACCGAAGAAAGTCTCCAGGAGAATGCGACCATCTATCCGGTCAAAGACGCCTGGCTTTACAATGAAGCAACACCTGTTGGTTCTGCCGGTCGAGGGCATCAAGGCGATTCTTTTTATCTGGCCGACAACCCTCCTTTTGGCGCCATCTTCACCTTCCGGTTGAAAGACGGGCTTCAAACCCTGAAATCGAAACGACAAAAAGCGGATTCCGAAAAGTTTGAAAACAACGAACCAGTATTCTACCCCACCTGGGACGAACTTCGGGCTGAAAACCGGGAAAACGATCCTGCTATCATTCTGACAGTGAAAGACTCTGACGGTCAGGTGGTTCGCCGCATCAACGGCCCCACCGGCAGTGGCCTGCACCGTGTGGCATGGGATCTGCGTTACCCGGACACCAGCAGCCCGGTCAACCTGCAGCGTAGCGGCCCAAGCACCCCGTGGGATGATATTCCCGCCGGCCCTTACGCCATGCCCGGCACTTTCAACGTAACTCTGAGCCAGCGGGTTCTCGGTGAAGAAACCATTCTTGCAGGCCCGGTTGAATTCAAAACCAAACTTCTGGGCAACAACGAATTGCAAACCGATGATTTCGCCGCTTCCCTGGCCTTCCAGGAAAAAGCTGCTGAATTGAACCGGGCTGTACTCGGCGCGTCCAGAATTCTGAGGGATGCCGGCAGCCGTCTGGATCACATCAGACAAGCCATCAATGATACTCCAGGCCTGGATCGTTCCCTGCTGGACGAGGTGGACCAAATGGATGCTCAATTGGTTTCCCTGAATATAGTGATGAGCGGCGACCGTGTGTTTGGTCGTCACAGCGAACCGTCCACCCCGGGTCTGCGCAGCCGCCTCAGCCGAGTCATGTGGGGAACCCGTAGCATTACAACAGCCCCCACTCAAACCCAGCGCGAAAGCCTGGCCGTAGCCACTCAACAGTTCGGGCCGCTGTTGGCGGACCTGAAAGTGTTGGTGGAGTCGGATCTAAAATCTCTGGAAAACAAACTGGATGCAGCAGGGGCCCCCTATACACCTGGCCGCATGCCTGTCTGGCACGAATAAGAAGAAGGTTCATTTTTTGAACATTCACCCTGTGGCGGAGCCCATATTGGCTCCGCCACAGTTTTAAAAGACAAAAACAAACCATTTTAATTCATCAACTTCCTCCGCTGTATCCAAATGCCTGACGTTAATATTTCAACATTTCATTCTCATATACTATATTTGCGTATCAGATTTTTTCAGGTTCTCATTCTTTCCTGGAACAATCCCCAATCTTCTCTGTATTGCTTGGCTGTAAACAGCTAAACCCGACGAAAGCTTGCGAATGAAGACCTGGCGCAAAGTCCACATTTTTAGTTTTGGCTACTTCAAACATTTCAGTTTGTTTGTGGCCATCCTAATGTTCTTCATCTCCATTACCGGTTTCCTGCTAAACCACAAGCACGATTTTCGCTGGATAAATACCACCAGAGTGACCACCAAAATATTGCCGCCGGCTTACCAGGTGCGACTGGACAACGTGCGTCAGGCCCAGGGCCTGGCCGATCTGTTTCCTGACGAGGCCCACAGCGTGCCTCTTCAATGGCTGATACTCGACTTTCATACCGGTGAAATCCTGGGCACTTACGGGCCCTGGTTCTACGATTTGATCGCCGCCAGTTTCACCGTCCTGTGTGTAACGGGCATTGTCATGTACTTCAAAATTAGACGTAGAAAGCGTTTTTAGCGCTTTTACAAACAAAGCGGAGAAATCCGCAAACACAAAGGGAGAAACTCAATGAAATCCGCAAAACTGACCGCCATCATTTTGTTCGCAGCTATGATTAGCCTGCTGGCGGGAAACGTCATGGCCGAAACCGTTTACACCGTAAAAACCATGGCCGACGATGTCGCCAAGGTTGAAGGTAAAGAAATCACCATCGAAGGAACTATCGTTGGTGCCTGCAAAAGCGGTTGCAAAATGTGGATCGCCGATGGCCAATACAAAGAAGGCGATCTTTTCACCCTGGTTCGCGCCAAAGACGACGCTTTCAAATTCGACACAAAAAAACACGGAGCCAAAGTCACTATGACCGGTTTTGTTGTTGCCAAGTATGCTGATTTCTGTGGCGACAAAGCCGATCATGACAACGACAAGCACACCGAAACAAAAGAAGTTAAAGACAGCTGCGCAGCTCCTGTTAATGTCGAAGACGCCACAAAAGGCGACTTGGAAGAAATGACTTTCTTTGCTACTACTGTGAAGTATCAGGACTAAGTTTTCTGAATATTCTCAGGATGATAAAAAAGCCGTCCGGAATATTCCGGATGGCTTTTTTTCTCAAGGGTTTCAGGTTTCAGGAGAATAATTATGCTTTTTCAAAAGCTGGTCATGGCCGCTCTTGCCATTTTTTTGGCCTTGGTATTTTTCACCATTGACCAGGCTTTTGCCTGAGGTGTTCCTTCCCCAGGCGGTCCGCCTGCTCAATGTTTCAGTTCCGGCACCCACCCAACCGACCCAACCAGGTCTATTTCAAACCTTTATTTGGGTGTGGGTTATGGTTCGATGAATTCCACCATTCGGTTTGAGGATGACCAGGAATGGGATATTGAAATGACCACTCTTTCCATGTCCGCCGCCTGGTCGCTCAATGAAAAATGGACCCTTAGTGCTGCAGGTGGAATATTATTTGATGGTGGCTTGAATTATGTCAACCAGCCTTCTAATGATTTTGAACCCGGTGGTTTGCTGGCTTTCGGGGCGGAGTATCGGGCATTACCAAGTCGCGGAGCAAAACCCTCACTTGACCTCTCACTCGCTCTGGGAGCCTTGTGGTCGGAAACAATAGCCCCCGGAAATGAAAACAAGATTAGTTATTCCGCGGGTGATGCCAGACTCGGTGCACGCTTTGGTTGGATCGTTAAAAACAAGACTTTTCCCTATTTGGCTGCCCGTGTTTTTGGTGGGCCTGTGAGCTGGAGTATTAGCGGGGAAGATGTTACCGGTACTGATATTCATCACTATCAGTTAGCCATGGGAATAGGAGCTCATTTGGGGAAATTAAGTATTTTTTCCGAGTGGGCCGGCGTGGGCGAAAAGGCCCTGACGTTTGGAATGAGTGCGGCTTTTTAATTGGAAATTATTTACCGTACCTTATTGGCCCCATTCAAAGCCGCCACCCGGTAACCCTCGGCCAAAGTCGGATAGTTGAAAGCACTGTCGATGAAATAATCCAGCTTTCCACCCAAAGCCATCACGGCCTGGCCAATGTGGATCAATTCCGTAGCCCCGGTACCTATGATGTGCACTCCAAGAACTTCCCGGCTTTCGGGGTGGAACAGAATTTTCACTAAGCCCACATCATCGCCAATAAGCTGTCCCCGGGCAATTTCTTTATACCCTGCGCAACCAGTTTCATATGGTACACCTAACTCTGTCAGCTCTTCTTCGGTATCGCCCACCATGCTGATTTCAGGTATGGAATAAATTCCAAAAGGAAAAAACTTTCTCATACCATGCAGTGGAGCTTTAAACATATGGCAGCTAGCCAGGCGGCCCTGATTCATACTGGTGCTGGCCAAGGCTGGAAAACCTATCACATCGCCCACTGCATAAATTTCAGGATTTGCTGTCTGATAATTTTCATCCACTTTAATTCGGCCCCGATGATCGGCCTCAAGATTCGCATTCTGAAGATCCAGAGTATCGGTCACTCCCTGTCGTCCCTGGCAATACAGGAAAGCATCGGCCTGAAGGCATTTGCCACTTTTGAGTTTTATTTGCACATGAGGTTTACCTTCGCCCTCAACTTTTTTCACTTCTTTCAGCTGCTCGCCAAAACGCAGAGTCATACCCCGGTTTCGCATGTGATACTGCAGGGCCTCGCCAATTTGCAGATCCAAAAATCCAAGCACTCTTTGAGTTTTGACCACCATGGTAACCCTCACGCCCAGACGTGAAAACATGGAAGCGAATTCGGTACCAACAACTCCTCCCCCCACAACCACCAGAGATTCCGGCAACCGGCTCAAGTGGAGTAAATCATCTGAAGTAAGAATGCATTCGTCGTCAAAAGGGATAAAATCGGGCCGCACGGGTTCGGTCCCTACAGCCACAATAAATCGATCGGCACTAATTACTTTCTCGCCATGAAAACTCTTTACGATAATTGAATTTTTATCTTTGAAAGAACCCGCACCCTGGACCAAGTCCACACCGTTGCGACGCAATTGGGTAAGAACAATTTCCATCTCCGTGGCAATGATGCGCTGGCAGGAAGCCATCAATACATCAATGGTTAGATCGCCGGATTTAATATCGGCCCGAACCTTGAGATGATCTTTGCCACCTGTGGCTTCAATGATAGCTTGTCTGAGGGCTTTGGATGGAATAGTTCCAGTATGGATGGCCACCCCGCCAACCTGCTCCATACGCTCAACTATGCAAACTTTTTTCCCGAGTTTTGCCGCCTGGATGGCTGCTTTTTGGCCACCAGGGCCACTGCCAATGACGCAAAGTTGATAGTCTGACAAGGGCAATACCTTTCAAAAATTGAATACATTACAACTATTATCTTATTACGGTATAGGCGAAAGAGGACGATGGCAATACCAAACCTGCAATTGAAATACCAAAAAAAAGCCCCGAACAGACTCACTGTTCGGGGCTATAACTCTTCGGCAAATAAGATTTTGAGACTGACTACTTCAGCAACAGCATTTTCTGAGTTTCTTCAAACCCATCAGCCTGCAGCTTGTAATAGTAAGCACCACTGGCAACAGTCCGTCCTTTATGGTCTGTCCCATCCCACATGATGGAGTGGTAACCTGCAGACTTAGGCTCGTTAACCAGAGTGGCCACCAGACGTCCCGCCAGATTGTAAATCTTTAAACTTACCTGACCGTTACGTGGGGTAGCGTACTTGATTGTCGTGGCCGGGTTGAACGGGTTAGGATAAGCACCGTTCAAATCGTATTTCGTGGGAATTCCACCATCGGAAACACCACTGAGACCATCGGTCACCGTCAGGCTGACGGGGATTTCGATCACGGGGTTGGCCAAATCGTTGGTCATAACTGTGACCACACCGTTATATTGCCCGGCTTCCGTATCCACAGTATCGAAGGTCAGTTCCAAATCTCCACTGCTCATGGCACCGACAACGCCCTGTCGGGGCGAGACACTCACCCAAGGTTCCGGCAATGGTTCTGAAACAATAAGAATGGCCATTTCACTGTGCAGATAATTTGTGTTGAAAGCAATCTGCAAACCATCGGTTCCGGTTGCATTTTCAATACCAATTGTGCTGGAAGTGCCGGCTGCCAGGGTTTTGTATTGGTATACAATACTGCCATTGGCGTTGAGGATAATCTGGAAGGTTTCCGGGCCTCCGCTTGAATAGTGAGGCACTCCATCGAATTCAACAATGAAGCGATTGTTTTCCAGATCCTGGTAATAATAAATTGTACCACCGTTGTTGGGATTCAGATCATCCCACAAAGCAGCCAGCAGGTTATTCGGTTCGGTGGAGCTGGGAATGCCATCGTTGCTGTAATCCGTGCTGACAGAGGTAAAACTCAACCAGCCGTTGGTACAGACACGAACGCTGTTGAACGTTCCACCATAGTATGGGAAATCGAAGCCCAGGTTGAAGGGTCCGTGGTTCGCATCGTCGCCGGAGCCGACAACAGTTCCCATGGAATTAATTTCCACCCAGTCGTAAACCGGGCCATTGGCTTCATCGCTGTCAATCCAGGTGTAACCAAAGGCATCGGGTCCGCCAGAGCCACGTTCGGCAGGAGCGGAAACACGAGTATCGATTTCATCTTTTTTGAAATTGATGACCGGCACATCGCTCTGGAGGCGTTCGCCCAGAGAGACCGAAGCGGAGTAAATCAATTCGCCTTCACCAGAATTGGTCATGGTAATCATCCGGGTGGCGGTTTCTGGTTTCAAAAGAGAAACATCCACATTTCCGGGTGTGATTTCACATGTGGGGCGCAAGGGCTCACCAATGGCGGGGAATACAATGTAATCGACCCAGCCGCAGTCGGAGCCATTATTTGCAGAACCGTCTTTGGTGTAGCTCCATTTGAACACATGGTTGCCGGCATCTACGGGGTAACTGAATTCAGTCCACCCCAGAGTACCACTCCAGGCAGCCTGTTCATTGCCATCAATGTAGAACCTCAGGAAATCATAGCTGCTCTCACTGCTGACCTTGGCCATAAAGGTGATGGTTCCCGGTGAAAGAACCTCTGCTTCAACAGACAAATCAGAAGACTGGTTGTGAGTGATGGATCCACTCTGGGCAGCCCAGGTACCTTCTGCCGGATCAATGTCAGTGATGGACCAGTCTGCATTACCGGTCAACTCCCAGGCGTAAGCCAAAAAGCTTCCGGTCTCGAAGTCTTCGATACTCAGACCAATGCTCATGGCAATCGAACCGGCGAAGCTGAAATCGTCAGCATCGGCTATGAGATCGAATTCAGCCAGTTCACCAATGGTAGCATCTTCGTGAGCACTCACAGTCCAAATCACACTGCGGGTTGCGCCGGGAGCAAGCATGGGAATACTCGGAGTTTCAGCACCAAGAATGACATTGGCATTCAGACTGGTCAGTGCCAGATCAATGTTATTCACCCGAGCGGTACCGTTGTTGACCATAGTAATAGTCAATGTGGCGTTCTCGCCGGGATCCAGAATGCCGTCGCCATCGCCGTCGCCAGAAATGTTAAACGAAGCAATATCCAACACTGGCGCATGGGCCGTCAGGGCAAAGCCGCTGGTGTAGGTGGAGTCAGCATCGGTGGCAACTACGACGAAGGGAATCAGGTGTCCGTCAGGAACATCGGCAGCCAGCATTATCCGGAAGCCATCATCGACACTCATAAAACCATCGGCAGGAATATCACCGTAAGCTTCGTTGTCATCCAGGATGGTGATGTAGGGATCGGTGCTGCTGATGGTCGCACTGGCAGCAATGGAAGGCTCGAGGCCAACATTGTGCAGGTTGATCGACAGGGTGGCTTCTTCAGTAAAGTCGAGTAAACCGTTATTATTTCCCATGGCATCGTTAATAAGCACATCGTCGAAAATTACGAAGCTGCCTTCGGGAGGAATAATGGGCACAACGTTGCGTACACGATAATGATTCTGCTTGGTGATCGTAACAATCAGATCCTGGCCAGGCAGTTGGTCTTCAATGCTGATGCTTGTTTCGCCACCAGCAGAGACAGCCGATCCAATGAGCTCACCGTCAACTGAAAGACCAATTAAAGCTCCTGCATCGGCAGTAACGTTGAAGAAATCAACACCACTGATAAGGCTGGCGTCATGGGCCACCGTCAGGTTTTGAGGCACTTCGGAAAAGACGTTGCTGAAGGCATCGCCGTGATGATGGAAGAGATAATAAGTCACTTCTTTGTTGGATGTATTGTACGGCCAGCTGCTGGCTTCGAGGAAATACTTACCCGAGGCATTGGCAAACGCAGGCAGGAACTTATGTTCGCCGGCAACACCGTGGCCAGGGTCGAAATCGGGCCACATGTAATCGAACATTCCCCAAACGTATGTATCGTTCACGAAGGAATAGGAAATTTCTGAAGCAGCAATCAAACCAAGAGCACCGTCGTTATGACGATGGAAACTCTCAGCAAAACTCTCGGTGCCATGATCAAATTTACCAGTCAGGCAATTGATGGAGAAAACGAAAGTAAGATCTTCGTTATTCAGACCGGTCAGATCGTTGCTCGTATAATCAGGTTCGCCCCAACCGGATTCAAAACCGTGGTCACGGTGCTGAACCATAAAAGCACCGGCGTTAATGTCGGCATTCAAGCGTGTGGCGTTGGCACCCCAGTCAGTAAGGTGACCAGGAGTTTCAGGAAGATACCCCAAACCATCTTGACCAAAATAACTTAATACAGCTTCAGTGTTCGTCGCAGTAGACCAAACATTGGGCGTTCCACTGTAAATGGCATATTCACGAGTTGGGGTTTTGCCCAGCTCGTTGGCCATAAATCCATAAACAACTTCATCGCACAGAACAAACCAGCGCTCGGTCTGCCAGCCACCGGCAATAACCGGTTTGGCATAGAAGTCGGGATCAACTGGCGGGTTGGTTTCGTAGTCGAGAACCTTGCGCACATAAGTTTCCAGGCTGGTGGGGTTGTCGGCAGTCATGCGTGCCAGAATCACATCGGGCATGTGGTTGCCACTGACATCGGCATAAATATTATCTGAAACGCAATAGCTGTCATAAATGGGAGAAACCACATCAGTGGCAGCAGTACCATGATCACCTAAAAGAAGAATTGCCACCGGAGGCAAATCCCAATTAGCCATGGCATCGTTAATGAAGTTTTCAATATTGCTGGTGGTATTGCCACCAATATCGGCAGTGGTAAAAATACCTGTGCGAATTCCCTGCTCGGTACGGAATTGCTTCAGGCTGTCCGCCCAAGCCACATAACTTCCAACAGGAGGACAAATGATGACATATTCAAAATCGGGAGTGCGATTTCCAGCAACAAAATCGCGCGCATCGTCAGCCTGAATTTCAGGAAGAGCGGAAGCGTTCACGAAAATATCGTTCAAAATGGGATCAAACCATTTGCTGCGCAGACGGTCTTCGCCATACTGGCCATTTCCACCTTCGAAAGTAATTTCCAGGCGAATATCACGGTGCACAACCAATTCCTGAGTTACAGGATTATATTGGAATGGGGTAACTCCAAGCATGGCGGCTTGAACACCCCGGATATCAGCAATGCCATCAACCAAAAGAGGATTTTCAGGATAGAATGCATCTTTGGCAAAAATTTCATTATTTCGGGTGAAATCCAAAGGGCCGTCATCTGTATCCAGGGGAATAACGGGGGCCGGAGCCATTTCCACACCGTAATAAACTTCCCGACGGGAATCGATGAGGCGAACGCTGGCCGTCGCACCATTGGGAAGAGCAATATATTGGCCTATTCCGGGCAAGTCAGGTGCACCTGAATCGTTAGGCAGGAAAACACCGGGCATTTTAATTACGTTGGCTGCTCGGCCATTGATATCAGCACTGCCGATGGTCCACTTCTGCAAAGAGAAATTAAGCTCCAGCACATCGCCAGTCTGACGGCTAACCGACAAGCCTTCAGGGCCCCAACTGTCGTTATAAGCATGAGTTTCGGCTTCCACCAAAGCTAGGGCTCCGGTTGAGCTGAGAATTATAGCCATAAAAACATAAAGCAATAACGAACCCGGGTTTGCACGCAGAATAGACTGGGACATGATTCTCCCCCTGAGGAAGTTGAATTTGGGAATTGACGATTATCTGGAAGGAAGAGGACTCGTCCCTGTGCCCTGGGAGTGGCGATTCTACCTGCCATACAGAATTATCGCATATCTGGATTAAAAATGTTACAAATAATTTCCCGTTATCAATACCAAAAAGGTTGTCTTTTACTTCATTTTTCGGTACTGATTCTCATATTCAACATTCTTTTTGAGTCAAAATATAATCTAAATGCACAAGATTATTGAATATTCTCGAAGTATCCTGTCTCGTCATTAAAATTATAAACTTCACCTGATTCAATAATGTAATACCATCCTAAAATTTTCAGGTACCCGGCTTTCACCTTTTCCCTGACAAAAGGATAAGATAGAAGATTTTCCATTTGGGCCATTACGTTCATCATTTCCGTGTTTTTGGCCCGATTTTCTTCGCCGACGGGACCCACCGAGTCCGTAACCCGTTGGGGTACATCCTGAATAAGATTCAACCATTTAATCAAACTGGGCATTTCCTTCAATTCTTCCCCAGGCAAATACAGGGCCCCGCATCCACCGCAATTGCTGTGACCGCAAACGACAATGGTCTCCACTTCCAGAACTTGTACCGCATATTCAAGAGTGGCAGAAGTCGCTACAAATTGTTCACTGAATTGAAAAGGAGGAATAATATTCGCCACATTACGAATTTGGAACAACTCGCCTGGTTGGGTTTTCGTCAGAAGCGAGGGAACTATACGAGAATCACTGCAACCAATGAACAACGTGTGCGGTTTTTGCCCATATTTTAATTGGTCAAAAAGCTCCTTATGAGCTCCAAAATCTTCCGATTGAAATTCCAGAATACCCTTAAACAGTTTTTTCATTTTATTTTTGTGTCTCCAGTTTAGGTTTACTGGAGAATAACATGAATGAGCTACCCGTCCTAGCGGTGACTGCAGGTCTTTATTTTGACCTTTAAATAATATATTGTTAATTTTCTCTTCCGGGAAAGGCCGGTCTCATAAGGAGTCGCCTTTTATTCCCTGCCCAAAGCCACCACCGGGTCCAGGCGAGCGGCTTTATTCGCAGGGTACAATCCAAAAAACAAACCAATGGATACGGAAAACAAAGTGGCTCCAACAGTAACCACCGGGCTGATTTCCAAGGGAAAACGCAGCAATTGGGTCATACCGTAAGAAGCCAGATATCCCAAACAAATCCCAAGAACACCACCCATACCCGTCAGAATCCCAGCTTCCACCAGGACCTGCAAAAGAACCTCTTTCCGGCGTGCCCCCACGGCCATGCGCAAGCCAATTTCCCGGGTTCTTTCAGCAACGGAAATTAGCATGATATTCATGACTCCAATTCCACCAACCAGTAAACCGATGGACGACAAAACCACCAAAACCAGGGCTATTCCCCCGGTTACTTTGTCAATCAACTCGCCGTACGTTTCACTGGCAATAACATCAAAATCGTTTTTCTGACCGGGTCGCAATTTTCTCAGTTGTCGCAGCGAGCCAACAACGTTGGAAATCACTTCATCAAGTTCGTATCCTGGAAAGACCCCAAGGGCAATGTTTCTATCTTCAATTCCCGCATGCAAGCCGTCCTTTTCAAAAATAGTCCAGGGTACACACACATAATTTTCACCCATGGCCCCAATAATGTGGCCACGCTCCTGCATGGTGCCGACAATACGGTAAGGCTTGCCAAAAATTCTCAGGGTTTTTCCAATGGGATCGCGCTTGGGAAATAAGTCTTTTGCGGGTCCATAACCCAGAACACAAACCCTCTCCCGAGCCGTAATTTCCCCCGCGGTAAAAAATCTGCCTTCACCCACTTTTATACTGAATAAGTAGGGAAAAAATTCTGATGACCCAAAGGCCTGAACAAAGTTTGTTTTTTCCTCCCGATACTTCAGAACCATGCCCTCACCATTGGAGACCTGATAGTCCACCAACTCCACTCCCGCTGTGTTTTTCAGGACCTCAATACTGTCAGGTAACAGCTGAGGCCGGCGCATCAACTCATCGGGGTCCTGCCCTCCAAGACCACTGAAACGGGTCACATAAATATAGGGACGGTTTGCCGAAACAACGTCATCCCGTATGCGGCTACTCAAACCATTTACGATAGTGAAAATGGCCAGTAAAGTAGTCACTCCAATGCTGACGCCAAGAATGAGCAAAAGGCTCCGCACACGATTGCCGGTTATGGTGCGCCAAGCCATTTCCCAAACATCAAAGAAATTAGTTTTGCGATATGGTTCAGCCATGATACAGCGCCTCCACCGGGTCCAAACCCGCCGCCTTCCAGGCAGGCACGGTACCAAAAATTGCACCGATGACAAACGTGGTCCCCAGACCCAGAACAAATGACCAACCGGCCACAGCAAAAGGCAGTGGCGAGACGAGAGAAATGCCCCAGGCAATAAAAACGCCTATCAAAATCCCCAGCACACCTCCGACCATGGACAGAGTTACCGCCTCAATAAGAAACTGCCAGAGGATTGACTTTCGCGATGCCCCCAAAGCTTTGCGCACTCCAATTTCCCGGGTCCGTTCTGTTACTGAAACCAGCATAATATTCATAAGAACAATTCCACCCACAACCAGACTGATTCCCACCAGTGGGACCAGTGCAGCGTAAACACTTTTACTGATTCCGGACCAAATAGAAAGCATCTGATCAGACGATTGAACGGAAAAATCCTGACGATCCAAGGGACGCAACCGGTGCCGCATCCGCATTTGAAAAGTAGCTTCATCCCGGGCTTCATCCAGGCGATCCAACTGGCGGGCAGCCACCTTTATATCAATGGATCCACCCGAGCCAAAAACTTTCTGCCAAGCGGTCAGTGGAACGACTGCAAACTGGTTACGATTGTTGCCCAGAACCATGGCTCGTTCTTCCACCACACCAATGACTTCAAAATGTCGCCCTCCCAACTTAATTTCCCGCCCCAGTGGATTGGCCCGACGAGGGAACAAATTCTCAGCCACTTCTGAACCAAGAACCACCACCTGGCGGCTTCGGGAAACGTCCAAAGGAGTAAGGTGTCTCCCCAACAACAGAGGCAAATCTTCCATGATTGTATAATCAGAGGTCAGGCCCCGAATGTTCACATTTTTTTGCTGATGACTTGCCGCACGCAGTTCTCCCCTTCGGGAAGATGAGGCACCCACGGCTCGGGCTTCCTTCAAATTTTCAGCCAGCCAATCACGATCAGATAATTTCAAATCGGGGTTGGAAAGGCTCTCCAAAAAAGCATCAAAATCTGTAAGAAACTGTACACCATTAATACGGGAAATCGTAAACACATCGGTACCTTCATCCAGTACCACGGTCGATACATACCTGTCCGCACCATAAATCAGGGAAACCACCGCAATGACCGACATGGTTCCTACAATATTGCCCAACAGGGTCAGAAAAGTACGCAGCTTGTTGCCGCGCAAACTGCCCAAGGCTATTCGTACTCCCTCCATCAGGTTCATCAGTCTACCCTAAATCCAAGAAATGTTTTCTTTTTGGATTTGTCTTCAATGCTAACGGCGGCCCCGTCTTTCAGTTCACGCAAAATCCGAAACGGGCCCTTGACCAGAGTCTGGTTTTCACCCAAACCGTCAAGGATTTCAAAATCATCGTCGCCGGCAATACCCAGTTCTACAGGAACAAATTTCACAAATCCATCGACCAGCAAAAACACACCTTCAGTTTCTTCTCTTTTGATATTCTCATCATTTTCCTGCTCGTCGCTTTTGGTTTTAAACCCATGTTCTTCAAGGGCCCTTTTCTGGGCCTCCGATTGTTTCCCGCTAAAACGACGAATGTCTTCTTCTTTTAGTGGCCAATCGCGAATCGTGACAGCACCCAGCGGGATGGCCAGGGCATCCGGACGTTTCGCCACCTCAATTTCCGCCTTGGCTGAAAGTCCAGGCCGAATATTTGGCACTGTTTCCAGCAGAGTTATCTTCACTTCAAAATCCACCGCCTCGGTACTGCTGCCAGTGCCTGTGCGCACGGGGCTGTTGCCAATCTCCGTGACTGAACCCATGAATTCCCGTTCGGGAAAAGCATCAATGGTAATGATCGCATCCTGTCCCAATTCAACTTTCACCACTTCGGTTTCATCTACCTCGACCCAGGCCTCCATTGTACCCAGATCTGCAATGGTCAGGAGCACCGTGCCAGGATTATTCAACGTTCCCATTATGACATTTTCACCCTGTTCCACATTCAGTCGGGTCACCAGTCCGGTCATGGGTGCAGTGAGAGTCACTTTTTCCAAATCGTAATGTGCTTTTGCCAGATTGGCCTCATACTGGGTAATGCGGTGCCGGGCTGCCTGAACTCTCGCAGCTTCCACTTTGGCCATGGTCCTGGCGGCTGCCAGGGCTTCTTCGGAAACCAGGCCTTTGGTTTGAAGTTTTTCCGACCGCTGCGCATCTTGGTCAGCTTTTTCCAGAGATGCTTCTGCCAGCTGCAAATCAGCTTCTGCGGTGCGAATGGTGGCTTCCAACGCCAGAACGGCTGCCTTGAATTCGGAAGAATCGATTTCCATAAGCAAGTCGCCCTGTTCCACTCGCTGCCCTTCCACAACCGCCAAATTCAAAATAGTGCCCAGGGTATTGGCACTGACATCAACTTTGCGTTTGGGTTGCAAAGTACCTGAACAGTTCACTCGTGCCACAAGGTCTTTGCGCAGAACCTTACCCGCTTCAACCTGAGCATCACTGGGGCTTTTTTTGAAAACCACAGAAGCTACAATGGAAGCAAAAACAAGAACCACAACAGCAATAATGATGACCTTTTTCATGGTACTCTCCTAAAAGCCAAACATGAGACGAATGCCAACCATGACACCAGAAGCCAAAGCCCAGGGCATGAGAACAGACAACAGCGCAGGAGTGCGCTCCAATTGGAAAACTACTTCAAAACCAACGACAACAATCATCAACCCCCACAACACAGTCACATCGGCGAATGTGTCAAGAAAGACATAGATAAAACCACCCACCATTTCCCCTGGAAGAAATGTGGCCGGACTTAAAGTTATTCGGGCAAATTCCCCGGTATTCAGGGAGAGAGCAGTCTTACTCATTGTGCCCACAACCTGGGGTAGCAACGCCGCCCAATGCACAATTCCAAATCCCTGATTAAGGCTGCCCTTTCCACCGGCCATCTTGCAGAAAAAGACCAGCATCAGAGAAAAAAGCAGAGTTGAGGACCAACTGTTCATTCCATTTGTCAGAACAGCCACAAACTTATTTTTCCCGTTGGCACCCACTGCATTTTCGAGCCTGTTTTTCATCTCATCATCGTCCAATAAAAGCTGCGACGAATGAGCATTGTTCTTGTACTCCTCCAACATGATGGGCCCCACCCAGGTGGTGGCAATTCCGTTGGCAAGGAGGATTAAAATTCCCGCAATCCACCAGCGGGGCCACCGCCCAACGTTTCCCATTAATCGGGACGGGTTGAGAAAGAGATCGGTAAACCTCTGGGGAATAAAATCCCGTTCCAGGGTTTTGTTTTCAGATGGCCGATCATCCATGATCAGGAATTCCTTCTGTTGTTATCAGTTTTAGGATGCAGCCGGGGCAGAACCCGTTTGCCTGCCTGAGCCAAAGGCGACTGGGCTTCAATATTTGCCAGAGCTTTGGTCCCGACTTCTGAATCGTCGTGACGTGCCAGAAATTCTTCCGCAAATTCTCCTGATTCCAGCTCCAGTAAAATGGCTTTCATATTTTCCCGAACCTGAGTATTGATGACTCTTTTGCCACGGGTCAATCCTCCGTATGCAGCCGTTCCGCTAATCCGGCTGCGCATGCCATCGAGGCCGTGCTTGTGCAATAAATCTGTAATAAGTTTCAACTCATGCACACACTCAAAGTAGGCGTTTTCTTCCCCGTATCCACCGTCGACCATGATTTCAAAAGCTGCCTGCAGCAGTTCAATAACACCCCCGCACAAAACAACCTGTTCCCCAAACTGATCGCTGATGCATTCCTGACGAAAGTCCGTTACAAACCCGCCACCTGCCAAGCAACCCACGGCCCTGGCGTAGGCCGCTGCCAAATCCCAAATACGATCAGGGGAAGAGTCCGATACAGCCAGTAAGCCCGGAACTCCGCCACCAGCGGCAAAGGCCTTCAGCAACATGTCGCCCTGACTTTTGGGGGCTGCCATAAAAATGGGCCCATCGTATTGGATCTGGTCAAACGCCACGGCAAAACCGTGAGCAAGACCCAGGACCGCGCCGGGTTTTAAAACTGGCTTAATCGTTTTGGTAAATACAGTAGCCACCACTTCATCCGGAAGCATTAGCATAACCACATCTGCTGCGGCTGAAGCTTCAGTCAACGAAAGAACAGAAAAACCTTCTGAAGTCGCTTTTTTTTCACTCTCTGACCCCTGGCGCGTTCCCACAACCACCGAGACCCCTGATTGATGAAGATTCAGAGCATGCGCTCGTCCCATGGTCCCATATCCAATTATGGCCACAGTGAGCCCATTCAAGGGTTTCAGGTCTATTTCCTGTGCCTCAACCACCGTACCGGAGGGAGGCGGATATTCTGCAAAAAATTGTTTTCCCATACCCGAAGAATACTGGTGCGGCAGCTTCTTGACAAGCAAGGCCTCAAGGCTTAAATTGCCTGTCTGCCCAAATAAGGGTACAGATATTTATGGTGGCGGCTTAGCTCAGCTGGTTAGAGCATCGGAATCATAATCCGGTTGTCTGGGGTTCAAATCCCTGAGCCGCTACCATTTTTTTATAAACCGGTTTCTCAAATAATGGGTTTGCCCACCTTAATTGGAGGCGCGGTGTCCCAATCAGCTGAACTTTCCCACATAATTCCCCAACGCCTCGATGATCTGGTATTCGGTGGTTTACCTGAATGCAATTCTGTCTCTACAGGCTTGTTGATTGCCCTCAGTGGTGGCCCTGATTCGGTGGCTTTGCTGCGCTCTGCTCATATTTGGGCCGAAAAGGGGAATCATCAACTTATGGCCGCCCATTTGAACCACCGCCTGCGTGGCAGCCAGGCCGATGCCGACGCTCAGTTCTGTCAATCGCTCTGCGATCAACTCAACATCCAACTTATTGTCCGGGAAGAAGATCCGCGACCTTTGGCCCGCAGTCGAGGCTGCGGTATGGAAGAAGCGGCCCGCACTTTGCGGCATGGTTTTTTCAAAGCCGTTCTGGCTGATAATCCGCAATTTGGTTATGTAGCTACCGGACATCATTTAAACGATCAGGTTGAAACCGTTATTATGCGCCTCTTTCGTGGCACAGGTCCCGATGGCATGGCCGGCATCCGTCCTGTGAGTGGAAATGTTATTCATCCGATGTTGGACACACCACGGGCGGATATTTTGGCCTGGCTGGAAAAGATTAATCAGCCCTGGCGTACCGATCCCACCAATGCCCATGGCGACAATACCCGCAGCCGTCTGCGACGGGAATTGCTACCGGTAATCCGCTCAATTTTTGGTGATGGAGCTGGTGTTACTCCGGCACGTTTGGCAAAACTCTGGGAAGGCGATCTCGATTTTCTCGAAACCACCTGCCAGAATGCCCTTTCCGAACTTGTGGATAAAAAAAATACTCTTTCCATCTCCGGACTTCAGGAACAGCATCCAGCTCTGGCAGCCAGAATTCTACGCTTTTGGTTGATGGAAAATTATTTGGCCGACCCCAACCGTCTAGAGTCGGCACATCTAATGAATATTTTGCAATGGATGCGGGAAGGTACCAGTGGAAGCCAACTGGACTTGCCCGGCGGAGGCCACCTCAAAAGAGATTTTGACCGCTTGGCCGGCCATAAACCCGGCCAGAAAGTCCACCCGGTGCGAAATGCGGCCAATTTTCGTATTCTGGTAGCCAAAGCCGAAAGCCCCGAAAACCCAACCGAATTTGGCCGAACCGAAGGTTTTGGTAGTAAAAGCGAAAACAATATCTGGAACCTTACCTGCCCCTCAGGTGTCCTGAAGGGCAATCTAAAAGTACGAAATTGGCAACAAGGGGACCGAATTCAGCCTTTTGGGCTGGACGGAAGCCGCAAACTGAGCGATCTTTTCCGAGAACAAAAAATACCTGCCGACGAACGATCCGGAATGTTGGTGGTGGAAGACGATGAAGGAATCCTCTGGATCGTGGGTCTGGCCCGCGCCGAACGAACACGATTGTTGCAACCTGGTCAAAGCACAGTTACCATCTCGGTGGCCCCCAGGACAGCATCCAAAAACTAAAAAATTAATAAGCACAGTTATCCTGTGAAAAAAAGGAATTCCAGCGAATGAGCTCCAAGCAGCCGCGCAAGCAAAACAACAAAAAAAAGCCGTCTTCAGGTGGACCCAACTTTGGCCAGATTCCCGGCAAAACCGCTGGCTTCTGGGTTCTTATCCTGATGGTGGTGTTTCTTGTTTACAGCACCATCAGTGGCAACCACCAGACGGTCCATGAACTGACCCAGGATGTTTTCCTGCAACAAATTGATCAGGGAAATATTCGCAAAGTGGCCAAAACCCACCTTGATATTACCGGTGAGCTGAATGAAAAAACCACTATGGTGGTTAAAGACGGCACCGAGCAGGTTGTGGATCACTTCACTATTCATTTGTGGAGTGACGAACCTGGTCTGGCCGAAAAAATTATGGAAGCCAACCCCGGTGTTGTACTCACCGGTGAACGCCCGCATACCAACTGGTGGGCTCACTTCCTGATGTACTACCTGCCCTTCCTGCTCATTCTCCTGTTGTGGCTTTTCTTCCTGCGCCAAATGCAGGGCGGCGGCAACAAAGCTTTCAGCTTTGGCAAAAGCAAAGCCAAACTGTTTAATATGGACCAACCTGAAGTCACTTTCGAAGATGTGGCCGGTTGTGATGAAGCCAAATACGAGCTGCAGGAAATCATCGACTTCCTGCGTTCCCCTCAAAAATTTCAGCGTCTGGGCGGGCGCATCCCCAAAGGTGCTCTGCTGGTGGGTTCACCCGGTACCGGTAAAACCCTCCTGGGTCGTGCAGTCGCCGGCGAAGCTGGAGTTCCTTTTTTCAGCATGAGTGGTTCCGACTTTGTGGAAATGTTCGTTGGTGTGGGAGCCAGCCGCGTACGTGACCTTTTCGAACAGGGAAAAAAGAATGCTCCCTGTATTATCTTTATCGATGAAATTGACGCAGTGGGTCGTCACCGTGGTGCAGGCCTTGGCGGCGGTCACGATGAGCGCGAACAAACCCTCAACCAGCTTCTGGTTGAAATGGACGGTTTTGAAAGCAACGAAGGGGTTATTCTGGTGGCCGCCACCAACCGTCCCGACGTACTGGACCCCGCCTTGCTGCGTCCCGGCCGTTTTGACCGACAAATTGTGGTCGACATGCCAGACATTGTAGGCCGTGAAGCCATCCTTAAAGTGCACATGAAAAAAGTGCGCATGGATGAAGAAGTTTCCGCCAAAACCATCGCTGCCGGTTGTCCCGGAATGGCCGGTGCCGACCTGGAAAATCTGGTCAACGAAGCGGCCCTGCTGGCTGCCCGCAAAAACCACGACAAAGTGACCATGGATGACTTTGAGGACGCCAAGGAAAAAGTCATGCTGGGCCCCGAGCGCCGCAGCCGCGTCTTTACCGACAAAGTCAAAAAAGAAACTGCTTACCACGAAGCCGGCCACGCAGTGGTCGCCTACCGTTGCGAGGAATCAGATCCTGTTCACAAGGTAACCATCATTCCCCGTGGCCAGGCCCTGGGTCTGACCTTCACTCTGCCACAAGAAGACCAGTACACTCAGGACGAACAGAAATTACTTGATCAGATTTGTGTTTCTCTGGGTGGACGTGTAGCCGAAGAAATATTCCTTGGTAAAATTGGTTCCGGTGCCTACTCAGATATTAAATCAGTGACTAATATCGCCCGGTCCATGGTTACCCGCCTGGGTATGAGCAAGAAAATGGGTCCCATCTCCTACGAAGAGGGAAGCGGACAGGTCTTCCTGGGCCGCGACTACGGACGCACGGCATCGGTCAGCCAGAAAACCATGGAAAACATTGATGGCGAAGTGCACCGCATTGTCGACGAAGAACTCGACCGTGCCCGGAAAATTCTGGATGCAGATCGCGATTTGGTGGAAGTTCTGACCGCCGCCCTGCTTGAGCGTGAAACCATCGATGCAGAAGAATTTATCATGCTTATGGAAGGCAGGGAATTGCCCACTCCTGAGTTGGATATCGACTTCAGCACCTCCGATGAGAACAACTCTCCTGAAGTGACTGAAGAAGAATCAGATGAGCAGGCCCCTGAAATTGATTCCGACAGCAAACCGGATAATGAATCCGCTGAAGCCTCTGAAGACCCGGAAAAGCCCAGGGATGAAAATTGACCTGCTCGACTGATAATATTGAAGGGCCCCACACGGGGCCCTTTTTTGCACCCTCCTGGAATTTGGGCAGAATAACCCTCAAGCCCCAAAACCGGCCTCTGGTCATGGGTATTCTGAACCTTACTCCAGACAGTTTCTTTGATGGCGGCAAACACGCAAGCCTGGAGCCCGCCCTAAAACAGGCCCAGTCCATGATTTCAGCTGGTGCCGATGTTCTGGACCTGGGTGCTGAATCTTCCCGCCCTGGTGCGGAGTCCGTATCTCAGGAAGAAGAAATTCAACGCCTTCTCCCCGTCCTGAAAACCCTGCGTAAACAGACAGATATTCCAGTGACGGTTGATACCGTACGGCCAGAAACAGCCAGGATAGCCCTCGATGAGGGGGCCGACGCCATTAATGACATTTCCGGTGGTCAAGATCCACAGATGCTGAATTTAGCTGCCCAAAAATGTTGTGGTATTATTCTGATGCACATGAAGGGAAAGCCCCTGGATATGCAAGACAGTCCCCGGTATCAGGATGCCGTGACGGAAGTCAGTCAATGGCTCCACCAACAATGCCTGAAGGCGGAAGAGATGGGTGTGCAACCCGGGTGCCTTATGGTCGACCCCGGAATTGGATTTGGTAAAACGCTGCAACACAACCTGGAATTGATGAAGAACCTGAAAGATGTTGCCAAAGCAAGACCCCTGTTGCTCGGAGCCAGCCGAAAAAGTTTCATTTCTCATCTGGCTGAAGCTCCGGTCGAGAATCGCCTGCCAGGAAGTCTGGCCGCCCTTGCTGCCGCCCATTATGGAAACGCAACAATGGTCAGAGTCCACGATGTGGCCGAAAGTATTCAGTTTTTGGAAGTTCTATCACACATCAGGAAAATCTAACTTTTTAATATTTTTCTGCATTGCCCCATTTCCCCATTGAGAATCCCCAACCACAGTGGTAACTTACTATAACCATGTGGAAAACAATAACCAACAGCCCCCTCATCGATCTCCTCGATATCATTATCGTGGCCTATTTGCTGTACCGTCTGATTGTCTTTATTCGTGATACTCGGGTCATTCAAATGTTTGTGGGCCTGGGTCTTCTTTTGCTGCTTTCTTTTGCCGCCAGCAGCCTGGGCCTCATTGTGGTGGGCCAAATTATCGGAACTCTGCAAACGGTTTGGGTCGTGGCCTTTATCATTATTTTCCAACCTGAATTGCGTTCTGCCCTGACCAACCTGGGCTTGCGCAAAGGGTTTAGTTTGTTCAAACAGGCTGAAGAACTTCCTGCCGAGGCAGAACTGCTTGAGGCCCTGAACCGATTGAGTAAGCGGGGACTCGGAGCCCTTATTGTTATCGAAGGTGAAGTGCGGCTGAACAACTGGATCAAAAAAGGTGTCATCCTGGATGCTGAAATTATGGCTCTAACCCTGGAAAGCATTTTTACAGTCCCTGGACCGCTGCACGATGGTGCCGTCATCATCAGTCAAAATAAAATTGCTGCCGCAGCCGTTATTCTGCCCATTACCGAGCAGGAAGAACTGGCCTATACCCTCGGCACCCGGCACCGGGCCGCCATCGGCATCAGTGAACAATCAGATGCCATTGTTCTGGTGGTCTCCGAAGAGAACCGTGCTATCAGTATTGTTTTTGATGGAGAAATTCGTCGCGGGCTGGCCCGTGATGATGTGGCTACCGAACTGGAGAGAATTCAACTGAAAAAATCCGGTGGGAATAAGAAGAAGAAAAAATCCGAAGAGGCTCCTTCAAGTCCCGCTGAATAATCAAACAGGTACCGTTTCCCTGGAATTTTCGGGCTCTGCTGCTGTAGATTCGGGATTTGTAGATTCGGAATCAGAATCATGCATCTGTTCTGCCTCACAACTTCCAGCCTCACTCAACATCGCCTGTAAAAACACCGAGACAATATCAGGATCAAACCGTCCGCCCTCATCTTCGCGAATGGCCACAGCTGCCTCTTCTGCGGACAGTGGTTCGGGTAGCCCCACGCCCTGAATCATGGCCACATAATTTTCAACTACGGAAACTACTCTGGCTGACAAGGGAATATCTTTTCCGGCAAGGCCTTCTGGATAGCCCTGTCCATTGAAACGCTCATGATGGCAAGAAACTACTTCAACAATTGTGGAAGGCAAATTTCTCCCCGCAAGAAGATTCCGGCCCCGCTCCGGATGTTGGTAATAAACCTGAAGCTGTTCCGGAGCCATATCTGAAGGAGCAACCATCATTTCATCCGGCTGGCCAACCATTCCCAGATCACGCAACAGGCAACCGTAAACCAAATCACGATGCTGATCGGGTGGGAACCCCATTTCACTGGCCAGCAGGTTCAACTGACTGACCATTGATTCGGTAACCATGTCGGATCCGAAACAGCGAATTTCCCGTTCACCCATCAGGGTTTGCACGATGCCTTGGGTCACATCTGCATTGTCGTGGTGACCGTCAAAACGAGATAGCAGTTGAGCCGTAGGTTCAAAAATTTGCATTAGCCGATCTTCAGGGAACATTTCCATTTCTTCCAGTTTGCCTCCAAGCAGACACATTCCCAGGTACTGGTCGTCCCATTTCAAACTAACAAGCCAATCAATTCCGGCATCTATCATTTTGCTTTTGGTTTCACCAAATAACGATGGCAAGTTGGATACTTTTACTGGGCGTTCAATGGACCGGAAGAACATGCTCAGCCGGTCATGACTCAAATCCAAAGCCAACCAGTCGTTATCATATCCTGCCATTACCTGAGGCCGTTTTCCATTGGGTGCAAGAAAGGCCAACTGATCCAACGGCATGGTTTTTTTAGCATGACGCCAAAAAATGCGCCAGAAATGAGGCCTGTCATCTGCCTCAGGTAAATCGAGAGCCAAATGATATAAGGTTTCGTTTAATTCAGGTAGTGTTTCGGTCGGCGAAGTCGAAGCCACACTTTGAGCCGCTTCCAGGAGTTCAGTTTTTGAACTCTTTGGTTTGTCTAGAGTTGCTGATGGTGACAAATCGTCTGCTGCAGTTTTGCTTAGGACCTCAATTAGAAGTTCAAAAGCAAAGTTTTCGCCGACGGTGTAGTCCCTATCCCGTTCATGGTTGTTCAGTAGCAGGACACCTATGAGTTGACGATCTTGCAATAAGGGCAAGATAATTTCAGGGTTCAGTTCCTCAAGGAATTCCACTTCACTGGCGACAAGTTCATCATCCAATAAATCGAGAATGGTCAGAGGTCGCCCATAATCTACCAACTGGCGAGCCAGAGATCCAGCCAAGGGAATGCTGAATTCCTCGTTGACACTCTTGAGGTGCAGACCTACGGGAAAAAGAAG
Source organism: bacterium (assembly GCA_024223715.1). Lineage (GTDB taxonomy): Bacteria > Krumholzibacteriota > Krumholzibacteriia > LZORAL124-64-63 > LZORAL124-64-63 > LZORAL124-64-63. The sequence continues at coordinate 21,247 of JAAEOA010000192.1, read as the reverse complement.
GGTTACATCATCAGCAAGGCCTTGACTGAACAACAAATTTGTTAGGGCCTCAGAAAATTCCTGACGGTTTTTTTCATTCTTAAGAGTCCCCAAAGAACTTATCGCTTCGTTCAATGAAGTGTAATGGTGTTCCCGCCGCCTGCCCTTACGGGCATCCTTGCCGGTAAACTCTTCAAGCAATCCGTCGAGGCCACTGTCTGGGTCTTCGTCTTCATCATCGTAAAAACTCATGGCCCCCACTTCATCTGAAGTCGAATTGGATTCGGATTTGGGAGAACCACTCATCTGATGATCTTCGGTGTCTTTTAAGGACGAAACATCTGTAGCAGAAGCTGCAGATTGCAATAAAGAGTGATCAGGAGCTGAGTAATTATTATTATCAAAATTCTCCACTGCATCTTCAACCGTCAGATAATAACGCAATGGCAGATCATTAAATTTTCCATCTAGAAAATGTCGAACGACGGTTCCCACGCCTACGAAAACCGCTTCGCCTTTCATTTCCAACAATTGACGCTGGAATTCAGCGAGAACCCGAGCCCCGCTTCCACCAAGACTGGACAACCGACTCAAATCCAGAACCAGTTTGACTTTGTTTCGCGCCGTGGCCTGTTGAGCTAATTCCTCCAACGCAGCTTTGTCACTTCGACTAACTGTTCCAGTTAAAGAAACACCGAACAACCCGGGGTCGGAAATTTTTAGAGCATGAAATTGGATGGCCATAATCTAGTCCCCACAGTTGCAAACACCAGGACAACTGACAGCTGTCCTGGTGTTCAACCTTCGCTGGTTTTCCGGAAGATTACACAAGGGCTTCGGACAACCATTTGTCCAGAACGTTCCGCATGAATCTCCATTCACTGCCTACTTTTTTCGCCGGAATTTTGCCTTCCTTGGCTAAACGGCAAACAGTTTTTACATGCATTTTCAGGTACTTGGCCGCTTCCACTGAAGTCATAACCTGCCCTGATTGATCGGCCCCCCCTATGTAGACCTTTGACGAATCACTGGTGTTCGGCATGGGGGTATCTCCTCTCACAGTCAATTTGCGATGCGTGCCACATCACACGAATACACAAAACAAAGCAACTCCTATGCCCATTGTATTAAAATGCTTTAATAGGCAGTTTTTTCCCTTTATTTAGTGGTTATGAGGAACTTCTAGGAGTTATTGGGTTGAATTACGGCATTAAAGATGGTGCAGGATACATCAAGATCCCCCCAAACGTTGCATTCCGCAAGTCGTGCGGCGAAAAATGTTGCTGCTATTACATTTCTAATTTCCTGGATTTAGAATCACTCTGCATAAATTAAATCATGACCCCGTTCATTCTCAAATACAAGGGTCGAAATCCGTCGCCAATAATAACTCTCCCAACTTCCCGGTAATTCAAAATGACGGACAAACATCCGTCCATTAAGAATATCTGAAATAGACAATTTCCTATCCAGCAACCCGCGAGCCATTGCTGGTGTTTCACTCCAGCGCTTCTTCTGGCGACGCCTGAGAACAAAATTTCTATAAACCACGAAAATCGCCAATCGCTCCGATGCTGCCTGCCTCCGTTTAGAAAAAGCAATCGTTTCACGAGTGTGGTTTTTACTACTATGCCGGAGGAACATATCAAATAAGTTTATCTCCCACATGTTATTATTGTAATCACGACGTGCTTTGCTGGAAGTGACATTGTGAATGACTTGCTCGTTGTATTTCTTGATCGGATTTACGTACTGCTTGTGCTCGTCCGTATACAAAATAACTTTCTTCTGACCTCGAATGGTTTGAGCCAGCATTTCTTCGGTGGATTTTATGATAGCTTTGGGGTCTGGCCGGCCGTACAACTCTTCAAGTTCCGACCTTTGTGTTTTTTGGTCGTCAGTCATTGCTCCTTTTCGTCGTAACGCACTGTCATTAAAGAAGAGAACGAAGTCAGTATCCTTTTCAATGGCGACATTATGGTGGTACGGGAAAAACTGGCTGTATTCGAACGTTTCCAACCCATCATAGACAATTTCATCGGCTGGTTTGGCTTGTTCGAGCATCTGAGTCATGAACAGAAGGCAATGCCGGCCCAGGCGGGCCAATTTGTTATCCACCGTAACAGGGTCGATTTGCAAATCTCTGGCTATCTGTCTATTAGCCATGCCATTGACTGTTTTGGTGAAGATTTGTTCGTCCATATCAGGGAGTTTTTGCCAATAGGTTGTGGAAAAAGTTTGGGTGGAAAAAGTGCGATTGCATGACAGGCATTGGTACCGTTGTACTCTGCGGTTGTCAGTCGCTCGATAGTAGGATCCGGATTCTTTATAGCGCCACTGTTTCATTAACTGATTGTGGAACTTGCAGTTCCCGTTCGGACAGAACGGAGGCAGCCAGCCTTTTGGTGGGTGTTTTAAGTAGGTCATGGGACAGGAATTGCAGAATGTAAGCCAACAACATTCTTTACGGCACAACAAACAGGATGCCTTGGACTTATTTATATTTTTCGGGGGCCTCCAAAGTTATCCCATTTTAGCAAGGAATCAGCATCATCTGCCCCCGCCGAAAAAAACATTGCATCTCCAAATTGTCGCAGACGGGCCCAATATTCACGGAGTTCTTTTTCCTGTTCAACACTTAGCGAAACATCACACCAAAGATTCTTCCATTGGTTCAGGGCCTCTTCCAAGTCATCCATGACCAGAAACGGAGTGTCCAAATGTGAAAACCGGCTATCCAGGCTGCTCCAACCTGGATCATCCCGATGTTCCATTAAAGCCGTACCCGGGCTGTCACCTTCATCCAGAAGATTAAAAAAATTATCCAGATATGTGGCCAGATTATTTAGAGCCTCGGCCCAGCTGTCGGGAATGATGTGAGGTTCGATACTACCGAGAGTGGCTATGGATTTTATTTGCAAACCAAGCTCGCGCCATTCCGGATTTCCGGAAAGATCACTAAGCCCTCCCAATAGTTCTGATTGCACCTTCAATTGGGCCACCACGGGCCATGTATGGTTGTGGGCAATCCTGTCGGAAGCAGAAAGGCGGAGCAGGTTTTCCTGCTCCGCCAAAGTCGATGCGAATTTACTGATGATACTTTGGTTGTCTGCCTGTTGGTTCATTATAACTCCCGCACATTACTGCGGGCCAACTTAACCCGTCAGGTCAAACTCACTGCCCCAAACTCGGACAGATCAAAAACTTTTCCGGCATCATCAGCAGCACTATCTTTGCTGATTGACGGTTCACCTTCAGCACCTGCAGTCTGAGGCTTCTGCATCGGGACTGCTCCGAATTCTGAAAGATCGTACACTTTTTCTTCCACCGGGGGAAGCTCAGGTTCTGGTTCCTGATAATTTTCTTCCTCACCAGGTATTGTCGTGGTGATAAAGCTTTCACCTGAAGCAGAACTATCTGTTCCCGCCAGAAGGTTATCAGCCTGACTGAAAGGGTCCACATCCGGGACAGATTCCGTCTGCGGTGCTTTTGAAGCAAATGGGTCGTGCTGGGTCAAGCTCAGGCCACCCTCGGGAGGATTGTCAGGGTTCCCCTCGTTGATATCTTCAGCCTTAAATTCTGCCCCACTGAAGCTGGAAAAACTTTCGCCCAGACGAACCAGACGGTCGCTCTGTTGGCCAAATGTTTGTCCCACTTCCACCAAATTCTTGGACACCGCATTTGCCGATGGGATGATTTTCCCAACGGCTTCAGTGACTTGTCCGGTCAAAAGTCCCGGCCCTTGACTCAATTGACTCTTAATTTGTTTAAGCTGATTCTGAAGAAATGATAGATGTTTATTTCCATCCTCAGACAATCCAGTAGTCACTTGGCGAAATTCATTACTCAATTCTTCTAGAGATTGAGTCATTGGCAAAAGGCGCTCGCCCCGGGTTCCCAGGCGGGCCACTTCCATGGCCATTTGAAATGCCAGTTTGCTGCCTCGTTCCACCAGTTCGTTCATCTTGCCCAACTCAGTCTGCCCTTGAGTCTGTTGACTCCAGGCATCCACTTCACGGGTAATTGAATCTACTGCAGAGGCTACTTCCGGCTTTTCGGCACCAGCCTGCATTTTTCCAACCAGAGTGCCAAGTTCGGCCAGCTGAGAAGCCAATTTTTCAACAACCACACCCTGTTGTCCCACCTTTTCTCTGGTAGTACGGTTCCAACTGCGGGCATCCTGAAGAACTCCAATAATCTCACTGGATTCATGTTTATCTTTTTGGCGAGTATTTGTTGCTTCAGATCGGGCCACTTCACTTTCGTCAAAAAGCTGAACAGCGGAATCGGCCAATCCGGCCACCAGGGAATGATCGTATTGTCCTACTAAATCATCTCTGGATTTGCTTTTCAGGGCATTTTGAAGGGTCTGCAATTCTGCTTCCAGTGCCAGGCTCTTTTTCTGCCGGGCCATGACCAGACGCCATGAACCAAGGGTTTCGGCTACAAATGCAGAAGAACGTGGATCTGATTTGAATTCACTTTTCTGCCAATCACCTTCATTGTCCAATCTCAGAGCAATAACCTGTTCGTACATTCTGGAAACAGAACGATATCGGGCATTGGCCCCGCGAATGGAACGTGCCAGGGCCCAGCTTCCAAGAGCAGCCAAAGAGAAGACCCCACCGACCAGGATGTAGAGCAGGTTAAAGGGGTAAGTCTGGAAATTGAACCATTGTTCGACCTGGGTCAAACCCTCAGGTTGCCAGAAAGAAAGAGGGTCTGTTTTACTGATAAAAACCACCGCACCGGCTAAACCGAGACCAGCAACCATTGTTGAAACGGCAAACAATAATCCCCAACCACCAGAAGATAGGCCCAATCCTTCATTTTTTCCTGAAATCAGGGTCTTGGTTTCTGATTTTTCCTCATCGAAAGCTTCTGTGGTTATTTCAGGAGAAGCGGCATCAAAATCTTCTTCGTAAGAAGATAAATCTTCAAATGACTCATCAAATGACTCATCCTGTGTTGATTGTTCGTCTGCCAGGCTTTCAAAATCCATATCATCATCCCAATCAAACCGTTCCTGGTCGCTCATCTGCAAATCCTTTCACAAACTAGGCCACTTATTCTGGTGACAAAATTCCATTCCGGAATACTTATCGGCACAAGAGAGGCCAACCAAAGCAATAATTGTCCGGGAAAACGGGAATATTTATGCAACCTGTGGTCCAAATGCAGGCACCCGAAGCCGCGTTTGGTCAGGGGGCCACCCGACACACACCTAACGTATTGTCTTTAGGAAACTTACAAACGACCTGTTTGGATATTTCTGGCATATATTCTGCAACTGCCTCCGTAAATCATGAACCACGGAGGGTTATTACCATGCCAAACGCACTGTGTCAGGGAGCAACAACACCATACCGCAGCCTTTTTCCCGACTGGAGTCCGGCCCGGCCTATGGAGTTTTTCATGATGGAAAATCTGTTGGAAGCCCGCCGCGATTCACAATTCCCCACCAACTTTCAACGCCCCGATGAAGATGTGAATATTTATGTGGCCCACTTGTTGGCAGCTTTTTTCAAAGGCCAGCATGGCCGGAACATCAGCATGGGTGCCACACCGGTGTTAAATCCTCCTTCGAAAAGTATTTTACGCCGGAACAGAGCTGAATATTATCGCCAGAATGCAGACCATCGGTTAATCATGCTCGGGTTGTTTGATCGGGGAGATCATGAACGAAAAACCCCACTGCTCTTTGGCTCCAATCACCAGCAAACCAGGGAAACAGATATTTCGGTAGGTGCGAATTGTTATAAAATGGCTGTTAATTTGCTGGAAAACCGAAATTCGGCCACTGGCGGATTGGTTGACGTTTGGGGAAAACTGAGTGAGGATTTTGGCCAATACGTGCAGGTTATTTCCACAATGGCCGTTCAGAAACTGGGCTTGGGCGCCCAGCTCAATACTGGCGATTTGATCAGTCTTTTGAAGGATGCTCCCTCAATAGACTCCACCTCACCAAGGGAAAAAGCACCACAAATGGATCACTTGCTTGATTTATTGCTGGAAATTCGTCAGAAACCCCATGCCCCTCAAAACCAACAAAAAAGGGCCAAAGTCATAGACCTGGCCCATAAATTGAATCTTGATCCTGAAAAACTGTTCAGACAGGCTGGCTGATTAAATCTACCGTCCACCACAGAATTTTATGATATCTGCATACAAGCCCTGCTCACCATGGTTGGCCAAAATGGCATGACCACCGTCAGGGAAAACCCGGAACCGAGATGATTTATTGCTGGCTTTGCGTTGCAGGATCCTTAATGAAGCTGGGGACGCCCGGTCATCGTCTTCGCATTGGGCCCCGTAAATGGGAATTTTTATTTTACCAATTTTTCCGCGGGCTTTATCCATACCTTCCATGAGGTCGGCATTCCAACCCAACATTTCGTGAACAAAGCTCAGTTTATGTAGCTTAAATCGAACCAGCATTCGCTGCCAGAAGCTTTCCCTTGGCATTATGGCAGGAGACAAAAGAACCAACGAAGAAACGCTTTCATTTAAGGCCACATGCAAAGCCAAAGTGGCCCCAAAACCCATGCCAACCACATGAACAGCACCACCCCCGCGAGCCAGCAACTTAAAACATTGACGACCCTGTTGCAGGGCTCCCTCCCAGGACAATTCGCTGATAGTATTCTCTGGTTTTCCATAATCGGGAAGTCGCAGCACATAAACATTCAGACCCGAATCGAAGAGACGGATAGCCAATTCCCGTAAACTTCCCGGGCTGGTGGAAACCCCATGAATGAGCAGGGCCGAACCCTTGGAATCTTCTTTAACCCGTAAAAAACTACGGTCAATTTCCGGAATATTCCGCTCATTTTCAAAGGAAGCCACTAATCGCTGATGGGCCTTCAGGGTCATTACCTGACCCCGTGCCGTATCCGGTTGTTTCTTCCGGGTGCGAGCTAAATCCCAAGCCGAAAGGGTCAAATTATGGGTTTGAGGTGAAATCTGAATTTTTTTCGCCGGTGCCGCGGTGGCAGCAGGCTGGGTATTGGATGCAGATGTATTTTCAGCGGGGTTATTCCCGCTCTGGCTTCCACCATTTGGCTGGGCCCGGCCTGAACCCGACTGTTGGCGAGTGCCCTGACGGGAATTCTGAGCAGAATTCTGCCCGAATCGACCTTTACCCGGACCACCCCTGGGCTTATTGCTGGATTTATTGCTGGATTTATTGCTGGATTGCCTTTTGGCCCCACCCCGAGAACGTCCACCGGAGTTCCTATTGTTGCCATCTGCACTCAAAATAATCCTCTATTTTCATTTATTGGAACTCTGCCAAAAGATCAGCTGGAGTTTTCACTATGATATGGGGCCATTGGTTTTCATCCATCTGGCCCAGAATTTCATGGTCCGGATATTTTCCGGAAAGGGCAAAGACGGTTTGCATGCCCAAAGACTTGGCGGTCACCAAATCGGCAACCGGATCATCAGAAATAAATAGGGCTTCAGATGGCCCCACGCCAACCCTTTTCAAAGCCTCCCGATAAATTCTCTCTTCAGGCTTGCCCATTGTCACTACTTTTCCTTGGCTGACAATTGTTTCCAAAGCAGCAGCCCAGGCACCCGGGCCCAGTCGGCGCTCCCCTTCGGAATTCACAAAAAAGCTATTCCTGTGCAAACAAACCAAGTCCGAGGCTCCATCAATTAAAGCGGGCAAAGCTGAATCCAAATGATGGACTTCCATTGCAGGATTGGCACCCAGAACCACTGAATCGCAAGGCCCTTTCTCAACCAGCTGAAACCCGGCATTCGCCCAATACCCCTTCAGTTCACCACATCCCAACCAGAGCAATTTTTCTTTGCCCCTTTCTCTCAACCAATTGACAGTCAAGTCCAGAACTCCAACCAAATGATCGTCTGATACCGGGAAACCAGATTTAACGAGCCGGTCCTGCAGGTCTGCCGGCCAATCTGTGGTCTGATTGCTGACCAGACACCAAGGCGTCCCGCTGGAGGCAATGGACTCCAACCATTCCACCGATCCATCCACAGGCTGGTAACTTTTATCTTTTACCAGGATGCCCTCAATATCAATGAGCCAGGCACCGGGCATCTTGAATTTTTTCATCATTTGCCTTTGCAGAAAGGTTGCTGGTCGGCAACCTGCTCAACCAGAGCATCATAGGATACGACCAATCGATCCCAGCAAAAGGGGTCCACATCACGGTCCAGAGAGCACACATGGCCACAACTGCTGCCGGTAATCAGATCGGCCAGCAATTCCACCAACTGGTCTTCCGAGTCATAAAAATGTCTTCCTTTGCAGCGGGTTCCGTACAAAGAAGGATACACCTGCTCCCGTGGCAAAACCGGATAGCACCCCGCCTGAATGGCCTCGGCCACTGAGATGCCAAAATACTCCTGATTTGCACAACTGACCACTATATCCGCACGATTGAGCAGCTGATCGTATTGTTCACGTCTGGGTAAAAACCCAAAGGCCACACATTTTGAGCCTAAACGGTCGGCAAGGGGCTGAAAGGTTTCTTCATGAGATTTGGATTCACCCAGCAGAGCCACTTCAAAATCCAGTCCCCTATCCAACAGCCGGTTCACGGCATTGCTGAACATTTCGGGTCTTTTGTCAAACTCCCAGCGATGATTCCAAACCAGAAGGGGCCGCTCCCCCCGGGGCCATGAAGGACCAATATCAGGATCGCACAAGCCACCCCGGTATTGAGGAAAGTGATCCTCAGACAAAGGGTGACGCTCCAACCCCACACCCAGAACTTCACTGTTGGCCCTTAAACGGGCCGGAACCTGTTTGGGGACCCCTTCGGGCATTTTTCCCAGATAAGTGGATAAATTATCAAGGAAAAGTTCCCGGTGAAAGTCGCTGTTAAAAACAACCCGGTCTGAAGCCAGGCAGCTAATGATGTTGGTAAAACCAAAATGGAAATCAAATTCCTCGTCAGGCGAAAGAGGGTAAGTCATTTGATTTTCATGCATATACAACAAAATAGGTACCGAATTGAGAGGGGGTTTCAGCATTCCCCGCAAATCGGCAACATTTAAAAATCCGGTTGTAAATATCAAGTCCACAGGCTCTTGAACCTGATCGTTAAGCATATCGGCAAACCAAACAGCCGCTCCACGCATACGCCATTTCCAAAACCTTGCGGGCAGGGTTAAGGATTTGAACTTGTGCCGGGAACGTTCAATCCATCCGGTACGAAAAGCACGATGGCTTCCCCCATCGTAAGGTTCAATAAAAACAACGTGCTTTATCTTCAATTCCAACAACCCCTTACAGAAAATAAAAAAAACAACCCTGGTTCCCCGATTTTATCAAAAATCCAACCATATTGAAGCAAAGTCCAATTTCCTTTATAATAATAACTGATACAAGAATTAAGTGTTTTTCGCCCCAACCGATTTCTCGGTTCGAATTTCCACAGGCTCGGTGAACCCAAAGTTCGCCCTTTCGTAGCACCCCCTGTGGAATCGCGTTCATCTTTTGAGAGGATTGCTCAATGAAGAAAATTTGCCTTTTTGCCCTCCTGGCCCTTTTGCTTGTGTCAAGCATGGCCAGCGCCCAGCCCTATGAGAACCCATCAGTAGTGGGCCAGGTTCAAGATCGGGTTGTTATTACCGTAAAAGCCGGAACCAAAATGGCTCTGGACAAAGCCGACGGCAGTGTTCGGGTGGGAGTACCCAGCCTTGATGCCCTCAGTGCCCGCTTCGACGTCACCGACATGGAAGCCCTTTATGAAGGCATGACCAATAATTTAAAATCCAAAGCTGATGCCAGTGTGCTTGACCGCACCTGGGCCGTGGATTTTCCTGAGGAAATGGGCTTAAAAAATGTCAAAGAAGCCTACGAAGCCCTTCCCGAAGTGGAATTGGTTCGTTTAGTGGACATTTGCAAAATGTACGACGCCTACCTGCCCAACGATGTTGTTGGCAGCCAGTATTACCTGCGCAATATGAACCCGGGCGGAGCCGACATCCACGCTGTTGGTGCCTGGAATCAGGCTCTGGGCGATTCAAACGTTATCGTGGCCGTCATTGACTCCGGAGTCGACTGGCACCATCCAGATCTCGGTGGAACCCATCCTGATAAAGTGAATGGAGCCATCTGGACCAACTGGGATGAATACTACGGAACTCCTGGTGTGGACGATGACAGCAACGGCAAGATTGATGACATTCGCGGCTGGGACTTCGTACACGTCTCCTCCAGCCAGGGCTGGCCCGATGAAGACGTCACTATTGCTGATAATGACCCCATGGATTACGAAAGCCACGGCACCAACTGTGCCGGCTGCGTGGCTGCCATTACCAACAATGGTGTGGGTATTGCCGGAACCGCTCCTGGGTGCAAAATCATGGCCCTGCGTGTGGGCTGGTTGCCCAATGGCGATACTCAGGGTGTAGTTCGTATGGACTTTGCTGCTCAGGGTATTGTTTACGCTGCCAACAATGGTGCTAAAATTATCAACTCCAGCTGGGGATCCAGCAGTTACCTCAGCTTTGCCGTTACCACAGCTCAGAATGAAGGCTTGCTCATTGTTACCGCTGCCGGGAATGACGATAACGAAGTGGCATCCTATCTTGGCAGTCGCTCAGGTGTGATGGCTGTTGCAGCCACTGACAACGCCGACCATAAAGCATCTTTCTCAAGCTACGGTACCTGGGTTGAAATTTCAGCTCCCGGTGTGGCCATTTATACAACAGCTTACAACCGGTTCAACCAGACCAGCACCTATGGTTCAGTTCAGGGAACCAGTTTTTCATCCCCTATTACCGCAGGTGCTGCTGCCCTTCTGTGGTCAGCAAACCCCGGTATGACTTACACTCAAATCAGTAATCTGCTGACCAGCAGTGCCGACAACATTGACGATGTTAATCCTCAATACGAAAACAAGCTTGGTGCCGGTCGTGTGAACATGCTGCGTGCTCTGGGTGATAGTCAGCACCAATACCCTGCCGAATTCCCCACGATTTTCGATGCCATGAATTCAGCCGCTTCGGGTGATGAAATTGCTGTTGAAGGTGGAATTTCCATTACCGGCCCTCTTCTGGTTATTGGTAAAGAGTATGAAATCAATGGCGGCTACACTTCTGATTTCTCCAGCCGTGACGCCATTGGCAACCCAACCATTGTTCAGGGTAGTGCTTCCAATTCGGTTTTGAAATTCTCCGGAACCGTGGAAAATACTACGATTGTCGATGGCTTCCTGATTCAAGGTGGCGGTGGACAAACTTTCTCCGGCATTCCTTATAACGGAAAATATGGTGGCGGCATTGCTCTGAATAACGCTTCACCCACCCTGCGGAACATTGTTGTTACCGATTGCTCCGTTGGCTCCAGCAGCGAGTTGGGACTTGGTGGCGGCATCATGTTCAACAACTCTCAGGCAGTGTTGGAAAATGTCACTGTTGAAAACAACACGGCCGTTTTTGGTGCCGGGGTGTTTATGAACGCAAGTTCCCCAACTCTGACCAATTGCAACATTCAGAACAATACAATGGTTACCGACAACCTGACTAATTTGCCTCTTGGTGGTGGCTTGCACATTTTTAACTCCAACCCCAGCCTGACTGACTGCTCTATTAATGGTCACGAAGACACTGACAAGGGTGGTGGTATTTACGCCAGCGATTCTTCCAGTCTGACTGTCATCGGTGGCGACATTACCGGTAATACTGCACTCAATAATGGTGGTGGAGTGTACATCAATAGTGGAACTCTTGACCTGACCAGTGTTGAGATCAGTGGAAATGGTAAAACAGCCTCCAGCACTTTCATGAATGGTGGCGGAATTTTCGCTACAGCTGCCACAGTTAACTGTGACAATCTTATTCTGGTCGACAACCTCGCCAACGCTGGCGGTGGAGCTGTCTTCAGTGCCTGTGTTTCCGCCGACGTTAGCCAGTCCGTTGTGGCCAGAAACGACGGCCAGTTCTTTGGTGGCGGACTGTACTACCAGAACACAACCAGTGGAAGTTTAACCAATAACACCATTGCTGAAAACACTGCTGTGGCCAGTGGCGCCGCTGGTGTTTACGTCCAGGGCAATACCCCTGAATTCAGCAACAACATCATTGCCTTCAATACCGGTGGCGCCAGTTTCGCCAACGGTGTGGCGGTTGTGAATTCTCCTGCAGTGTTCTCCTGCAATGATGTGTTCGGCAACGCCATTTCCGATTATTCCGGTATGGCAGACCCCACAGGCACCGACGGAAACATTTCCGTTGATCCCGAGTTCTGCAGTCTGGATGATGACAACTACAACGTTGCCGGCACTTCCCCCTGCGATGCCGACAACAGTGGTGGATGCGGCCTCATTGGAGCCCTCAGTGGCGGTTGTGGCCTCAGCCCTGTTGACGATACCAATGGCGGAGTTCCGGTAGCCTTCCATGTGGCACAGAACTTCCCCAACCCGTTCAACCCGTCAACCATTATTCGTTTTGCCCTGCCTGCCAGTGCCCACACTCAAGTGGTCATTTATGATGTGGCTGGACACAAAGTGAAAACTCTGGTGGACGATGTACTGAACGCTCAGGTTCACGATGCGGTTTGGACCGGTCGTGACGATGCGGGTCGTACTGTATCGGCTGGTGTTTATTTCTACCGGGTAACTTCTGGTGACCACCTGTCGGTGGGCCGGATGGCTTTGGTGAAATAATTTCTGTTTGGTTTTGAAAAAACGGCCCCGGATGTTCATTCATCCGGGGCCGTTTTCTTTCAATCACTCTGAGGATATTAATGGTTTTGCAAAGCCCAGGATGTATCCGTTGGTATCGAGACAATATCCTGCCCAATCGCCCCAACCCCTGGCCTGGCATTTACTGAGAAGACGAGCACCACTATCGGTGGCGCGATTCAGACACTGCTCCGGATCATCGACCAGAAGGTAAACCTCGGCCCGCACACCTCCCTCAGAAAAAGCCGCTTTGGGTAATGAGTCAGACAAGAGTGATTGAATTCCTCTTTCCGGCATGAGCCCAAGAGATGACCCATCGGTCAACTTAAACTCCGTCATTCCCGGCACATCCAAAATGGGTTTCATCATTAATACGTCTGAAAAAAAATCCCGGCTGTTTTTTTGGTTTGCTACAAAAAGAATGAACATGGGCATTCCTTTCAGGGAACATTAAAGAGCCTTAAAAACATCCCTGGCAGTCTGTAAATCCTCGGGCGTATCAATTTCCATGCAAAGGGTGTTTTTTAGATCCACAGGCATGACATCATGCCCCGACTGCAATAATTCCAAAAAAGTTGCTTCGTAATATTCATTCACATGGCCATCAATTTTCATGCGGCGGCAGAGAACCTTATTCATTGCCGTCACAAACTCACCAGAAAAAACTTCCAGCCCCACCGACTCTCCCACCGCTTCGCTAACCGGCATTTCTTTTGTGATATTTGTCACTTGGCCCCGGGTGCCCAGAGAAATTTTCATTTCCTCTTCACCAATGCAGCCGGTGGTTCTCAAACCCAATCTATTGGGAGCATCGTGGGCCAGCAAAATATCCAGCACCGCTGGCTCAAACAGAATGTCGCTGTCGAGCATAAAAATTGGCTCGTTGTCAGCACAATCCGCCAGCATGAGAGACCAGGCGTTGTTTGTGGTGCTGAAATCTTCATTGCGGATGAAACGAAAATCGAAACTGGGAAATGATTGCTTTAATGTCCGGCGAATCATGTTACCGCAAAAGCCATCAACAACAGTAAATTGCTGAATGCCGCGCTCTCCCAGCAGGCGAACGGCTCTTTCCAGAATACTTTCCGAGCCAATGGACAACAGACATTTAGGACAATTGTCAGTCAACGGACGCAGGCGTGTAGCCTGCCCGGCAGCAAGCAAAATTGCTCTCATGTTTTATCTTCCTAAAGATGAATCAGGCGACTTCAGATCCTACAGTGGCTGCTTTCTTTTCCGGCCAGGCGTCTTTTACTGCGGCCAGCAACCGGGCATTTTCTTCATCGGTACCCAGACTGATGCGAGCGTAACCCAGGAAGCATTCTTCCTTGAAGAATTTGATAATCAGGCCTTGGCTGTCCAGTGCTTCCTTCAAATGAGGGACTACCCAGTTCGGGAATTTCACCAGAATGAAATTGGCAGAAGATTCAAAGGCATCGCATCCGAGAGACCGGAAAACCTTGTACATTTCCTGGCGGTCTGCAGCCATGCGAGCGGCAATATCAGCATAGTACTCTGGGCTATCCAGTGCAGCCAAAGCCAGACTTTCGCTAATACGATTGTAACCCAGGTTGCGGGCGCAGAACTTTTGAAAGCCACCCAGCCCCTGGCCAATTACTGCGTATCCGATACGCACCCCGGCCATGGCGTACAGTTTGCTGAATGTGCGCAGGAAAATCAGGTTAGGATACTGGTCAGTCAAAGCACCGAAGTCGTCTTCTTCATTGGGATTGTGGCCAAAGTAGGCTTGGTCCAGCATTACCGGGGTATCCTGATATGCTTCCAGAACCCGCAGCAGCCCTTCACGGGAAAGAACGTTTCCGGTGGGGTTGTTGGGCGAAGCAATCAAAACGATGCCCGGGTTGTGCTCTTCCTTCAGGGCAATCAGGGCGTCCACATCAAATTCATAGGTCTCGGGAGTTTCCACCAGAGGGAACTGTTTGGTAATGCCACCCACTTCATCGGCGATGGCAGTGTAATACCACCAGCTGGCCGAGGGGATCAGGATAGTACGGCCTTTATCCAGGAAATAGTGAACGGCTTCTTTGAGGATGTCCTCACATCCATAACCCAAAATGACCCGTTTTTCAGCCACTTGGTGCATCTCACTCAAGCGAACGGAGAGCTCACTATAGTTGCCCTGCTGAAAAGCACGGGTGTAGTTAAAAAGAAGTTCCTTGTCTGCGTTCTGAAGAACCGACATGCAAGCAGGAGACGGGCCATAACGATTTTCATTTCGGTCAAATAAGATAGGTTCCTGCTGACTCACGTTTTTCTCCACTTTGCTGGGCCTCAATGACCAAATAATGAGGATCCATTTGAATCGGTCCCCAGAAATACCAAATTGCTTATTGAAATTAACCGATTTTTAACAAAAACACCAAAACAAACCCGTTAATTCATTAATTTAATATATTAACAGATAATAAAAACGCTGGTTTCCTGCTGGCACACATTGCCCCAAAGACTTAATATCCGGGTGAAGAAAACCACTCGTTCTCCAACTGAAAGGCCCAAAAATGCCAAGTCAACCCAGCAAAGATCTCGATGTATTTGACAATCCCAATCCCGAACGAGACTACGAAATAGAATTTGACTGTCCTGAATTTACTTGCCTGTGCCCTTTAACCGGCCAGCCGGATTTTGCCCACTTTTGGATCAGCTATGTTCCCAATGACAAATGTATTGAGCTGAAAAGCCTCAAAATGTACCTCTGGTCTTACCGCAACGAAGGTGCCTTCCACGAAAAAGTGACCAACAGCATTCTCGATGATCTGGTTGAAGCGGTAAATCCTCGCATGATGGAAGTTAAGGGTGAATGGTTCGTACGTGGTGGCGTCACCACCTGGGTTACAGCCAGCCACATTGATGAAAACTGGGGATCGGGCGACTAGCCCTTTTCAAACATCAGCTGACAATGGGAAAATTAAAACCACAGCCGGGACAATGAGCCTCGGCGGCCAGATTCACTTTTGCTTTGAAGCCGGTACGCAGTATGGCCGTTAAATTGCATTGCGGGCACAGGGTATCGCGCCCGGTTTCTCCTGGTACATTCCCCAGATAAACCCAGGGCAGTTTGACTGCAGCCTGCTCCCTGACTCGCTTCATAGTCGATACAGGAGTTGCTGGGGCCTGCATTTTCCACGCGGGGTGGTAAGCTGAGAAATGCAAGGGAATCTGAGGATTCAGGTCGGCGATGAAGTCCACCAGTTTGTCAATTTCTTCTGGTGAGTCGTTATGTCCTGGAATTAAGAGATTTGTCAGTTCCAAATGCACTCCTGCATCATGAAACTGCCTGATAGCCTTCAATACCGGTTGCAATTCCGCCTTGCAGATTTTCCGGTAAAAATCGTTATCCATGGCTTTCAAATCGATGTTTGCCGCATCGATGAACGGGAGAATTTCGGCAAGGGGTTCCGGGTTCAGAAAACCATTGGTCACCAAAACCGTTTTTAATCCTTTTTGTTTGGCTTCGGCTGCACAATCTCGAACAAATTCAAACCAGACCAGTGGCTCACTGTAAGTAAAGGCGATACCTACCGAGTTATCCTGAAATGCAACATCTATCACATCCTGAACACTAACACTCTCGGTGTTTCGCCCTGCATTTTTCCCCTGACTGATGTTGTGGTTCTGACAAAACCGGCAATGCAGGTTACAACCGGGAGCGGCCACCGAAGTGATAAAACTGCCGGGATGAAAATGGTACAGTGGCTTTTTTTCAATGGGGTCTGTGGCCGCAGCCACAATCTGGCCATAATGAAGAGGTTTCATCTGGCCCTCTGAATTGAATCGGGTTTCACAGGGTCCATGCTGATTTATCTTCAGAGTGCATTGCAAGGGACACAACTGGCAGGATACTTTATTGTCCGGCAGAGGCGTCCACCAGGCTGCCGGTGGGGCCTGAAAGTTTCCGGAATCATTGTTCAGAGGACTCATAGTTTAATCCTCCCCTTTTAGATTCTTTCGAACCCTTTGGGCATTGCGACGCATGCCTTCAGGGTGACACCTCCAAAGAGGGGTCTTATGAAAAAACTCTCGAAATTTTTCATCAGAAATTGTTTCCAGATCCAACAATTTCAGATCGCAATAATGTGGCAATTCTTCGTATGATGAATTGACCCTGGCCCAATGCTCCCGATTCCTGTCGGCCTTGTTATTCCAGGGACAAACCGCCTGACAAATATCACAACCAAAAAGCAATCCGCCTTGTTTGTGATCCATTCCTTCCGGGGCTTGGCCCCGCCACTCAATAGACCAACTTGAGAGGCATAACCCTGCGTCCATACCTTTGCTAATATCCAGGGCATCAGTGGGACAGGCATCGAGACAACGAGTGCACGATCCACACATGTGCACTGGTGGAACAAAGGAACTGGCCAAGGGGATCCGCCGACGAGGGGCCATGCTGTAGAAAGCATCGGCAACCGGTTGTCCTGCTTCGGGCAAACCATGAATTTCCAGATTGCTCAGTGCCACACCCAAAAACAAACCCGATCCCAATTTTTCATGAATAAGGCAATTGTTGTGGCCCAGGAAACCCAAACCGGCAAGCCAGGCGTATTCCCTTTCCAGATACGGGCCGGTGTCTGTTGCAGGGAAAGCAATCAGGTCAGGAAGTTCGGCCCTCAAACCGTGTAGCACCTGTTTCATTGCCTTAAGCAGGACTTTGTGATAATCATCGCCACGGGCGTATCTTGATACACGCTGAACCCAGGAACTCGCCTCAGGGGCCTTCCCCCCGGAAGATGGAGCAGAATCGTTCGCAGGCCAGCCGGCGGTGTATCGATGGGCCATCACCAGGACTGACTTCGCCCAGGGATTATTCAAATGCGGGTCCGCACGATGATCCGGTTCCCGGGCCAAATATTCCAACCCGCCGTAACGGTTCTGTCGGATCCACTGGTCCCAGTGTTTTCGGTGAGGCAGAGGACAGGGCAAAGGCACCGCACCCATCATTTCAATACCGGCGGCCGGACATAGGCCAGCCAGCCAGGCGCGTAGTTGTTCCTGAGAAACGGCTGTGGGTTGGATGTCGCTTTTGTTTTTCACAATTTACATAGTCCGGCTTTGGCCAATTCGTATTCTGCCAGCAGGCGGGTCATGAATTCGGCCACGGTAGGAACATCATTAATAAGCCCCGCAACCTGACCGATTTCCAGTTCTCCCTTTTTCAGGTCGCCATGCAGCATGCCAGCTCGGGCCCGACCTGTGCCAAGAGCTTCAAACAACTTTTCGCGGCTGGCGCCACGGTTTTCCAGCTCCATGATTTCATCCCGGAAAGAATTTTGCAGCAAGCGTACCGGAACGTGTTTCTTCAAAACCAAATGTGTGTCCTGGGAACCGGCTTCAACCACAGCCTTCTTATAATTATCGTGTCCGCTGCTTTCCTGGGTTATGGCGAAACGGGAACCTATTTGCACTGCGTCCGCACCCAGCGCCATGGCAGCCAGCATTTGCTTCCCACAGGCAATTCCCCCCGCGGCGATAATTGGGATTTTCAGGCTCTGAACACATTCAGGCACCAGAACCATGGTGGTCAATTCTTCCCGGCCGTTATGACCTCCCGCTTCAAACCCTTCAACAACCACGGCGTCACAACCCGCGTCTTCACATTTTTTGGCCAAAGCGGCACTGGCAGCCACATGAACCACCACACAACCTGCTTTTTTTAAAGGAGCGATAGCTCTTTTGGGCGACCCGGCAGAAGTAAAAAAAACCCTTATACCCTCTTCAAGAGCCACTTTCATGTTTTCCGGACTGTTACTGTAAAGAAGAGGCAAATTGATGCCAAAAGGTTTTTCGGTCAGAGTTTTTGCCTTGCGAATCTGGTCGCGCAGTAAATCAGGACGCATGCTGCCGCTGCCCAAAAGTCCCATGCCACCGGAATTGGCCACTGCTGCCACCAGGCGGGCTCCGCTATTGTAAACCATTCCTCCCTGGATGACAGGAAACTCGATATTCAACAGAGAACAGATTCGATTATGGTTCCAGGCCGGAGTCATGGTTCTTCCTTTGCAAAGTGGGTCGTGATTCTGGATTTCCAGAGTACTCGCAATGGGGGTAGATTATCAAGGGTGTCATCTGGCAATGTCAACAGGCAACGCTCCTGAAAACTAAAGCTCTAAATGCCGGGCATTATCCCGCAACCACCCAGTTGTCTGATGGTACTTCGGCAAAATGCTTTCCAGTAGGGCGTAAAATCCCGCCCCATGATTGTGGTGTTTCAAATGACATAATTCATGCACCACGACAGAATCTATCACATTGGGTGGGGCCATGACCAAGCGATAACAAAAGGACAGAGTTCCGTTGCGGGAACAGCTCCCCCATCGGGTTTTCCGTTCCCCAACAATAATTTTTTTGGCAACAAGCCCGGTAAGGCAAGACCAGTATTCCACCCTCCAAAGCAAATCTTCCTTGGCTTGTTTCTTCAAAAAGCGGATCAAAGCCGGCCGGGGTGTCAGAACATCCAGCGGATTCAACTCCATAAGCAACTGATCACCACAAAAATGAATTTTGTTGCGGCTGCGGCTGTTATCCAAAGCCGATATTTTCAATTTCCTCGGTCGCCCCATCCAGTGAATTTCAGAATCAGTGGCCAAAGAACGTAAAATGGGCCCTTCCCAGACACCCGTTTTATTAACCTGTTCTTCCAACCATTCTTCCCATTCCTTCATTAGGGAATCCACTTCAGCCAGGGTTTGGCCTCGGGGAACCGTCACCACAACACCCTGATCTTCACTAACTGTAACCTTCCACTTGCGGGCCCTCGGGTGCCGACGAATTCGATACTTCAAAGCCCTTCCCCGGACTATGGCCAAACGTGATTTCATAAATAAATAATCCTTTATCATTATCAGTTAAGTTTCATCCTACGTGGCCGATATAGCAACCACGAAAGGGGAGTTGAAATGTTCTACGACGACGATTATCCACTGGTGACCTTTGTCATCAAAGACAACCAATACGCTATTACCTCCAAGTATGTAAGCAATATGGTGCCCGTGCCCTCGGTACGCCCAGTGCCTCAAGCACCGGAGTATGTCCGCGGAATCATCAATCTGCGTGGTAAGGTATTGCCGTTGATTGACTTACGCGTCAGACTGGGCTACACATCGACAACAGTTGAATTGGTCAATTTTCTGAAAATGCTGGAACAGCGTGAACAGGATCATCGGAATTGGCTGGATGAGTTGGATGCCTCCATTACAGAAAACCGGCCCTTCAAGCTGACTTCGGACCCCCACAAATGTGACTTTGGAAAATGGTACGACAATTACGAAACCGACGACAGCAGTGCCAGAGCAATTTTGCGCAAGTTCGATCGACCCCATCGCAAAATTCACGCCATCGCACAAGAAGTGGAAAAATACCAAGCTCAGGACAACCACCCAAAAGCCAAAAAAATGGTCGACGATGCTAAAGAAAATGAACTGAATGTCATGGTTAACCTCTTTGCAAATATGCGCAAGCACATGACCGAATCAGCTCGTGAAATTGCCATGATTGTAGAGACCCCGAACTTTGATTATGCCGTAGTTCTGGACATGGTCAAAGCTGTGGAATTCCTGGCTCCCGGTACAACGGAAAAATTGCCCCATGGGCTGGACAACGGAGTGGCCAACAATTTGGTAGGGTACATTGGGCGCCGCACCACAGACAATTCTTCGGTTCAGGTCCTGGATTCCGGTCGAATCTGTGATCCGGAAGATGTCAAAGGTTTGATTCAGGAAGTTCAAACGACAAAAGAAAAAGAACTGGTCCCCGCCTGATCAACCACCAAAAAACATAAAGAAGGCCCGGGTTATCCGGGCCTTCTTTGTTTCCCTGAGAACAGAAAAACTAACGGGCACCCTTCCCGTAATTTGGGGCTTCTTTGGTAATCTGAACATCGTGAGGATGACTCTCAGCCATGCCCGCGCCCGTAGCTCGAACCAACTCTGAATTATTTTGGAAAGAAGGAATATCATTGCACCCGCAGTACCCCATGCCACTGCGCAATCCGCCAACCATTTGATACAGAACATCCCGAGTGCGTCCCTTGTAGGGGACACGGCCTTCAATACCTTCAGGTACCAATTTTTCGGCATCGGTAACATCACCCTGAGAATATCTGTCTTTGCTGCCTTTTTGCATGGCACCCAGAGATCCCATGCCCCGATAGGTCTTATAAACCCTACCTTCAAAGAGAATCTTCTCGCCAGGAGATTCATCGGTTCCGGCCAACAGGGAGCCAGCCATAACAACATCAGCACCCACGGCAATAGCCTTGGCCACATCGCCACTATACCGGATACCACCATCGGCAATTAAAGGAATGTTATTCTTCCGGGTCACTTCAGCCACATCCATAATGGCGGTTATTTGGGGAACTCCCACACCAGCAACTATGCGAGTGGTGCAAATGCTACCCGGGCCAATGCCAACCTTCACTCCATCCGCTCCAGCATCAATCAATGCCTGAGCCGCTTTGGCAGTGGCAATATTTCCAGCCAAAACCTGACTGTTGACATATTTGGCTTTGATGGTCTTGACCATATCCAAAACGTTTCGACTGTGCCCGTGGGCTGTGTCGACCACCAGCAAATCCACCCCGGCTT
>JAAEOA010000191.1 GCA_024223715.1 bacterium | reverse complement strand
GCAGCGGTGATTTCCGGATGGCGTTAAACCGGTTGAGGCTGGGGTGTGTCTGGAATTCAGTGAGAGATGGTATAATGGGGGAAGATTGGGTGGGTTGTCGGGTTTTTGCAGGCAGGGTAAATCAGGATGAATTGAGGTTGTTCTGAAAATGTGGTAGAATGGGGTCTGCTTTCGGTCAAAAGAAGGGGACTATGCGTTTGAAATTACTATTCCCGCGACGCTTTTTTCGGCCATGGGGGCGGCTTCGAAAATGGATGCTGCTCAAATTGAAGTGGCTTCTATTTGGGAGTCGCATGGATGCCGGTTGGCCAGGACTATTCGCAGGAATTTGCGGCAGGCTGGGTTTGAGGGGGATTTTAAGGTTGTCTTTTCGGCTGAGGAATTGCCGCCGGCTAAGATTGTAACTGGGGAAGGGCATTTGAGAGAGGTTACGCACGGGTCGGCTATGCATATTACGGCTAGTTTTGGGATGCAGTTGGCTGGGTTGGTGGTTTGTGGGGTTTGTGATTAATACTGACCAGATTTTTATTCTAATCACACAGAAAAATGGAAACTCTCATCTGACAAGCATCATCTTTGTTGATGAGGCTTCGTTATTGGTGGTCATACGCAGCAGGTAGGAGCCGGAAGCGACGGGGCTACCATTTTGGTCTTTTCCTTGCCTGGTAGGATCGAGGACTGGGGCGGCAACCCGCAGGACTCCCCTTGTCTGTGTCCGGGGTTTCCCCCTTCGTGCCCGTGTAGGGTCGTCCGTAATTCCGTTTCCAATCCCCGCCACTTCATACGCAGCGTGCGGATTTCCCGCACTACGCGTTCCTGTGCGCTTCGCGTCAAGAGTTATGGGGCCTATCATGCTGGAGCCACTTTCGGCTAGGCACTATTGCGCCGGACCGGGTACTCGGGTGAGACTGGAAAAGGAACTATTTTCTGAGAACCCGGAATTGCCTCCACCTTACTTAAGCACTTAAGCCAAAAACAAGATTCCTTTCTTACTTTCTACAATAAAAAAGATTTCTTTACTAACGCCGTGAGTTATGAAACAATGCTTTCTTAACCAAAGGATCGGTCAATGAAAAGAAAAACCGGAATTTACGAAACAACAAATGTGGCCGGGGAGAACGTCAAGGCCTTCATCCCCAATGATCTGCCTCCTGGAAATCCAAAAATTAAAATAGCTGATGAATTGGAATCACTACTTCAAACTGCAGAATCCAATATCGGCCGGCTTGAAGCATCAGGGCAGATGGTTCCTTCTTTGGATTGGTTCGTTTACGCCTTTGTTCGCAAGGAAGCAGTCATCAGCTCACAAATCGAAGGCACCCAGGCATCACTGGATGATTTATTGGCCACAGAAGCTGAAGCAAACACCGAGGCGCCTCCTGAACATGTGGAAGAAATATGTAACTACTTGGAGGCCTTGAAATATTCTCGCAGACAATTACATAGAAAAGGAGGGCTCCCTCTCTCAACTCGCCTTTTTAATGGGGCACATAAGCGACTCATGTCCGGCACGAGAGGCCAATACAAACAACCCGGCCTGGTCCGACGGTCCCAAAACTGGATTGGTGGAACTCGCCCCGGTAATGCCAGCTTTGTACCCCCCGCACCCCATCACTTGTCCAACCTATTGGGTCATCTTGAAAAGTACTTAAATTCAAATGATTCCTTACCACCATTGATCAAGGCGGGGCTTGTGCATGCCCAATTTGAAACCATCCATCCATATCTTGATGGAAATGGACGCTTAGGGCGGTTGCTTATCACCTTATGCCTGGAAGAATGGGCTCTTCTTTCTGAACCCCTGCTCTACCTCAGTTTGTTTTTCAAACGGCATAGAGAGGAATATTATAAGAGACTTGCCGCAATTCGGACAAATGGCGATTGGGAAGGATGGTTGGCTTATTTTCTTGAAGGCATTGCCGTTGTATCAGATGAATCTGTGAAATTGATTGCGGCCTTGTTTGAAACCCTTTCGAAAGATCGGATTAGATATTTGGAATCAGGGAACGCTACAGTAGTTGGTGCGCGTTTATTTGAAAGCCTGCCTCAGAATCCTATTGTAACTGTGAAATCAGCAGTGCGGATATGTGGTACAACCCGCCCAACAGCGGCTAAAGCAATCAACTCCTTGGTTGATTCCGGAATTTTGACAGAGACAAGTGGGCGTAGTAGAGACCGTGCATTTTCATATGGGGAATATTTGAAGTACTTGAGAGAGGGTACCGAAATTATTTATTGAGAACGGTCAAATTTTCGCTTGTCTGACCTGTTCCCTTGGAGGGTCGAGGACTGGCTGGGTAACCCGCAGAACTCCCCTTGTCTGTTTCCGGGGTTTCCCCCTTCGTGCCCGGGTAGGGTCGTCCTTGTAATATAGCACTCCTCTCCGGACAGAATTATTGCTCTACTTTAACATAATTCTCAGAGCTTCGTATGGAGTTTTTCCTTGGTGCGCTCCATGGGGCCGGTTGAAGTTGTAGAAGTGTTCCCAGACCTCGAGCTTCTTGCTGAGGTCTACGTCGTCAGTGTAGTCCAGCAGTTGATAGAACTCCTCCTGGTCCGATCTATGAGACCTTTCGACCTTACCGTTCAATTGGGGGGGGAACAATGTGACATTTCTAATGAGTTAAAACATGTGACATTTCTAAAGAGGTTTGACAGTCCGCATGGTATTCCCTGTAATGGTTTTAGAGGATTTTCTTTTCCTGGAACTTCAAAAGTTCATTTACGACAACAATCGCTTATTTTGAATCAATCAAATCCCACCACTTTGTTTCACAATTAGTTATTTCGTCAGAGGTGAGAGGAGAAGGTCTGGGAATGACCCTTATACCACCCCTTGGATTTAATTCCACATTGGGCTTAAAACAATCGACATACCCTCCAGGGGCAATCCGATCATGAGCCATACGGCGAGTACTATTGGACACGGCAGGAGACCTAGCGATAACACGATCGTTTAGCCCAAACAAATCAATGAAATTAACATAAGGTAATGACCAAGATAAGCCACCAATTCCTCCCCAAAAAGCCATAACTGGATAATTATCCATTTTCAGTTTAACGCCTTCCGAACGCGGTGGCACTTGGGAGTTCATCCAAACCAAATTTGCAATTTTATGTTCCTGATGCCGACTGCAAACATAGTGGCCAATCAACCACTCCTGGAGAT
>JAAEOA010000190.1 GCA_024223715.1 bacterium | reverse complement strand
GTCATGAATTGGTTCAGCTATTAAAAAAACCCAAAGAGTCCGTGCCTTATATTCATATATTTGCCCTGCTCACTTTGCTCAAGCAAATTTGCAACCACCCCGCCACGGTAGAAACCAACAGCGAAAATTATGACCAATTCCAATCGGGGAAATGGGAGCTTTTCAAAGAACTTCTGGCCGAATCCCTTGACAGCGGGCAGAAGGTGGTGGTCTACAGCCAGTATCTTAAGATGATCCGCATCATGGAAAAACATCTGGCCCAAAATGAGGTGGACTTCGCAACCTTGACCGGCGCCAGCCGCAACCGCGGTAAAATCATCGCTCGGTTCAACAATGATGACGCCTGCCGGGTATTCGTCGGTAGTCTGAAGGCCGGGGGCACCGGCATCGATCTGGTGGCCGCTTCGGTTGTCATCCACTACGATCGCTGGTGGAATGCGGCCAGGGAAGACCAGGCCACCGATCGCGTCCACCGCATCGGCCAGAAACGCGGGGTTCAGGTTTTCAAGCTCGTCACGGAAGGCACCCTGGAAGAAAAAATGTCCGCTATCATTGAAAGGAAGAAAAACCTGATGAACGGTGTGGTTAAGGAAGATGATCCGGGACTGTTGAAGACTTTTTCCCGCCGGCAGTTGATTGAGCTGCTGGCTGTTCCTGAATCCCAACCG